>JBJTLX010000208.1:0-15290 GCA_046063245.1 Novosphingobium sp.
GCGGCGGAGTTCACCGCAACCGTCGGCGCGGCAGAGGCTGACCATGCGCTGCGCAGCGTGGTCGGCGATGTCTCGCTCTATGCCCATATCCCGTTCTGCGAGCAGATCTGCTGGTACTGCGGCTGCAACACCGGGGCCGCCAACAAGAGCCAGCGGCTCCACAATTATCTCGAGTCGCTCCACCGCGAGATCGCGATTACCGGGGCGCGGCTGGATGGCCGCGTCGCGGTCAAGCGGATCGCGTTCGGCGGCGGCAGTCCCAACGCCATCTCACCCACCGATTTCGTCAGGCTGCTCGATGCGCTGACGCTGCACTTTGCGCTCGATCGGCCGGACTACTCGATCGAGCTCGACCCGCGCACCCTGACCGCGGAATGGGGCGAGGTGCTGGGCTGGGTCGGGGTCAGCCACGCCAGCCTTGGGGTGCAGACCTTCGAGCCCGCGCTGCAGGCCGCGATCGGCCGGATCCAGCCCGACGCGGCGATTGCCCAGGCGACCGCGCTGCTGCGCCGCGCGGGGATCAGCTCGCTCAACTTCGACCTGATGTACGGCCTGCCCGGGCAGAGCCTGGCGCAGCTCGAGCAGACGCTCGACCGCGCGCTCATGCTGGGTGCGGACCGGATCGCGTTGTTCGGCTATGCCCATGTCCCGCAGCTGATCCCGCGCCAGCGCCGGATCGACGCCGCGGCGCTGCCCGATCAGGCGCAGCGCTTCGCCATGGCCGACTTCGGCTATCGCCACCTGACCGCGGCGGGCTATGTTCCGATCGGCTTCGACCATTTTGCGCGGCCCGGCGATCCCTTGGCGCAGGCCGCGCACGACGGCGCGGTGCGGCGCAATTTCCAGGGCTTTACCGACGACCAGGCGGCAACGCTGATCGGTCTCGGCGCCTCGGCGATCAGCTGCTTCGATTCGGTGCTGGTGCAGAACGAGAAGAACCCGGGGCGCTATCGCATGCTGATCTCGCAGGATCTGCTGCCGGCGGCCGGAGGGGTGCGGCGCAGCGCGGAAGACCAGCGCCGGGCGGCCATTATCGAAGACCTGCTGTGCCGCGGGCGTGCTGCGATCGCGCCGGCGCTGGCCGCAGAGGTCGAGTCCGGGCTGCGGCCCTTCCTGGACCGCGGACTTGCCTATCTGATCGGTACCACCCTTTGCATCGCGCCGGGCGGCCTCCCTTATGCCCGCACTATCGCGGCGCTGTTCGACCCCTATCGCCGCCAATCGGCGCGGCGTTTCAGCGCGGCGGTCTGACGCTTCAAAAAAGACGGGCGGCGTCCTTGAAGGCAGCCGCCCGAGTTGGGGAGAAACGTATCGATCGTCAGGCACGACCGTGCGCCCACCTGTCGGCGGGGGCCTTGATCGAAATCAAACGCTGCGAAGGGGGCTGCAATTTCCGCCGCGATCGGACCGGATCCGCGCATCGCAAGGATGGAGGGGCGGCAAGACCACGGCGTGAGTCATGCGCTTAGCGCCGGGTCCCGGCCCTCGTTTCGCGGCGATGCGCCCCGCAGCGGCGGCGCGCAGCTTGACCAGCGCGGGGTCTACATCGGCGCCATTTCAGCGGCCTACCTTCGCGGCAAAGGCAAAGAGCGCGGCAGTCACGGCGCAGACCACCACGGCGATGAACATCGCGGGCAGGCCGCCCATAGCGTCGAGCCAGCCGAGCGAGGCCGAGGCGAGCGAGCGCCCGAGGTTGAGGATCGCCATGAACACCGCGAACTGGGTCGCGGCGATCGCCGGCGTGCACAGCCGCATGGCCAAGGCACCCGTTGCCACGCCGCGCAGCACGCACAGCACATTGAACGTGATGATCGCGGCGATGAAGATCGTGGGGTTGGTCCAGTGGTCTTGCACCAGATACATCGCCGCGCCCGCGCCGCCGGTCAGCAGGGCGCTGGCGATGAAGGTCCGGCGCGGGCCCCAGCGGCTGGCGAGCGTCCCGAACACCAGGGCCCCGGCGATCCCGGCGACGATATTGGCCTGGCCGCTCCAGCTGCTGTAGATCGCCTTGCCCCAGCCGAGTTCGCGCGCGGCGAACAGCGGGGCCAGCCCCAGAAAGATCCCCCAGGCGGCGACCACTGCGATCAGCGCCGGAACCAGGATCAGCGTCTGACGGGTGAACATCGCCTTGCCGAGATTGCGCAGGATCGGTCCGAAGGCACCGAGATGAAGGTCGAGATTACGCTGCGATGCCGTCCCGGCGGTCCACGGCAGCAGCCGCTCGCCGGGCCGTTCGCGCACGATCACCACGAGCAGCAGGATCGCGGCGACCGTGGCGGCCAGGGTCAGGACCGCAACGGGCAGGCCGAACCAGGCGATCAGATAGCCGCTGACCGCCGAACTCGCGGCGATCCCCAGCGCCTGGGCGCCGAACATGTAGCCGTTGACCCGCTCGATCTCGTCACCCGGCAGGATGTCGACCGCGAGCCCGTCGACCGCGACGTCCTGGACCGCCGATGACAGCCCCAGGGCAAAGCCGAAGGCGGCGATCAGGCCGATCTGCTGCACCCCCGGGTTGACCAGCGCCAGCGCCAGAAAGCCCAGCGCCAGCCCCGCCTGGCCGATGATGATCCACGGCCGCCGCCGTCCCATCGCCAGAAAGGCATAGCGGTCCATCAGCAGGCCATAGGCCAGCTTGAAGGTCCACGGCAGGATGATCAGCGCCTGGACGCTGCCGATCGCCGCCGCCGAGGCGCCGTTCTGCGCCAGCCACGCCGGCAGGGCAAAGTCGAACAGGCCGAAGGGCAGCCCTTGCGCGAAGTAGAGCAGCCCGAGCATGGCGAAGCGCAGCCTGCGGTGGTCGCTGAGCGCGAGGACCGGGGTGGTCCGGCCTGCCAGTGCGACCGCGGTCATGGCGCGCCGTCCATCAGGACGATGTCCCAGCGATAGCGGTCCGGCGCGTCGAGCCGGGCCAGCGCGGTGGCCGCGCCCTCGCCAAGATCGCGGTAGAGCGCATCGCTGGCGTTCTTCTCCGGGTCTTCGGGGAAATACATCTGCGCCATCAGCCGGTGCGCGCGTCCGGCCACGTCGAAATGGATGTGGCGCGTGCGCCGCCCGTACAGGTTCGGGCGGATCGTCCGGATCCGCCATTCGCCGGTCGGGCCGGTCACCAACCGGGCGAAACCCTGGAAATTGGGGTCGAGCGGGCCGGCGCTGGTGTCGTTCTTGTGGGCATAGCGGCCCGCCGCGTTGGCTTGCCACAGTTCGATCCGCGCGCCGCGCATCGGGTTGCCGAGCCGGTCGAGCACGCGTCCGCTGACCTCGATGACATCGCCCAGGGCGCGGGTGCGATGCCCCTTGAGCAGGGTCAGGTCGAAGTCGTCCTCGCCGTGGTAGCCGGCCGGATAGAACGGCCCCATCGGCGATTCCTCGGTCAGCGCGGGCAGGGCCAGCGCGCGCTGTGCGGCCAGCATGCCGGTGAGCAGGGCGGCGGTGCCAAAAGCGCGGCGCGACAGGGTTTTGGGACGATCAGTCATAGAAATGCCTTTCCTCGGCGATCTGGTCGCCGCGCACCGTGTAGAGTGCGATCTCGGTGAAGGGCCGGCGCTGGCCGCTGTTCGGATCGAGGGTCACCAGGTCGAGAAACAGCGCGAACTGGTTGCCGGTGATGAAGGGCCCATCGATCCCGATCTCGTCGAGGACGGCGGTGCCGAACGTGGCGGCGCATTTGCGCCGCGCCGCCGCGGCACCGATTGCAGTGGCCCGCTGCCCGCCGCTGAAATCGGCCGGTTCCATGCTGACCACGTCGTCGGCCCAGTAGCGCTCGCCTGCGGCGACAAACTGGCCCGCACGCAGCATCGCGGTGAACTGGCTGGCAATGGCGTGGACGCTGGTCATGGCTGGCTCCGGGATCCGGAATGCGCCGGGAGGTCTGGCAGGCGGCGCGGGACTCCACGCCGCCTGCCATGATCCTGAAGTGGGTCGCTTACTTCAGAACCAATTCCTGGTAGGCCTGCGAACCCATCGGTTCGCGCATCTTGGTGCGCCCGGCGGCGGCGGTGGCGGCGCCGCGGTTGTCCTGGGCGAGCAGGGCGTTGACCTTCTTCTGCATCGCTTCCTGCTGTGCCGTGGTCAGGTAATCCTTGTATTCGACCACCAGCACCAGATCGGGCTCGTTCGCGCGGGAATTGTCGAGCGACAGGACGTGGTATTCGACCACCATGCCTTCGGCCTTGCCGGCTTCCTGGATCTTCTTCCAGGTGGTGGCGAGGTAATCGAGGTAGTTTTCGAACTGGCCGGGCAGCACCTTGATCTCGCTGACCTGCCAGACGGTGCCGGGCTTGTAGCTCGATTCCTGCGCCGCGGCGGGCGCGGACAGGGCGACGGCGATGGCCAGGGCGGTTCCGGTCAGAATGGTCTTGATCGTCTTCATGGCAGCTCTCCTGTTGTCCCTGAAGCAGGCACGGCTGTCCCGCCGTCAAAAGCCGGGTTTCCGGCCTTGCCAAATGCTCCAAGAATGTCTGCGATCCCCGGCGCCGATAGTGCGGTGCCGTAGCGTCAGGCGTCAATCCGCCCGACCGTCAATAAAGCGTCAATAGTGCGTCAATCGGCGCTGACGCGATTGTCCGGCGGGGGCAGCCGGTCGGGCCAGCCGTACTTGTCCCACGCCGCGGCCATGCCGATGCGTTGGGCGAAGGGGATGAATTCGGGGTGCTGCCAGATCTGGCAGATCGGTTCGATCCCGGCCCATAGCGGCACCATGGCAATCAGGTTGGACGGACTGACGCAGTGGCCGAAGGTTCTGAACACCAGATCGGGATTGCCGGTCAGCACGGCGGGGCCGCTGATCGCCAGGTCGGCCTTGTCGTGGAGCACCGCAAACAGCATTTCCAGGACCTGCCAATAGGTCTGCCGTTCTTCCAGGCTTCCGCCGCAGATCGCCTTGGCGGCGAGTTGCCAATAGGCGTCCATCGCCTCGGGAGTCTGAATGCCGATCCCGACCGGCGGCAGGATGATGCCGTTCACCATCTGCTGGGTCTGCAGGTACTGCGCGATCGCCAGGTCGCGGTTGCCCAGCGCCGCCGTCGTGACCGCCAGCAGGGTCGAGGGCATGCCCAGCGCAACCATCCGCAAGCCGGATTCGTTTGCCGCCGTCAGATCGCCGGCGCAGAACTGCACGCCGCACAGCAGCGCATACTTGCGCCCGTCCGCAGGGTCCTGGTCCAGCGCCGCCTGGATGAACGGCGCCGCATCCCGGGTCCGGCCGATGAAGATCAGGAACGAGGCGAGGCGCATCGTCACCGCCGGATTGTTGGGCTCAAGCCGGTAGGACTGAAAGGCATAGTCCAGTGCGCCGACAAAGTTGAACCGGGTCAGCTCGTACAGGCCGAGTAGCGAATAGGCATAGGCCAGCCCTGGCGCCAAGGCGATGGCGCGCCGCGCGCAGTCGGCCATCTTCGCGGCTTCGCCATTGCGATCGAGGCACTGGGTATAGACCGAAACCAGCTGATGCGCTTCGGCCAGGGCGACCCAGCATTCGGCAAAATCGGGATCGAGCGCCAGCGCCTGTTCGAACAGGCTTATCGCGGTATCGAGCACGCCGTCGCCAAAGCGCCGCGCGCACAGCGCCTGGCCCTGCAAGTACAGCTCAAAGGCCTCCTTGCTGTGAGTCATGCCGCGCACCTGCGGGGCCTGCATGGTCATGTCGAGCGCCTGCCCGATCGCCGCGGTGATCGCTTGCGCCACCCGTTCCTGAAAGGCGAAGACATCGTCCAGCGTGCCGTCGAAGCGGTCGGCCCACAGCTCGAAACCGCTGTCGCCCGCGATCAGGTGGGCATGGATCCGCACCCGCTCACCCTGGCGCTGGACCGATCCCTCGACCAGGTGCGACACTCCCAGCTCGGCCGCAACCTGCGCGGCGGACAGCGCGGTGCCGCGGAAGTGGAACGACGAGGTGCGCCCGGCGACCAGCATCTGCGGCACCTGGCCCAGCGTGGTGATCAGCTCGTCGACAATGCCGTCGGCAAAATAGTCTTGCGCGCTTTCGGTGCCGATCGACTGAAACGGCAGCACCGCGATCCGCAGGCGGGCGGCGGGCACAGGTACCGGGGCACTTGCGGCGGCCGGCGCACGCGCCGACCAGGCCTGCACCAGCCGGGCATGCGCCGCGCTGTCGCCGCCGCACTCCAGCGCGGCCAGGGCCTTGGCAACGGCATCGCCAAGCCGCTTTTCCGCATCTGCCGCGTGGCGGGCCAGCCATTCGTTGAAAGCATCGCCAAGGTCCATCTGGTCGAGGATCGGTTTGTTGCCGATCGCCGCCAGCTGGGCTGCGGCAACATCGTGTTCGCCGCGCATAAGGGCGTGTTCCAGCGCGGCCAGGTCGGTCACGATCGTCCCGGGGTGCAAGGCCACCGTGCCGCGCGCGGCATCGACGATGTCGCGGCCGCAGGGCGCCAGCAGCTTGCCCAGATCGAGCAGGCATTGGCGCAGGCTGGCCTTGGCGTGGGCTTCGAAACGGCCGGGCCACAGCAGCTTGCTCAGAAAATCGCGATCGAAGGTCTCGCCACTGGTCAGACAGAGCATCGCCAGCAGCGCGCGGGCGCGGCGATTGCCGATGACGATCTCGCCGCCGTCGGCCGCAAACAGCTGAAACCGGCCGAACAGTGCGGCAACGGCGGTGCCGGGAATGATCTGCAGCGTCTCCCCGGTCTCGGCCTGCTTCATGCTGGATCGTCCCCACAACGCAGAGCGCGGTTTAACCCAACGCGGGCGAAGCACAATCCCGGATTCGCGGGGGTACCACCGGCCAGCTGCGGCACACCCGGCGACGGCTAAGGCGCGATCAGGTGCGCGCCCGCTGCGGGGGTTTCGATCATAATCTGCGGCGCCTCGCCCTGCGGCGTGCGGTAATCGCGCGCGACCCTGGCGGCGAGTTCGTCGACCGCGCCGCGCCGGGCAATCGCGATCACCGCGCCGCCGAACCCGCCGCCGGTCATCCGCGCCCCGCCGTGGCCGTCCAGCGCCGCCGCCATCATCGCCGCCAGCGCGTCGATTTCGGGGGTGGTGATGGCAAAGTCGTCGCGCATCGAGGCGTGTGATCCGCCCATCAGCCCGCCGAGCGCGGCAAGATCGCCCCGCTCGAGCGCCTCGGCCGCGGCCAGCGTCCGCGCATTTTCCGACACGACATGGCGCGCCCGGCGCAGCACGGTTGCGTCCAGCCCTGCGCCATCGGCGGCGAGCCTGCCCAGATCGACGTCGCGCAGCGCGGCAACCCCGAAATGCTTTGCCGCGGCTTCGCACTGGAGGCGCCGGGCGTTGTACTCGCCGTCGACCAGCCCGCGGCTGATCCCCGAATGGACGATCAGCACCGCGCAGTCCGCCGGCATGGCCACCGCGCGGCAGTCCAGGCTGCGGCAGTCGATCAGCAGGGCATGACCGTTCTGCGCCCGGGCCGAAACCAGCTGGTCCATGATCCCGCAATTGCACCCGGCATAGTGATGCTCGGCGCTTTGGCCCGCAAGGGCGAGCGCGGTACGGTCGTGGTCGGGCTGGCCCGCCAGTGCCGCCAGCGCCAGCCCGGTCGCCACTTCGAGCGAGGCCGAGGAGGACAGTCCGGCGCCCTGCGGAACCGCGCCGGCCACCGCCAGATCGGCCCCGCCCAGCGTCAGGCCCTGGGCAATCAGCGCGGCTGCGACCCCGCGCGGATAGTTGCTCCAGTCACCCGCAGGGCCGTGCGCGACCGGCGCGTCGACCGCGAAGCTGGCGCTTTGCCCCAGATCGAGCGCGGCGATGGTGACCTGCCGGTCGCTGCGCGGGCGGGCGGCGATGACGGTGCCGACGCCGATCGCCATCGGCAGGACGAAGCCGTCGTTGTAGTCGGTATGCTCGCCGATCAGGTTGACCCGTCCCGGTGCCGCCGCCAGCACCGCCGGGGCTGCACCGAACGCCTGCTGAAACCCGGCGCGGACGCGGTCCTGCAGCGCCTTCACGGTGCCGCCGCGCGCAGCCGCTGGGCGGCCTGTTCGGGGGTCAGGTCGCGCTGGGCCTCGGCCAGCATCTCGTAGCCGACCATGAACTTGCGCACTTCGGCCGAGCGCAGCAGCGGCGGATAGAAGTGGGCGTGGAGCTGCCATTCGGGATGGTCCTCGCCATCGAACGGTGCGCCGTGCCAGCCCATCGAATAGGGGAAGCTGACGTCGAACAGCGCGTCATAGGCGCGGGTCACGCGGCCCACCGCCTCGGCCAGATCGCTGCGCCGGGCCGGATCCAGATCGGGCAGGCGCTGCACCGCAAAGCGCGGCAGCAGCAGCACTTCGAACGGCCATTTCGCCCAATAGGGGACGATGCCCAGCCAGTCGCGCGTCTCGACCACGCAGCGCGGGCCGCCGGCCTCGCGCGCGGCCAGTTCCAGCAACAGCGGCTGGCCATGCTCCTGCAGCCAGGCGGCCTGGGTGCGGCACTCGGTCGCGGGCAATTGCGGGATCTGGTCGGTTGCCCAGATCTGTCCGTGGGGATGCGGGTTGGAACAGCCCATCATCGCGCCCTTGTTCTCGAACACCTGGACCCAGCGCCAGCGCGCGCCCAGTTCGGCGGCCTGTTCGCACCAGCCATCCACCACGGCGACAAGCTCGGCCTGGTCGAGATCGGGCAGCGTCCGCGAATGATCGGGCGAGAAGCACATCACCCGCGCTTCGCCGGTGGCACGGGCGGTGCGGAACAGCGCATCGCCGCTCCCCGCCTGCTCCGGCACATCGGCCTGGAGCGCGGGAAAATCGTTGGCGAAGACATAGGGCCCGGCATAGTCGGGATTGCGCTCGCCCCCCACGCGGGCATTGCCGGGGCACAGGTAGCACGCGGGATCGTGCGAGGGTTGCTCTACGCGGGGGGCATCGTCGCGTTCGCCCAGCCACGGCCGCTGGGTACGCTGGGGCGAAACGAGGATCCATTCATCGCCCAGCGGATCGAAACGGCGATGCGAATGGCGGTCTGGATCGAAAGTCATGGCACGTCCGGCGCTGGAGCGGTCGAAGGTCCGGTCGCCAGGACCGGTCTTCAGCGCTTATTCGCCTGCAAAGCGCCAGGCAATGGTCCCGCGCCGGAACCATTGCCTGAATAGGTTTGCTATTGCCCGTGCCCTCAGAACCGGGCCGAGGCTTCCACCCCGACCACCCGCCGCGCGCCGGGCGAGATGAACGATCCGCCGAACTCGATCGCCGGGATCACCTCGGCCAGATAGCGCCGGTCGAGCATGTTGTTGGCAAAGGCCGCGATCGAGAACCGCTCGGTCTGGATCCCGGCGCGCAGGTTGAGCACGCCGAAGGCTTCGCGCTTGGCCTTGCAATAGCTGGCATCGCCGGTCGAGGCGGGCAGGAAGCTGAGCGACGAGATCGGGATCAGCCCGGTGAACAGGGTCGGCCGGGTCTGGCACTGCACCGAACTGAACCAGGTCGGGCCGGTGATGCGATAGTCGGCACGGACCAGCAGCTTGGTGCTGTCGCCGATCGGCGCGCTGATTTCGGTGCCGAGGTTGATGGTGAAGTCGGCGGTGTAGGGCGATTTGTTGCCGACGGTATAGGGGCGCGAGCTGTTCTTCTTGATCTCGCTGTCGGTGACATTGCCCGAGGCGAAGAAGCGCCAGCCGTCGATCACCCGGACCCCGACATTGAGCTCGGCGCCCTTGATGTCGACCTTGTCGATGTTCGAAACCACGCGCAGCAGGCCGAAGCCGCCGACGAAGAATTCGAAGAACTGCATGTCGGTGACCTGGGTGTAGTAGCCGGCGAGATCGAAGGTCACCCGGTCATCGAGCAGGCTGCCCTTCATCCCCACTTCGAAGGCGCTCGACTTTTCCTTGCGGTACTGGTCGCTGATGTTGACCCCGGCGTTGATCGTGCCGAGGGTGACGCCATCGTTGAAGTTCTGGTTGATCAGCGCCGAAGAGCCCTGGTTGTTGAACCCGCCCGATTTGAACCCGATGCCCCAGTCGGCATAGAGGTTGAACCGGCTGGTCGGGTGCCAGCTGAGCGAGATCTTGGGCTCGAGCTGGTTGAAGGTCTTGGCCTGCGGCAGCAGCGGACCGAAGGCCTGGCCGGGATTGATCGGCCCGCCGGTGAACGGGTCGGTCGCGGTCGGGACCAGCGATGCCGAAGTCCGGTGCTCGCTGTCATAGCGCAGCGCCAGGCCCAGGCTGATCTGGTCGGTCGGTTTCCAGTCGAGCGAACCGAAGGCGGCATAGACATTGGTCTTGAACTTGTCCGCCAGCAGCAACGAGGTCGGGTTGGTGGTGTTCGGGGCGTTGTAGAGCTGCTTGATCACGCCCTGGCCTTCGTCCCCGCCCAGGCTGACCCCGACGGTACGGTCGATGTGCAGATAGTAAGCTCCCAGCTGCCAGCCGAGCGGGCCGTCGCCGGTCGAGGCGAGGCGCACTTCGCCGCTGTAATCGCGCTGGTTGCGGAGCTGGTACTGGATCCCGTCGCAGGTCGTCGGGCTGTAGGGTCCGAAGGTCGATCCAGTGGTCGGGGCGAACAGGAAGGGTGTCGGGGTCGGGCCGACGAAGCCGGGCTGGTTGACCGGGAAGCCGGTATTGGCCGCGGTTGTCGCGACGCACGCATCCACCGCGGGCTGGGCCGCGGGGTTGGCGGCGAAGACGTAGCGCCCGAAATCGGCGGAAGTGCCGTCGGCGACCAGATCCTGCTTGATGTCGGAATAGAGCGCCCAGGCGGTCAGCTTGACGCTGCCGAAGTCATGTTCGAGCTTGGCCGAGACATCGAAGCTGGTCTGATCGTTGGTCGGGCGGACATTGCTGTAGAAATTGAACGGGTGGCGATTGACGTCTTCGTAGAAGGCCGGGTTGAACGGCGCGAAATTGGGCAGGGCGAAGGCCGCGTTGAACGGCAGCGAGGCACCGTGGAATTCGGCATAGCGGGCCTTGAGATCGACCGTGGTGGCGCTGTTCATCCCCAGCATGACGCGGCCATCGACCGACCAAGAGCGATGATCGTCGACCACGCTGCGATTGCCCAGGAACACGTTCTTGTAGAAGCCGTCGCTGCGTTCATAGCCGCCCGACAGGACAAAGCCGGCGCCGTCGCCGATCGGCCCGGCGATGTGCGCGGCGGTGCTCCAGGTGTTGTGTTCGCCGTAGGAACCCTTGATCCCGCCGCTCAGGGTCTCGGTCGGCTTTAGCGTCTGGATCACGATCGCCCCGGCAGCGGCGTTGCGGCCATAGATCGCGCCCTGCGGACCCTTGAGGATTTCGACCTGCTGCAGCGTGCCCTGGTCCTGGTTGAGCTGGGCGGTATTGGTCTTGAGGATCCCGTCGACGACCAGCGCGACCGAGCTTTCCGCGTCGCGCGCGCCGTTCATCCCGCGGATGTTGATCTGGGTATCGCCGGCTTCGGCGGTGCCGGTGACGATGGTCACCCCGGGGGTCAGCTGGACGAAATCGTCGGCCGTGGTCGCCCCGGTGCGTTCCAGCGCGGCGGCGGTCAGCACCGCGACCGAGGCCGGCACGTCCTGCAGCCGTTCGTTCTGGCGCCGCGCGGTGACGATGATCGCGCCTTCGTCCGCATCGGCGGCGGGCTGTGCCGCGCTGTCCTGGGCCAGGGCCGGGGCCGAAGCGAATGCAAGACCGGCAATCGAGGCTGACAGCAGCCAGTGGGTGACGCGCATTGGAAGACTCCCTGTTACGGCCGCCGCGAAAAAATCGTGCCCTCACAGCAGTCGCGGCTTGCTAGGCGGGCAGTCTATTGTATACAAATGGCCTTGGTCAAGCAGTTTGGGAGCTTTCATGTCGCGCGCCAGTGATCGCGCCTATGCCGGGATCCGCAGCATGATCCTGTCGGGCGAACTGCCCGCGGGATCGCAGCTGGGTGAGGAAGCCCTGGCCGAACGCTGCGGCGTGTCGCGCACCCCGGTGCGCGATGCCCTGCGCAGGTTGGAAGGCGAGCTGCTGGTCAAGCGCAACGAGGCGCAGCGCAGCTTCGTTGCCGACTGGTCGCTGGGCGACGTCGCCGACGCCTTCGAGCTGCGCGCGATGCTGGAAAGCCACGCCGCCCGCCGCGCGGCCGAGCGGATGGACGATGTTACCCTGCAGCAGCTGCGCACCTGCAATCAGGCGATCCTGCGCGCGGTGCAGATGGATCCGCCCGACGTGAACGGCTTTCTCGAGGCCAACCGCGATTTCCACGCGCTGATCCTCGAATCGGCGCAGTCGCGGCGGCTCGCTTCGCTGCTGGCAACGCTGATCGAGCAGCCGGTGGTGTGGCGCACCGCACACCAATATGGCCGCGATGCGCTGCGCCGCTCGCACGGCGAGCACGAGGAATTGCTCGCCGCCTTTGCCCGCCGCGACGGGGCCTGGGCCGAAGCGGTGATGGCGGCGCACATTCGCCGCGCCTTCCACGCCTATGCCGATGCCCACCAGGGGCTGACGACCATCGACGCGGCACGGCCGGCATGAGCGCATTGTATACAGATCGCATCGAAATGGTCGAGGTCGCCCCGCGTGACGGGTTGCAGAACGTCGCCGAGACCGTTCACACGGCAACGAAGCTCGGCCTGATCGAACGCGCCATCGCGGCGGGATCGCGTCGGATCGAGGTGACCAGCTTCGTCAACCCGCGTGCGGTGCCGCAGATGGCCGATGCCGAGGCGGTGTGCGAGGGCCTGCCCGAACGCGGCGATGTCACCTACATCGGCCTGGTGATGAATCTGCGCGGTGCCGAGCGCGCGCTGGCGACCGGGCGAATCGATCAGCTGGGCGCGGTGGCGGTAGCGACCGACACCTTCGCCATGGCCAACCAGGGCCAGACCAGCCAGGGCTCGGTCGAGGCGAGCAAGGCCATAATCTCCGCCGCCCGCGCCGCCGGACGCACCGGACAGGCGACCATCGCCGCCAGCTTCGGCTGCCCGTTCGAGGGCGAGGTCGCCGAAGACCGGGTGGTTGCGATGGCGGTGGCGATTGCCGAAGCCGGCCCGGTCGAGATTGCGCTGGCCGACACCATCGGCGTGGGCAATCCGGCGCAGGTGGCGCGGCTGGTGGCGCGGGTGCGCGAAGCGGTCGCGCCGCTGCCGGTGCGGGTTCACTTCCACAACACCCGCGGCACCGGGCTGGCCAATGTCTGGGCGGCGATCGGCGCGGGGGCCAGCGTGGTCGATGCCTCGATCGGCGGGCTCGGCGGCTGCCCCTTCGCTCCCGGCGCTGCGGGCAATGTTGCGACCGAGGACGTCACCTACATGCTCGAACGCGCCGGGATCGCCACCGGGCTCGATCTGGTCGCACTGATCGAAACCAACCACTGGCTTGCCGGTGAAATGCAACGCACACTGCCTGGAATGGTCGCGCACACGCCGCCGTTCCCCAAGGCCGTCTAGGAGAAGACAAGCATGGGTTATCGCCTTGGCGTCGATGTCGGCGGCACCTTTACCGATCTGTTGCTGCTCGATGGCAGCAGCGGCGCGTTCTGGCGGCATAAGACCCCGTCGACCCCGCACGACAGTTCCGAAGGGATCCTGACCGGGGTTACCGCGATCTGCGCCGCGGCGGGAATCGCGCCGAGTGCGATCGAGACCTTCCTCCACGGCACCACCGTGGCGACCAATGCGGTTCTGGAAGGCAAGGGCGCGCGGGTCGGGCTGGTCACCACCGAGGGTTACCGCCACATCATGCAGATCGCACGCAGCTTCGTCCCGGGCGGGCTGGCAGCGTGGATCATCTGGCCCAAGCCCAGCCCGCTGGCGGCGCTGGAGGACACGGTAACGATCAAGGGCCGGATCGATTCCGACGGCAACGAAGTGCGCCCGCTCGATGAAAACGACGTGCGCACCCAGCTCGGTCTGCTCAAGGCCCAGGGGGTCGAGGCGGTGACTGTCAGCCTGATCAACGCCTATGCCAGCGGCGTGCACGAAGCCCGCGTCGGCCAGATCGCCGCCGAAGTGCTGCCCGGGGTGCCTGTCTCGCTCAGCCACGAAGTCCTGCCCGAAATGCAGGAGTACGAGCGCACCCTGACCACCGTCGCCAACGCCGCGGTGCGCCCGGTGGTTGGCAAGTACGTGTCCAACCTGCGCGCGCGGCTGGCCGATGCCGGGATGGCCGGCAAGCTTTCCTTGCTGCGCAGCGACGGCGGCCTGATGAGCGCGCTCAAGGCCGAGGAGCATCCGGTCAACATTCTTATGTCGGGTCCGGCCGGCGGGGTCACCGGGGCGCTGTGGGTCGGCCGCAACGCGGGCATCCGCAACATCCTGACGCTGGACGTCGGCGGGACCAGCACCGACGTGGCGCTGATCGAGAACCTCGAGCCGCGGCGCCAGCGCACCACCGAGGTCGGGCACCTGTCGGTCCGCGCCTCGGCGCTTGACGTCAAGACGGTTGGCGCGGGCGGCGGGTCGATTGCCTATGTGCCGGAACTGACCAAGGCGCTGCGTGTGGGTCCGCAATCGGCCGGCGCGGTGCCGGGGCCGGTTGCCTATGGCAAGGGCGGTGAGGCGCCGACGGTGACCGACGCCAATGTGGTGCTGGGCTACCTGCCCGAAAACCTGCTCGGCGGCAGCTTCAAGCTCGATCGCGAAGGCGCCAAGAAGGCGGTCCAGACCATCGCCGACGCGCTGGGGATCGATCTGATGGCGGCGGCGCGCGGGATCATCGACATCGTCAACGAGAACATGTTCGGCGCACTCCGCATGATCTCGGTCCAGCAGGGCTATGATCCGCGCCACTTCGCGCTGATGGGCTTTGGCGGAGCCGGGCCGCTCCACGTCAACGCCGTGGCGCGGCTGATGGGATCCTGGCCGGCGATCAGCCCGGTCAGCCCCGGCGTGCTCTGCGCGCTGGGCGATGCGACCACGCGGATGCGGACCGAAACCGCGCGCAGCTTTTCGCGCCTTGCCACGCAGACCAAGGCCGAGGAACTGATCGCCATCCTGGACGAGATGGCCGCGCAGACCCGCGCCGAGCTGGCCTCCGACGGGGTGGCCGAAAGCGACATCACCTCAGAGTTCGAAGTCGATGTCCGCTATGCCGGGCAAGCCTTTGAAGTTCCGCTGACAATCACCGCCGAGGTGCTGCGCGCCGACGGGGTGCAGGGCATTCTCAAACGCTTCGATGAGGAGCACCACCGCCTGTTCACCTTCAACATGGATACCCCGCACGAAATCGTGAACCTGCGCGCGGTCGCGCTGGGCCGCGCGCTTGACCTGCCCGCGGCACAGCTGCCCAAGGGCGACGGCAATCCGGCTGCTGCCAAAATGCGCGACCACAAGCTGTGGATGGACGGGCGCGAGCATGCGGCGGTGATCTATGACCGGTCGAAACTGCGCCAGGGCGACGTGATCCCCGGCCCGGCGATCGTCAC
>JBJTLX010000209.1:0-9362 GCA_046063245.1 Novosphingobium sp.
GCGCTGTTCGCCGCCAGCGAGAGCCGCAAACTGACCCAGCTGGTCCTCCCGACCGAAGCCGCTGCCAAGGCGATCCAGGCCGAGCTGGGCGCGGGCAAGTCGCTTGAGACAGTGGCCGCGTCGAAGGGCCTGGCCGCCGCAAATCTCGGTTCGTTGAGCAAGCCGGCGCTGTCGGCGCAAACCTCGCGAGCGGTTGCCGACGCTGCCTTCGGGGCCGCCAAGGGGGCGCTGATCGGCCCGCTCAAGGCGCCGCTCGGCTGGACCCTGCTGCGCATCGACGCCATCGACAACAAGCCGGGCAAGACCCTCGACCAGGCCCGCGCCGAGCTGGTCCAGCAGGCTTCTGTGGCCAAGCGCCGTGCCGCGCTGACCGACTTTTCGGCGCGGATCGAGGAAGAATTCGACAACGGCGCATCGCTGACCGACGTCGCCAAGGAACTTGGTCTGACGGTTGCGGAAACCCCGGCGCTGCTCGCCGATGGCAGTGTTTTTGGTCAGCAGGGGGCCAAGGCGCCGCCGGCCCTGGCCAAGGTCGTCGCGGCAGCCTTTGCCATGGAAGGCGAAAAGCAGCCGCAGTTGGCCGAGGTTGAGCCGGGCAAGGCCTTCATAGTCTATGACGTAGGCACGCTTGCGCTGGCCGCCCCGCCGCCGCTGGCCGAAATCAAAGCGATTGTCGCCACCGACGTCCAGCTCTCCAAGGGCGCCGCCGCGGCCAAGGCCGTCGCGCAGAAGATCGAGGATGCGGTCCGCAAGGGCGGCGATCTGGGCACGGTGGTCGCTGGGCTCGGGCTGCCTTTGCCGCCGGTGCAGGAGGTCGACATGGCGCGCCAGCAGATCCAGGCGATGGGGCAGCAGGTTCCGCCGCCGCTCGGGCTGCTGTTCCAGATGGCCAAGGGCAAGGTCAAATTGCTCGGTGCGCCGCGCGCGCGCGGGTGGTTTGTGGTCCAGCTCAAGGATGTCGTGCCCGGCACGGTCGCCGCCAACGACCCGCGCCTTGCTGGGCTGGGCCAGTCGATCGCGCAGCTGCAGGGCAGCGAGCTGTCCGAGCAGCTGCGCGCCGCAATGCGGGGCGAAATCGGCGTCAAGCGCAACGCCAACGCGATCAAGGCGGTGCGCAGCCGCCTGGTCGGCACCGGCAACTGATCCGGCCGCCGCATGTCCGCCGCGCGCATGGAGCATGAGAGCGAAGCGCGCGCCGCACTGACGCAGGAGCGGACCACGCTGGTCTGGCGGCGACTGGTCGCGGACAGCGAGACCCCGGTCGGCGCGGCGGCCAAGCTGATGGTCGAAGGGCGCGGCGACTTCCTGCTCGAATCGGTTCAGGGCGGCGAGGTGCGCGGGCGCTATTCGATGCTCGGGCTCGATCCCGACCTGGTCTTTCGCGCGACCGGCGCGGCCTGCGAGATCAACCGCGCATGGCGCCATGACCGGGGCGGTTTCACCCCGCTTCCCGGCGGCAGCCTCGACGAACTGCGGGCGCTGGTGGACGCCTGCCGGATCGACATGCCCGCCGGCCTGCCGCCCGCATTGGCGTTCCTAGTCGGCTACTTCGCCTATGAAACCTATGGCCTGGTCGAAAAGCTGCCGCGCCCGGCGGCGAGCCCGCTCGACCTGCCCGACATGCTGTTCGTCCGTCCCGCGCTGGTCCTGGTCTTCGACCGGCTGAGCGACGAACTGTTCTGCGTCGCGCCGCTGTGGCCGTCGGGCCGGACCCCCGATCTGGCGATCGAAGAGGCGGCGGAACGGATCGACCTGGCGCTGCAGCAGCTTGCCGTGCCCGCCCCCGCGCCGCGCGCCGACGCCGCCCAGCCCACGCCGGTGCTGACCCCGGTCATGCCCGCAGCCGACTATGCCGCGATGGTCCGCCGCGCCAAGGATTACATCGAGGCTGGCGACATCTTCCAGGTCGTGCTGGCGCAGCGCTTTACCAGCCCCTTCGCCCTGCCCCCGCTGGCGCTGTACCGCGCGCTGCGCCGGGTCAATCCCTCGCCCTTCCTCTATTTCCTCGATTTGCCCGGCTTTGCCCTCACCGGTTCGAGCCCGGAAATCCTGGTCCGGGTCCGCGACGGTGAAGTGACGATCCGCCCGATCGCCGGGACCCGGCCGCGCGGTGCCACGCCCGAGGAAGACCGCGCCAACGAGGCCAGCCTGCTCGCCGATCCCAAGGAACGTGCCGAGCACCTGATGCTGCTCGATCTGGGCCGCAACGATGTCGGCCGGGTGGCCGAGGCCGGGACGGTCCAGGTCACCGAAAGCTATACGGTCGAACGCTACAGCCACGTCATGCACATCGTCAGCAACGTGGTCGGGCGGCTCGACACCGCGCATCACGATGCGGTCGATGCGATGTTTGCCGGTTTTCCCGCCGGGACGGTCAGCGGCGCGCCCAAGGTCCGCGCCTGCCAGATCATCGCCGAACTCGAGCCCGAGACCCGCGGCGCCTATGCTGGCGGGGTCGGCTATTTCGCCCCCGACGGCAGCCTCGATTCTTGCATCGTGCTGCGCACCGGGGTGGTCAAGGACGGGGTGCTCCACGTCCAGGCAGGGGCCGGGATCGTCGCCGACAGCGACCCCGCCTATGAACAGCGCGAGTGCGAAGCCAAGGCCGGCGCCCTGATCGCTGCCGCGCGCGAGGCGGTACGGGTGGCTTCCGAAGCCGGTTTCGGGCAGTAGGACCCCATCATGATCCTGGTCATCGACAATTACGACAGCTTCACCTGGAACCTGGTCCATTACCTGATGGAGCTGGGGGCCGAGGTCGAAGTGGTGCGCAACGATGCGATGAGCGCCGGTCAGGCGATCTCGTCCGGGGCGCAGGGCTTCCTGATCTCGCCCGGGCCGTGCACTCCGAACGAGGCCGGGGTCAGCCTCGACCTGGTCGGGGCCTGCGCCGATGCCGGTAAGCCGCTGCTCGGCGTGTGTCTGGGCCACCAGTCGATCGGGCAGTATTTCGGCGGCAAAGTGGTGCGCGGCGGATTGATGCACGGCAAGGTCTCGCCGGTCAGCCACGACGGTACCGGGCTGTTCAAGGGCCTGCCCTCGCCGTTTATCGGCACGCGCTATCACTCGCTGATCGTCAAGGACATTCCCGATACGCTGGTGGTCAACGCGACCAGCGACGACGAGCATGTCATGGGCTTTCGCCACAAGACGCTGCCGATCCACGGGGTCCAGTTCCATCCCGAAAGCATCGCCACCGAGCACGGCCACGCCATGCTGGCCAACTTCCTGGCGATCTGCGGCATCCCGACCCGCGAACTGGTATGAGCGCCGCGCTGGCCGAGGCCGAGGCGCTGTTCGGGCGCATGCTCGACGGCGCGATGAGCGACGATGCGATTGCCGCGACGCTGGTCGAGATCGCCGATCGCGGCGAAACTGCGGTCGACGTTGCCGGGCTGGTCCTGGCGATGCGCGCGCGGATGCAGCCGATCGCTGCACCCGCTGGCGCGATCGACGTCTGCGGCACCGGCGGTGACGGCCAGCACAGCGTCAATGTCTCGACCGCAGTGGCGCTGGTCGTCGCGGCCTGCGGGGTGCCGGTGGCCAAGCACGGCAACCGCGCCGCTTCCAGCCTGGCCGGCGGGGCCGATACGCTCGAAGCGCTGGGGCTTAATCTGGCGCGGGCCAGCGAAATGGCCGAGGCGACCCTGCCCGACCTGGGCATCGCCTTCCTCTTCGCCCCGGCCCACCATCCGGCGCTTGGCCGGGTCGCGCCGATCCGTAAGGCGCTGGGACGGCGGACGATTTTCAACCTTTGCGGCCCGCTGGCCAATCCTGCTGGAGTGACCCGTCAGCTGGTCGGGGTGGCGCATCCCTCGCTGATCGCACTGTACTGCGATGCGATGGCGCTGCTCGGCACCGAAGCGGCGCTGATCGTCTCGGGCGCCGAAGGGCTCGACGAGCTGTCGATCGAGGGCACCAGCTATATGGCCGCACTGGGCCTGCCCGCCATGCCGGCAGAAATCCGGCCCGAAGACGCTGGCCTTGCTGCGCATGACCTTGGCGACCTGCGCGGCGGCGATGCCGCCTTCAACGCCGCCGCCTTGCGCGACCTGCTAATGGGCCAGCCCGGCGCCTACCGTGACGCCGTGCTGCTCAATTCCGCCGCCGCCCTGCTGGTCGCGGGACAGGTCGAGGACTGGCTCGAAGGGGTTGAGGAAGCCGCCGAGGCGCTCGACAAGGGGCTGGCCAAGGCGCTGCTCGATTGCTGGATTGATACCGTACGATGACCGATAAACTCGCCGAGATCTGCGCCACCAAGCGCGAAGAAGTGGCCGTGCGCAAGGCTGCCTCGTCGCTTGCCCAGCTTGATGCGCGCGCCGCCGCGCAAACCGCGCCGCGCGGGTTCGAGGCGGCGCTGCGGGCCAAGGCCACACAAGGCTTTGCGCTGATCGCAGAAATCAAGAAAGCATCGCCCTCCAAGGGACTGATCCGCAGCGATTTCGATCCGCCGGCCCACGCCGCTGCCTATGAATTGGGCGGCGCGGCGTGCCTCTCGGTGCTCACCGACGCGCCCTATTTCCAGGGGCACGAGGACTATCTGATTGCCGCCCGCGCGGCCTGCGCCCTGCCCGTCCTGCGCAAGGACTTCATGGTCGATCCGTGGCAGGTTGCCGAGGCGCGCGCGATCGGAGCGGATGCGATCCTGATCATCGTCGCCGCGCTGGGCGACGCGCAAATGGCCGAGATCGAGGCCGCGGCGATCGAGCGCGGCATGGACGTGCTGTCGAAGCCCACAACGAGGCCGAAATGGAGCGCGCCGCGCGGCTCCGTTCGCGGCTGATCGGGGTCAACAACCGCGATCTCAAGCGCTTCGTCACCGATCTGGCGACGACCGAGCGGCTGTTGCCGCTGGCGCCGGACGGCACCCTGCTGGTCAGCGAGAGCGGGATCAACCACCACGCCGATCTGCTCCGCCTGGCGCAGCGCGGCGTGCGCACCTTCCTGGTCGGTGAAAGCCTGATGCGCCAGGCCGATGTCGCGGCCGCAACCCGGAGCCTGCTCGATGGCTGACCTCACCCACCTCGACGAACACGGGCAGGCCCGGATGGTCGATATTGGCGGCAAGACCGCGACCCAGCGCGTCGCCGTGGCCGAGGGCCGCATCGCGATGAGCCCTTCCGCCCTCGCCGCGATTCGCGACGGAACGGCACCTAAAGGCGATGTCGTCGCCGCCGCGCGGATCGCCGGGATCATGGCGGCGAAGAGGACCGCCGAGCTGATCCCGCTGTGCCATCCGCTGGCGCTCGACAGCGTGACGGTCGATTTTGCGTTTGCGGACGACGCCCTGCGCGTGACCGCCAGCGCGTCCCTCACCGGGCGCACCGGGGTCGAAATGGAGGCGCTGACCGCGGTTTCGGTCGCGCTGCTGACGATCTACGACATGGCCAAGGCAATCGACAAGGGCATGGTCATCACCGGTGTGCGCCTGATCGAAAAGCGCGGCGGCAAATCGGGGACCTGGCGCGCCACCGACTGATTGCGCCGAAATGGCGGAATTGCTTGACGCGATTCGTTTCGTTGCTTAGATGTTCCGCATTCGTTCACTGAACGGTGCGGATACATCGCTGGGATGTTCCACCCGTTCCATCGGAGTGACAGGCGCATGCTGACCCGCAAGCAGCACGAATTGATCCGCTTCATCCAGGTCCGCCTGGAAGAGACCGGGGTCTCCCCTTCGTTCGAGGAAATGAAGGAAGCGCTCGATCTCAAGTCGAAGTCGGGGGTGCACCGGCTGATTTCGGCGCTTGAGGAACGCGGCTTCATCCGCCGCCTGCCCAACCGCGCCCGCGCATTGGAAGTGCTGCGCCAGCCCGATGACGTCGAAGCCAAGACGCCCGCGGTGCGCGCGGCCAACACCAACAGCGCCGCCGCAGTGGTCCGTCCGCCAGAAGCCCGCCCCGCCCCGGCCAACGACGTGATCGAGATTCCGCTCCACGGGCGGATCGCCGCCGGCGTCCCGATCGAGGCGATGGAAACCGCCGCGATGCTGCCGGTGCCGGCCGCGCTGCTCGGCGCGGGCGAACATTACGCGCTCGAAGTGTCGGGCGATTCGATGATCGAGGCGGGCATTCTCGACGGCGACTATGCCCTGATCCGGCGCACCGACAGTGCCCGCGACGGTGAGATCGTGGTCGCGTTGGTTCGCGGCGAGGAAGCGACGCTCAAGTATCTCCACCGCGACCATGGCCGGATCCGGCTCGATCCCGCCAACGCCGCCTATGAACCGCAGATCTACGATCCGCGCGAGGTGGTGGTTCAGGGCAAGCTGGCGGGTCTGCTGCGCCGCTATCACTGAGGCGCAAGGGGGCGATCGCCTGGCGGCGCTGCGCGTTTCCCGGCCTCGTCCCGCCTCGGCACATAGGCCCGTACGGCGGGCTGCCACCAGCCGTGGCGGCCCTCGTCCTCAGCGACGGTGCGATAGCGTCCGCGCTCCAGGTCAAGCGACAGGCCGCCGGTCTGGTCGAGCATGCGGCGGTCGGCCTTGAGCCAGCGCGGCTTGCATGAGCGCGGCAGGTAGCGCGCGGCGATGACCACATCGACCCGCTCGCACGCCGCGGCCAGCGCGCGTTCCCCGACCATGTCCGTGCCGCGGCCGATCAGCAGCTGCCAGTCGCGTCCGCCGCGCCGCAGCGTCACCGCGCAGAAATCGGGATTGCACTGCGCCCCGGGCCAGTCGGCGATCAATCGCACCTCGCCTTCCATGCCCGACAGTTCGGCCAGGTTGTCGCGCGCGAAATCGCTGCGGCTGTCGCGCAGCACCAGCAGTTCCGCGCCTTCGCCGGTGATCCCGACATGGCGCCCGTCGCTGGAGATGAGCACGTCTGGCGGTTTTGCCAGGGTCAGAAGGAGTGTCCCTATGGCCGCCGGTAACAATCCCAGCAGGCGCACCCGCCCGCGCCACAGCGCCAGCCACAGCGCGCCCAGCAGGAACAGGCCCAGCGCGCCGCGTCCGACTGCCGGCAGCAGCGTCACCGCGCCGGGCCAGCTCGCGGTCCAGTGCGCCAGCGCCAGCAGCAGGTCGAGCGACTTGCCCGCCAGCCACCAGAACGGCGCCCCCGCGCCGACCGCATCGAACAGCAGCGCCAGCGCGATCAGCGGCATCGACAGGAATGTGGTGAGCGGGATCGCGACGACATTGGCCAGCGCGCCGTAGACCCCGGCGCGGTGAAAATGGAACAGCCCGATCGGCAGCAGCGCCAGCTCGATCACCACCCCGGTCAGCAGCAGCGATCCGATCTGGCGCAGGGCCTTGGCCCACAGCGGCTCCTCGCGCGCCTGGAACAGCGCCTGGATGCGCGGCGCGCCGTGCAGCGCGACGATCGCGATCACCGCGGCAAAGCTCATCTGGAAGCTCGGCCCGACGAGCGCCTCGGGCCACAGCAGCAGGATCGCCCCGGCCCCGACCGCGACCATCCGCATGCTCAGCGCCTCGCGCCCCAGCGCAAGTGCCGCCAGCACCAGCAGCGCGCCGATGCACGAGCGGATCGTCGGCACTTCGGACCCGGTCAGCAAGGTATAGCCGATCCCGGCCAGTGCCCCGCTGCCCGCCGCCACCAGCGGCAGGCGCACCCGCAATGCCAGCCACGGGATCAGGGCGAGCAGCCGCAGCGCCAGCACATAGGCGGCGGCGATGACCGCGCTGACGTGCAGTCCGCTGATCGACAGCAGGTGCGTCAGCCCGGCATCGCGCATCGCGTTCTCGTCAGCCTCGGCGATCGCCCCGCGGTCGCCGCTGGCAAAGGCTGCGGCGATGGTTCCGGCCGATCCATCGAGCTTGGAACGGACATGGTGCGACAGGTTGCGCTGCAGGCGCTGGAGCCAGTCGCCATTGTCGCCGGGCGTGACGATCGTCACCGGCCCCAGCACGCTGCCGGTCGCGGCCAGGCCGGAGAACCAGGCGGTACGGGCAAAGTCATAGCCGCCGGGCAGCATCGGCGGTGCTGGCGGGACCAGCCTGGCCCGCATCCGCACCGTGGCACCGTCGACCAGGCCGATCAGGTCGCTATCGAGATCGAGGTTGAGCCGCACCTTGATCGCCCGCCCGGTCTCGGGCTCACGCGTTGCCAGGGTCAGGCGGACTCGATGTTCGGCGGGCTGCTCCTGCCGGTCGAGCACCTTGCCTTCGAGCGTGGTCACTGTGGGCCGTGCGACCGGCGGCGTCCCGACCAGCGACGACTTGCCCCAGACCAGCACGGTGCCGCAAGCAGCCGCACACAGTGCGACCACAAGCGATTGACGCAGATAGGGAAAGCGCCCTTCGCCGCGCAGCAGCGCCAGGCCGAGCAAGGCCCCGCCCAGGCACAGGCTGACGAAGCCCAGCCATTCGAACGGCCCCGGCAGAACGAACCAGGCGGCGATCCCGGCGGCAAAGGCGGCGATGCCCCACGGACCGCGATCGAACCCCGCCCCGGCAAGCTGCGATTCGACCAAAGCAAGCCCGCTGGACAAGTCCGCGCGGTTGCGCCAAGGGCGATGTTGCAGTGCAGCGCCATCCGGTTCTGCATCGCCCATCGGGACAGTTGGCGGAACGCGGCTGACCATGGCCGACAGGTGACAGGAAGGCAGCGTCGATGGCAAGCGGAAGCGGCAGGGCAGGGACGGGAACGGCGCAGGGCGTCGTCACCCGGTTTGCGCCCTCGCCGACCGGCTTCCTGCACATCGGCGGCGCGCGGACCGCGCTGTTCAACTGGCTCTATGCGCGTCACACCGGCGGGAAATACCTGCTGCGGATCGAGGATACCGACCGCGCCCGCTCGACCGAGCCGGCGATCGAGGCGATCTTCGACGGGCTCGACTGGCTCGGCCTGATGGGCGACGAGCCGGCGACCTTCCAGTTCGCCCGCTCCGACCGCCATGCCGCGGTCGCGCACAGCCTGCTGGGCGCAGGCCTTGCCTATCGCTGCTACCTGACCCAGGCCGAGCTGGCGGCGCGGCGCGAACAGGCCCAGGCCGAGCGCCGTCCGTTCCGGATCGAGAGCGAATGGCGCGATGCCGGGCCCGATACCTGGCCGGCCGATCAGCCCTATGTCGTGCGGATCAAGGCACCGCGCGAGGGCGAGACCACGATCGATGATCTGGTCCAGGGATCGATCACCGTC
The DNA here is from genome assembly GCA_046063245.1 of Novosphingobium sp. GTDB lineage: Bacteria > Pseudomonadota > Alphaproteobacteria > Sphingomonadales > Sphingomonadaceae > Novosphingobium. The sequence continues at coordinate 9,102 of JBJTLX010000209.1, forward strand.
GCCAATGCCGAGCTCGACGACTTCATCCTGCTGCGTTCCGACGGCACGCCGACCTATATGCTGGCGGAAGGCGTTGTTGATGTGATCGTCGCCGCGGATCACGTGAGTCACCCCCATGTCGTGATCGTCGACCACCACCGCCAGCATATAGGTCGGGGTACCGTCCGAACGGAGCAGGATGAAGTCGTCGAGCTCGGCATTGGCGACGGTGATCGGCCCCTGGACCTTGTCGTCGATCGTGGTCTCGCCCTCGCGCGGGGC
>JBJTLX010000210.1:0-7211 GCA_046063245.1 Novosphingobium sp.
CGAAACCGACATCGGCATCACCGGCGGCGGCCAGGGCAAGCACATGGTCTACCTTTCGGGCGTGACCGACCACCACGTCCAGGACGCCGAGATGATCGCGCACATCGTCACGCTGGTCGAAGCCAAGGCCGCCGAGATCGACGCGGGCCGGTCGATCTCGATGGACGAAAGCCACGGCAAGGCGGCTTAGGCCCGCGTTTCGATTGCGGTAACCTTCGCTTGCTAGGCTTGCCGCCATGCTCAACCGGCTTGTCATCTTTGCCCTCGGTTCGATCGCGCTGACTGCCGCGCTGGCACCGGGGCTGCACCGGGCCGAGGCACCGCGTCCGCCGGGGTCGATCACCGCCGAAGAACTGATGCGCAGCACCGAAAAGGCCCCGCAGGCCGCGCTGCCAAGCGACGTCATGGTACTGCAGCGCGACCAGACCGGCCAGTTCCGCCTGACCGCGACGATCGACAACGAGGAGGTCAGCTTCATGGTCGATACCGGCGCCGATGTCGTCGCGCTGACCGAAGCGACCGCCGAACGGCTGCGGATCCTGCCGGCCGAGAACGCGTTCCAGCCGCTGATGAAGACCGCGTCGGGCACCGGATACGGCGCGCCGATCGTGCTCGATACGGTCGAGATCGGCGGCGAGAAGTTCCAGCAGGTCGAAGCCGTGGTGATGAAGGGCCTCGAAACCGACCTGATGGGCCAGTCGGTCCTGCGCCGTATGGGCGGGATCGAACTGCAGGGCGATTCGATGGTGATCCGCCCTAGCTAGCGGCATTGCCTTCGGCTAGGCGGCCCCGATGGGGATCCCGCAGCGCGCCGCCTTGCCACTATCGCACCTTGCCCTGGCGCTGGCGGTGACCGCGGTGTGGGGCACCAATTTCGTCGTGATCAAGCAGGCGCTGGCGCATCTGCCGCCGCTGACCCTGGCGCTGCTGCGCTTTGCCCTGGCGTTCTTTCCGCTGGCGCTGTTCCTGCCGCGCCCCAAGGTGCCGTGGCGCAACCTGGCGGGCTATGGCGTGCTGATCGGCGCGGGCCAGTTCGGCCTGCTGTTCACCGCGATGCGCGCCGACATCACCCCGGGCCTCGCCAGCCTGGTGGTCCAGGCCCAGGCCTTTTTCACCATCCTGCTGGCGATGCGGATCAGCGGCGAGAAAATGGCCGGATACCAGCTCGCCGCGCTGCTGCTGGCGACCGCCGGGATCGCCACCATCGCGCTGCACACCGATGGCAGCGCCACCCCGCTGGGGATCGTGCTGGTGCTGCTCGCCGCACTCAGCTGGTCGGGCGGCAACATGGTCAATCGCGCGGCGGGGCCGGTCAACATGCTGGCCTATGTCGTCTGGTCGAGCCTGTTCGCGGTGCCGCCGCTGCTGGTCATGGCCTTGCTGAGCGAAGGCTGGCCGGCGATGCGCGCCGGGATCGCCGCCGCCGACGCCGCGACCTGGGGCGCGGTGGCGTGGCAGGCGGTGGGCAACACCATGTTCGGCTACGGGGTGTGGGGCTGGCTGCTCGGCCGCCACCCGGCCGGGACGATCGCCCCGCTGGCGCTGCTGGTCCCGGTCTTCGGGCTGGGTTCGGCCGCGCTGATCCTGGGCGAGCCGCTGCAATGGTGGAAGATTCTTGCATTCGCGCTGGTCATGGCCGGACTGGCGCTTGGTATCCTCTGGCCGCGCTTGCGAAAGGCTCCCGCATGACCCTGTCGATCCGCCCTGCCGCACCCGCCGACCTGCCGCTGATCGCCGATCTGATCCGCGCCCTGGCCGACTATGAAAAGCTCGCCCACGAGGTGCGTTTCGACGACGCCGTACTGGGTGACAAGCTGTTCGGGCACCGCCCCTATGCCGAAGTACTGATCGGCGAGATCGACGGCACTGCGCAGGGCTTTGCCTTGTTCTTTCACAACTTTTCGACCTTCGAGGGCAAGCCGGGGATCTATCTGGAAGACCTGTTCGTCCAGCCCGCGGCGCGCGGATCGGGGCTGGGCAAGGCGCTGCTGGCGCAGCTGGCGGCGCTGGCGGTAGAGCGTGACTGCGCCCGGCTCGAATGGTCGGTGCTCGACTGGAACGAACTGGCGATCGGCTTCTACAAAAGCCTTGGCGCAAGGCTGATGGACGAATGGACGGTGATGCGCGTCGATGGCGCGGCGCTCGCTCGGCTGGGCGCGGAATCGCGCGTTTCTGCCGATTAGCTCTTCCGATTCGTTCAGAATCGCTTTATCCACAGCATGCTATGAAGGGGATCATGGACCGTCGTTCGATTCTGCGTGGAACACTGGCCAGCGGCGCGCTGCTGGCGCTGCCCGGTCGTGCGCTGGCGCAGTCGGTGACCGATCAGTTCGACCAGGTCTTCGGCGCGGTCACCGATCCGGCCGTGGTCGAGCCGGTGCATCCGATGCTGCCCGTGGTCGCCCCGCCCAATCCGCTTTACGATGCCAGACTGCGCGAAATCGCCAAGCGCGAGCTTGAGCGCGCCGGCGCGACCGCGTGGCGCCACGATCTGGTCGGCATCGCTGATTTCGCTCGCCCCTCGCCCCTGCCGCGGCTCCATTTCGTGCATCTGGAGAAGGGCGAAATCCGCTCGTTCTTCGTCAGCCACGGGCGCGGCTCGGATCCCGAGCATTCGGGCTTCCTGCAGACCTTTTCCAACGGCGTCGGGTCCGAGGCGACCTCGCGCGGGGCTTACCTGACCTGCGAATGGTACAAGGGCAAATACGGCACCTCGATCCGCCTCGAAGGGCTCGATCAGGACAATTCCAACGCGCTTGACCGTGCGATCGTGATGCACCCGGCCGCCTATGCCGCCGATGACATGATCCAGAAATTCTGCAAGCTCGGCCGCAGCGAAGGCTGCTTTGCGATGGGTCCCGAGCATTTCAACGAGGCGCTGTGGCACCTCTCGGGCGGGCGGCTGCTCTACGCCGACCGGATCGAGGTTTAGCTTCTAAGCCCGTCATCCCGCGAAAGCCGAGATGACGAGCTTTGTGCAGTTGGCCTACAACGGGTTATCCAGCTTGATCACCTTTTCGCTGGTGGTGCGTTGGCCGTTCCATGCCTCGCGCGGCTTGGCGAAACTGGCGAGCACCGGCACGTCGCGGCCATAGATGTCGGCGAACTTGCCCATCTTGCCGTCGATCCCGGTCGCCATGGTGAAATAGGTCAGATAGACCGGGAAGGTCTTGGTCATCGGGACCTTGGTGTACTTGCCCGAAAGGTTGTACTGCACCGCCTGTTCGGGGGTCAGCCCGGCGCCCAGGATCGCCATGGTCATGCCCAGCTCGACCGCGCGCTCGGTCCGCACGCAGCCGTGGCTGTAGGCCCGGACCGGCGTGTTGAAGAGCGCCTTTGAGGGCGTGTCGTGAAGGTAGATCGCGTGCGGATTGGGCATGTCGATCTTCATCCGGCCGAGCGAATTGCCATCGCCCGGCTGCTGGACGACGGTGAAGGTGCCGTCCTTGTTCTTGGTCACCTTGTAATTCTCGCGCGCGGCCTGCTTGGGATTGGCGGCCAGCCGCGCCCCCAGCCCTTCGCCGACGACGATCGACTGCGGCACGGTCCAGGTCGGGTTGAAGACCACGTTCTGCACGGTTTCGGCCAGGTTCGGGGTCGCGGTCTTGCCCGGCTTGCCGACCACGGTGCGGTAGGAACGGATGATCGTGTTGTCGACCGTCAGCCGTAACTGGAACTCGGGCAAGTTGGTCAGCAGGTAGTACTTGCCCATCTCGCGCGGCAGCCAGCGCCAGCGATCGAGGTTGGCCTGGATCAGGTTGCGCGCGGCCTTGTTGGCCTTGGGCGTCGCGGCATAGAGCGCTTTGAGCGCCAGGTAATCGGGATGGATCGGGGCCAGCGCAGCGATGGCTCCGGCAATGTCGTGGCTGGCCAGCGCCGCGGCCATGACGCCCGAGATGCTGCTCTTTTCGACATCCTTGTCGACCACGAACCACTGCAGCCGCGACTGCATCCGGGTGCGGCCATCGCGCATGTCCTCGGCCAGCCAGGCAAAGGCCTTGCTCGCCTGGGCGTCGAGCGCGGCACCCGGTCCGGCGGCAATCGCGGCGCGCAGCTTGGCCGGCTCATAATCGGCCGGGATCAGCCCGTCGGCGTCGATCGCCTCGATCACGGCGAGCAGCGCCTGGGCATCGGCCACCGGCCAGGCCATGACCGGTTCGTCGACCGGCAGGACCGTGGGCACGGCGGGCGGCGGCGGCGGCGCGGGCGTTGCAACGGGTGCCGGCTGGATCTGCGGCGCGGGGGTTGCCGAGGCGGTCGGCACCGGCTGCGGCGCAGGGGCCGGCAGGATGCTGGCCGGCTGCCCGGCGGCGGGCTTTTGCGCGGCCGGGGCGGCGGCGTTCTGGGCGGCGAGGGCCGCCCCGGGCAGGCACGCCGCGCCCAGCGCAGCCAGGCCCACGCCAAAGCCAAGACCCGTTTTACCCCGATGCACCATGTTCGACTCCGCTGGAACAGTCTGGCGCGGACAAGGGTCTGCGCCTGCGAGCCTCATGCCCGCATTGCACCGCCCCTTCAAGCATCGCGGCTTGCCGCAAGCTGAATTTGCGGCACAAGGAGCCGGACGGCGATTCAGCCGGGCAGCGAAAGGGTGCGTGGCAGATGCAGATCGGTTTCATCGGGCTGGGGCGGATGGGCGGCAACATGGTCCGGCGGCTCAGCCGGGGCGGCCACCAGTGCCATGTCTATTCGAACAAGCCCGAGGAAGGCACCGCGCTGGCCGCCGAAACCGGCGCGATTGCCGCGGCCAGCCTGCCCGAACTGGTCGCCGGGCTGGCCGCGCCGCGCACCGTCTGGCTGATGGTCCCCGCCGGCAAGATCACCCAGGGCGTGATCGACGAACTGTCCGGCCTGCTGAGCGCGGGCGACACGATCATCGACGGCGGCAATTCCAACTACCGCGACAGCGTGACCCGCGCCGTGGCGCTGGCCGGCAAGGGCCTGCATTTCCTCGATTGCGGGACGTCGGGCGGGCTGTTCGGACTGGAGCGCGGCTATTCGCTGATGATCGGCGGCGACGATGCCGGGGTCGCCGCGGCGCGTCCGGTGTTCGAAACGCTCGCCCCCGGGGTAGAGGCCGCGCCGCGCCTGCCGGTCAAGGACGGCGGGCCGCTGCAACCGGGCGAGGCGGGCTGGCTGCACTGCGGCAAGGCCGGGGCCGGCCACTATGTCAAGATGGTCCACAACGGCATCGAATACGGCATCATGCAGGCCTTCGCCGAAGGCTTCGCGCTGTTCGCCAGCGCCAATGATCCGGTGGTGCCGGAAGAACGCTCCTACAGCTTCGACCTGCCCGCGATTGCCGAGGTGTGGCGCCGCGGCAGCGTCGTCTCATCCTGGCTGCTCGACCTGGGCGCGGAGGCGCTGGCCGGGGGCAAGGGCCTGGCCGACTACAGCCCGCGGGTGGCCGATTCGGGCGAAGGCCGCTGGACGCTGAACGCCGCGATCGAGCAAGGCGTGGCCACCCCGGTGATCGCCGACGCACTGTTCGCACGCTTCACCAGCCATGACGATCTGGGCACCGCCAACCGCTTCCTTTCCGCGCTGCGCAACAAGTTCGGCGGCCACGACGGCGTGCCGGTGAAGACCGGCTGAGCGCGCCTAGCGGTATCCCGTCGGATCGTCCCGCCACCACGGCGTGGCGGGCATGTCGGCAGAGACAGACAGCGGAAAATCGGGCGCGCGCTTTTCAAGGAATGCCGCCACGCCTTCGCGCACGTCGGCCTGCTGGCCGAGCGCGATGTTGAGCGGGGCGTCGACCGCCAAAGCGCCGCGCGGGCTATCCTCGGCCGAAAGCTGCCACAGCATCCGCCGGGTCAGCGCCAGAGCGACCGGCGCGAAATTGGCGGCAATCTCCAGCGCCAGTTCGCGCGCCCGTGCATCCACCTGATCGGCCGGAACCGTCTCGCTGACCAGCCCGGCGGCGAGCGCCTCGGCGGCAGGGACCAGCGCTCCGGTCAGACACCATTTGAGCGCGGTCGACAGGCCGACCAGCCGCGGCAGGAACCAGGCCGAACCGGCCTCGGGCACCAGCCCGCGGCGCACGAAGACGCAACCGAATTTCGCGTGATCGGCAGCGATGCGGATGTCGCAGGGCAGGGTCAGGGTCAGCCCGACCCCCGCGGCCGAGCCGTTGAAGGCGACGATCGAGGGCTTGCGGCAGTTCATCATCGCGGCAATGAAATCGCTGCGCCTGCCGCCGCTGCCGCCGCCAAAGTTCTTCGCGCCCTCGCCGCTGGCGGTGTCGAAGGCCCCGGCCCCGGCGGACACGTCGGCGCCGGCGCAGAACACCTTGCCCAGCGCGGTTAGCACCACCACGCGGACGCTGTCGTCTCTGTCGGCGTGGTCGAAGGCGGCGGCCAGTTCCGCGCCCATCGTCGCGGTATAGGCGTTCATCGCCTCGGGCCGGTCGATCCGCACCCACAGGATCGGGCCGTCCTGCTCGAGCCGGATCTGGGTCGCGGCGGGCAGTGCGCTCACAAGGGCTCGATCTTCACCGGCATCGCAGTAAAGCCGTGCAGGAACGGACTGGCCAAGCGCTCGGCCTTGCCCTGCGGCACGATCCGGATGTTGCGGCTGACGATCTCGCCGATCAGCGTCGCCAGCTGGTCTTCGGCCAGCTTGGCCCCGACGCAGCGGTGGATGCCGTGGCCGAAGCCGAGGTGGCGGCGGGCATTGGCGCGGCCGACGTCGAACTTTTCCGCATCGGGAAAGACCGTCTCGTCGCGATTGGCGCTGATGTACCACATGACGATCTTCTCGCCCTTGCGGATGGTCTGCCCGGCGAGCTGTGTATCTTCCAGCGCGGTGCGGCGCATGTGGGTAACCGGGCTCTGCCAGCGGATGATTTCCTGCGCCGCATTGGGAATCAGCGACGGATCGGCGCGGAGCCGCTCGAGCTGATCGGGGTAGGTGTCGAAAGCCTCGACCAGCGCCGACATCGAATTGCGGGTGGTGTCGTTGCCGCCGACGATCAGCAGCGCGATGTTGGCGATCCGCTCCATCGGCTCCATGTGACCCATCGCTTCGGAATGGACCATGCGGCTGAGCCGGTCGTCGGTCGTGGGTTTGCCGCGGCGGTCTTCCAGCTCGGCGTCGAACCGGGCCAGCATCTCGGTCATCTGGACCAGGAATTCGGCGCGGTAATCGTCGTTGAGATTGTCCGCCGAAACCCCGCTGGCCCAGTCCGACCAGCGCTTGATGTCGCGCCATTC
>JBJTLX010000211.1:0-8975 GCA_046063245.1 Novosphingobium sp.
CGAGGTGAACGGCAAGGACTATCACTTCGTTGGCGACGCCGAATTCGACCGGATGGTCGAGTCGGACGATTTCTACGAATGGGCCCACGTCTTCGGCCACCGCTATGGCACCCCCAAGGCGCACATCCGCAGTGGCTTGAAGGAGGGTCAGGACTTCCTCTTCGACATCGACTGGCAGGGCACCCAGCAGCTTTACCAGAAGCTGGAAACCGACGTGGTCCGCGTCTTCCTGCTGCCGCCCAGCATCGACGAACTGCGCCGCCGCCTGACCGGGCGCGGCACCGACAGTGAAGCGGTGATCAGCGCGCGGATGGAACGCGCCCGCGCCGAAATCAGCCACTGGGACGGCTACGATTATGTCGTGGTCAACGACGACATCGACGCCTGCTATGAAAAGGTCCGCGAAATCCTCTGCGCCGAACGGATGAAGCGCGCCCGCCAGACCGGGCTGATCGGCTTCGTCCGCGGCCTGATGCGGGACTAGGGCCAGCCCGCGCCCGGCACCTTCACTTCGGTAACCAGGACCTTGCCCGTGGCCGGGCCATCGCCCCCCGTCCCGGCTGCGACCAGCATGAACAGGTGGCGTCCGCTCGGCCCGCCGAGCATGCAGGCATAGCAGTTGAGCCCGCCGGTCTCGACCACGTCGAGCACTTCGCCGCCCGGCGCGATCAGCGCGCATTCGGGGGCGGCCGGGTTGGCGATCCACACCGCGCCCGATGCATCGAGGCAGATCCCGTCGGGCAGGCGCGGCAGGGTCGGGGCGAATTGACGGCGGTTCGACAGCGTGCCGTCTTCGCCGATGTCGAGGATCGAGAGGCACCCGCCAAAAGTTTCGGCGACCACCAGGGTCTTGCCATCGGGCTTGATCACCATGCCGTTGGGGAACGAGAACCGCTCACCCGGCGCGGCATCGCTGACGCTGCCGTCAGGCTGGACCAGCGCCAGAACGGTGTCTGGTGATCGGCCAGGACTCCGGCGGGGCCGCGGTCAGCCAGCGCCGCGCCCAGATCGAAGCCGAAGTTGCCGACATAGGCGCGGCCCTGGGCATCGACGACCATGTCATTGCACATGAACACCGAATGGTCGGCCAGATCGGCGTGCAGCGCAAACCGTCCGTCGGGCCAGCGCCGCCACACTGCACGCCGTTCCATCCGCACCACCAGCAGCGAACCGTCGGGCATCCAGCCCAGCCCGGAAGGCTGACCGTCCAGTTCCAGTTCGGTGCGCAGGTCCCCGGCCAGATCGACCGAGCAGACCCGGTGGGCGTAGAAATCGGAGAACCACAGCCGGCCACCCCGCCAGCGCGGCCCTTCGCCGAAGTGGATCCCGGTGGCGAGAGTGCGCAGGTTGTGCTTCATGGCTTAGAGCCTGTCTTGCTTAGGTTGATGCGCCGTGACGGAGCCGATTTTGGCCGAGTGCAAGGATCGAGGAGGGAGCCATGCCATCGCATAGTGACCGACGAGAGACGCCGCAATCGGCCAAAAGGGGCCCGCCGCTTAGCGGTTGCATCAGGAAGCCTCTCGGGCTGCGTCGCATCGCTGGCACGGGCTACCAGCCCGCGCTGCGCTCCGCTCCTTGCCGAGAGGCTTCCTGATGCAATCACGACGTATCCACCTAAGCAAGACAGGCTCTAGTGCCCCGACGGATCGTTGAACTCCTCGGGAATCCAGCCGTTTACGATCCCGCCGTCGATCGGAATCGTCGTTCCGACGACATAGTCGCCGGCCCGGCTGGCCAGGTAGATCGCCCCGCCGGCGATGTCTTCGGCGACCCCGACCCGCTTGAACGGAATGCCCTTGGCGCTGCCTTCGGGGTTTTTGGCCGCGGCCTTGTTCATCTCGCTGGGATAGGCGCCGGGGGCGATGCAGCTGACCACGATGTTGTCCTTGATCAGCCGCGCCGCCATGCGCTTGGTCAGGTGGATCACCGCGGCCTTCGACGCCTGGTAGGACCAGGTTTCCCACGGATTGGGGCGCAGCCCGTCGATCGAGGCGATGTTGATCACCTTGGCCGGGCGCTCGAAGGTTCCCGCCGCCTTGAGCAGCGGGAACAGCTTCTGGGTCAGGAAGAACAGGCTCTTGACGTTGAGGTCCATGACCTTGTCCCAGCCGACCTCGGGGAAGGTCTCGAAATCGCCGCCCCAGGCCGCCCCGGCATTGTTCACCAGCACGTCGAGCCGCGTTTCGCGCGCGGAGAGTTCGGCGACGAGCTGGGCGATCCCGTCGGACTGGCTGAGATCGCCGGCCAGCCCGATCACCTTGCCGGGATAGAGCGCTTCGAACTCGGCCACGGTCTCATCGAGCTGGGCCTTCTTGCGCGCGGTGATGTAGACCCGTGCGCAGCCGGCGGCGAGGTACCCTTCGAGCAGCATCTTGCCGATCCCGCGGCTGCCCCCGGTGATCAGCGCGATCTTGCCGTCAAGGCTGAACAGTTTGGTGAAATCCATTCGAACTCTCCAGGTTCCCCCTCCTCTGAAGAAGAGGGGGCTTTGTTGCTCAATACCCGCTCAGCCGCGCCACGCGCTCGGCATGGTAGTAGGCGTCGCCCATGAACTCGGCCAGCGCGCGGTCGCGCTTCATGTAGAGGCCGATGTCGTAATCGTCGGTCATCCCGATCCCGCCGTGCATCTGCACCCCTTCGCGCACCGCGAGGCCCGCCGCCTTGCCGGCCTTGGCCTTGGCCACCGAGACCATCAGGTCGGCCTTCTCGCTACCGCCATCAAGCAGCTGCTGGGCCTTGATCGTCGCGGCGCGGGCGATTTCGATCTCGGAATAGAGGTGCGCGGCGCGGTGCTGGAGCGCCTGGAATTCGCCGATCAGCTTGCCGAACTGCTTGCGCTGCTTGAGGTAGGTCGCGGTCATGTCGAAGGCGCCTGCGGCAACCCCGACGCTTTCCGCAGCCGCGCCGATGCGACCGGCATTGAGCACCGTGTTGAGCACTGCGCGACCGCCATCGACTTCGCCGATCACCGCGTCGGCGTCGAGCTGGACGTTGTCGAACCGGACATGGGTGGCCATCGAGCTGTCGACCAGTCGCACCGCGTCCTGGCTCAGCCCGGCTGCATCGCGCGGCACGGCGAACAGGGTGACCCCGTCATTGTCGTCATCGCCGCCGGCGGTGCGCGCCGCGACCACCAGCATGTCGGCGCTGCCGCCCTGAATGACGCAGGCTTTGGTCCCGTTCAGCTTGAAGCCGTTACCGCTGCGTGTCGCCCGGGTGGCGATGCGTTCTGGCCGGTGCTTGCGGCCTTCGTCGATCGCCACGGCAAAGACACTGTCGCCCGCCAGCAGCCCGGGCAGATAGCGCCCGCGCAGTTCGTCGCTGGCCGCGCCCAACGCTGCCGCGGCGGCGACCGCGCTGGTCAGGAACGGCGAGGGGGTGAGGTTGCGGCCGATCTCTTCCAGCACGATCCCGGCTTCGACATGGCCCATGCCCAGCCCGCCGTCGGCCTCGCTGACCAGGATCCCGGTAAAGCCCAGCTCAGCCAGGCTCTTCCACAAGGCATGGCCAAAACCATCCTTGCACTGGATGTCGCGGTAGTGGCGCAGCTGCTTGGCGATGCTGCCTTCCTCGGCCATGAATTGCCGGGCGGTGTCGGCCAGCATGGTCTGGTCGTCGGTGTGGTAGAGCGGCATGGATCAGGCTCCCGGCAGGTCGAGAATGCGTTTCGAGATGACGTTGAGCATGACCTCGCTGGTGCCGCCCTCGATCGAATTGGCCTTGGTCCGCAGCCAGCCCCGCGCGCTCGATCCGCCGCCCGAGGCCTCGCTGTCCCATTCCAGCGCAGCGCTGCCGCCCGCGGCCATGACCAGCTCGAGCCGGCGCTTGTTGAGCTCGGTCCCGGCGTACTTCATCATATTGGGCTGGGCCGGGTGGCCACGGCCGACCTTGACCTCGTCCATGAACTTTTCGCTCATCGCGGTGAAGGCCAGGGCATCGACATCGAACAGCGCCAGCTCGGCGCGCAGCACCGGGTCTTCCAGCGCGGCGGCGCGGCTGACCGCTGCGCCCAGCGATCCGGCCCGGTCGCCTCCACCGGTCGCGGAAATCATCTCGCGCTCATGGCCCAGCAGGTACTTGGCCACGTCCCAGCCGCGATTGAGCTCGCCGACGATCTGGTCCTTGGGGACCTTCACATTGTCGAAGAAGGTTTCGCAGAACGGGGAATTGCCGCTGATCAGCAGGATCGGCTTGGTCGAGACCCCGGGGCTTTCCATGTCGAACAGCAGGAAGCTGATCCCCTGGTACTTGTTCGCCTTGTCGGTACGGACCAGGCAGAAGATCCAGTCGGCCTTGTCGGCATAGCTGGTCCAGATTTTCTGGCCGTTGACCACCCAGTGATCGCCCTTGTCTTCGCCGAAGGTTTGCAGGCTGACCAGGTCCGATCCCGAACCCGGTTCGGAATAGCCCTGACACCAGCGGATCTCGCCGCGGGCGACCTGGCCAAGGTAGTGGACCTTCTGTTCCTCGGTCCCGAACTTGAGCAGCGCCGGGCCAAGCATCCAGATGCCGAAGCTGGAGAGCGGGGGCCGCGCGCCGATCCGCGCGCATTCGCTGCGCCAGATCTTGGCCTGTTCGGGGGTCATCCCCGCGCCGCCATAGGCTACCGGCCAGTCGGGCACGGTATAGCCCTTGGCCACGCAGGCCTCGAGCCAGGTCTTCTGTGCCGCGCTTTTGAACTGGAAATTGCGCCCGCCCCAGCAGACGTCATCCTCGTCGCGAACCGGCTGGCGCATTTCCTGCGGGCAGTTCTGCTCAAGCCAGGCACGCAGGTCCTGACGGAAATTCTCAAGGTCGGACATGTGATTTCCACTCCCTTCTTAAGCGCAAGGTTAAGGCGACTCGGGCAGCGGGCGCAAGCGCCGAGTTTGGCCGTTTGCAAAGATTCTGCGATGCCGTAGCGTAAGCACGCCGGCGTTGACCGGCGCGTCTGTCGCCGTAAGTTGTCGAAAAAGCGGTATGGAGAGGAATGGCAATGCGATTCGCCGGAAAATGTGTCGTCGTCACCGGGGCAGCCTCGGGAATCGGCCGGGCGACCGCGCTGCTTTTCGCCCGCGAAGGCGCGCATGTCTTTGCCGCCGATCTCGACTTTGCCGGGGCCAGCGCGGTTGCCGCGGAGGGCGAAAACATCACCGCGGTGGCCTGCGACGTCTGCGACGTGGCGCAGATCAAGGCGCTGATGGACCGGGCCGCCGCGGCGCACGGCGGGATCGACGTGGTCTTCAACAATGCCGGTGCAGCGGGCGACCGCGCCCCGATCGACGAGATCGAAGCCGATGGCTGGGACCGCACGATGGACCTGCTGCTGCGCTCGGTGGCGATGGGCATCCGCTATGCCGCGCCCCACATGAAGCAGCGGCCCGGCGCCAATATCGTCAACACCAGCAGCATCGCCGCGGTCGGGCCGGGCTATTCCCCCACCGCCTATGCCGTGGCCAAGGCCGGCGTGCTGCACCTGACCAAGTGCACCGCGACCGAACTGGCGCCCCACGGCATCAGGGTCAACGCGGTGCAGCCCGGCTTCATCAACACCAACATCTTCACCTCGGCGCTGGAAATGCCCGCCGAGATGGTCGATCAGGCCAAGGCGATGATCATGCAGGTGTCGAGCCACGCCCAGCCGGTTTCGCGCTCCGGCATGCCCGACGACATCGCCAATGCCGTGGCCTTCCTCGCCAGCGAGGCGGGCAGCTTCATGACTGGTGCTTCGCTGATCGTCGACGGCGGGATCACGGTCGGCCCGCGCCATAGCTGGGATCCGGAGGCGCCGGGCATGTTCGATGCGCTGCAAGCGATGGCGGAAGGGGCGGCGCCGGGCACCGGACAGTGAGCCTGTCCCCCACCCATACCGCCGCGGCGCTGCCGCCTGCCGAGCGCTTGCCGCTGCGGATCAAGCTTGGCAACGGCATCGGCTCGGTCGCCTACGGGGTAAAGGACAACGGTTTTTCGACGCTGCTGCTGATGTTCTACAGCCAGGTCATGGGGCTGGAAGCGCGGCTGGTCGGGCTGATCCTGCTGGTCGCGCTGCTGCTCGATGCCATGGTCGATCCACTGGTCGGGTACTGGAGCGACAAGACCCACGGCCGCTGGGGCAAGCGCCATCCGTGGATGTACGCCGCGATCCTGCCGATGGCGGCGGCGTGGATCATGCTGTGGCACCCGCCGCAGGCCAGCCAGGGCTGGCTCTATGGCTACCTGCTGCTGTTCGCCTTCCTGATGCGCGCGGCGGTGTCATGCTATGAAATCCCCGCCCTGTCAGTGGTGCCGGGGCTGACCAGCGACTATGACGAGCGCACCTCGCTGACCCGCTGGCGCTATGTCTTCGCCTGGGCCGGGGGGCTGATCATGCTGATCCTGGCCTTCGGGGTCTTCCTGGTCCCTTCGCCGCGCTATTCTTCGGGCCTGCTCAATATCGATGGGTACAAGCTGTACGGCTGGGCCGGGGCGGCGATGATGGTTGTCGCCACGCTGATCTGCGCGCTCAGCACCCATCGCCGCATCGCCGCACTGGCCAGCACGCCGCCCACCCACTTGCCGCTGGGCCAGACGGTCCGCAAGATCGGCGGGATCCTGGCCAACCACGCCTTCCTGATCCTGCTTGGCTGCACCCTGTTCGCCTATATCAACCTGGGCATGACCTTTTCGACCGCGACCTACCTGCTGACCTATTACTGGGAAATGCCGCAAAGCGGGTTCATCGCCTATTCGATCTCGCTGTTCGTCGGCGTGGTCGGCGCGTTCTTCCTGATCGGCTTCCTGCAAAGCCGGATCGAAAAGCGCAGCGGTGCCGTGGTTACCGCGCTGCTCTCGCTGGCCTTTGGGGTAACCCCTTATCTGCTGCGCATGACCGGGCAGTTCCCCGAAAACGGCCAGCCCTGGCTGATCCCCAGCCTGTTCTCGCTGGTGACGATTTCGAACGGCCTGGCCGTGGCTTCGTCGATGCTGGTCCAGTCGATGGGGGCCGACGTGATCGAAGCCTCGCAGGAACGCACCGGCGAACGCACCGAGGGACTGTTCTATTCGGCCTATTTCTTCACCCAGAAATGCGCCACCGGCTTTGGCATCTTCCTGGCCGGATCGATCGTCACTGCCTCGGGCTTTCCGGCCAAGGCCCGGCCGGGCGCGGTGGCGGCGCCGGTGCTCGATACCTTCGCGCTCTACTTTCTGATTGCGCTGACGCTGATCGCGCTGACCTCGATCGCGTTTATCGCCCGTTTTCCGATCACCCGCGCCGATCACGCCCAGCGGCTTGCCCGGCTGGCCGGACAGGACGATGCCGCCCCTTAACCGATCGCTTAATTGACCCTTGGCGCAGCAGGTAGGCCGTGGCAGGGAAGACCGCGAGATTCGACAGTATCAGGAAAGGAACAGACCATGGATTTCGACCCGACTGACCGGCAGGTCTATTGGCGCGACCGCGTCCGCCAGTTCATCGAGAACCACGTCCGTCCGCGCCAGGGCGACTACAAGAAGCAGGACGCTGAAGGCGAGCGCTGGAAGGTCCTGCCGGTGGTCGAAGAGGAAAAGGCCCGGGCCAAGGCCCAGGGCATCTGGAACCTGTTCATGCCGCCGCAGTCGGGCCGCACCCATGTCGACGATACCTTCGAATTCGAAGGTCCGGGCCTGACCAACCTCGAATATGCGCTCTGCGCCGAGGAAATGGGCCGGGTCGGCTTTGCGTCGGAAGTGTTCAACTGCTCGGCGCCGGATACCGGAAACATGGAAGTGCTGCACCGCTATGGCACGCGCGAACAGAAGGAGCAGTGGCTGAAGCCGCTGATGAACGGCGAAATCCGTTCCGCCTTCCTGATGACCGAGCCGCAGGTCGCGAGCTCGGACGCGACCAACATCGAATGCTCGATCCGCCGCGAGGGCGACGAATACGTGCTCAACGGCACCAAGTGGTGGTCGTCGGGCGCGGGCGATCCGCGCTGCAAGATCGCGATCGTCATGGGCAAGACCGATTTCGAAGCCAAGAAGCACGCCCAGCAATCGATGGTGCTGATGGAGCTCGATGCCCCGGGGGTAGAGATCCTGCGTCACCTGCCGGTGTTCGGCTATGACGATGCCCCGCACGGGCACATGGAAATCAAGCTCAACAACGTCCGCATTCCCGCCAGCAACATGCTGCTGGGCGAGGGCCGCGGGTTCGAGATCGCCCAGGGCCGCCTCGGGCCGGGCCGCATCCACCACTGCATGCGCACGATCGGCGTGGCTGAGGAAGCGCTGTCGCGGATGGTCCAGCGGCTGTCGAGCCGCGTTGCCTTCGGCAAGGCGATCAGCACGCATTCGATCTGGGAACAGCGCATCGCCGAAGCCCGGATCGAGATCGAATGCTCGCGCCTGCTCTGCCTCAAGGCGGCGGACATGATGGACAAGGTCGGCAACAAGGCTGCCCAGGCCGAAATCGCGATGATCAAGGTCAAGGCCCCCAACATGGCGCTGAAGATCATCGACGATGCGATCCAGGCCCACGGCGGCGGCGGTGTGTCCGAAGACTTCGGTCTGGCCAAGATGTACGCCGGCCAGCGCACCCTGCGCATTGCCGACGGCCCGGACGAGGTCCACAACCGCTCGATCGCGCGGATCGAAATGGGCAAATATGCGCCGCAGCCCAGCTCGGGCCCCAGCTCGGGCGATCTTGGGGTGTCGCGCTAATTAAACCAACTCCGTTCGCGTCGAGCCTGGTCGAGACACCCCGCAAGGCATCTCGACTTTGCTCGATGCGAACGGACTTTGTAAGGAATTGAGGATGAAAGCCGCCGTCCTGATCGAACCCGGCAAGCCGCTCGAGATCGAGCAGCTGCAGATCGGCAAGCCCGGTCCGCACGAGGTGCTGATCCGCACCGCCGCCTGCGGGCTGTGCCATTCCGACCTGCACTTCATCGAGGGGACCTATCCCCACGCCCTGCCCGCGGTACCGGGGCACGAAGCGGCGGGGATCGTCGAGGCGGTCGGCAGCGAAGTGCGCACGG
>JBJTLX010000212.1:0-65520 GCA_046063245.1 Novosphingobium sp.
GTCCAAGCGATGTTCACCGCAAAAATCGGTCGAGTTATCCGTAAGCGGAGGACAAAATTCAAATGCGACCCTGTTTCGAAGTTTTGCGGACAGAGGAGCGATGCCCACGAATCGGGCGTGTCGGTCGCTTTCGTGGGCATCGCTCCTCTGTCCGCAAAACTTCGAAACAGGGTCGCATTTGAATTTTGTCCTCCGCTTACGGATAACTCGACCGATTTTTGCGGTGAACATCGCTTGGACACAGCGACTCCGTGCGGCAGAAACTTCATGAAGAGGGTCAGGTCGCGCGTTGCCCAGGATCGTCCATGAAAATTCCGGCCAAACTTATGGCGGCGGCCGCGGGGGCGGAACGGCGGATAAAGCCTCGGCACTTGCTGCTCATCGAGGTTGCGATTTCGGTCGACCAGCAGGGAACCGACGCATTGGTGCATGACCTCTCGACCACAGGATTGAGAATCGAGACGGATGACCCGCTCGAAGTGGGAGAACAACTCACAATCGAACTGCTTGGTGGCAACACGGTCGATGCCACGGTGGTGTGGAGCAGCGATCGTTCGTACGGCTGCCGGTTTGTTTCTTCCGTGCCGCAGGGCTTGATTGGCGCGATCCTGTTGCAAGCCCCCATCGACCTGCCTTCGTGGGTGCCAAGACGGACGATCGAGGAAGTCGAACTGGAATCCGGCCTTGATATCCTGCGGCTTGCGAAATGGTATGAGGATTTCCAGAAGCGTCGATCGTCGAGCGGAGAGCAACTTATCGGCTTTCGCAAAGTTGACGACCATATCGTCGCGTTGATTTCGCGCCTCAGCTGAAGCGGACTTAGCATGCGCGCACTCCTTTCCGGCTTCGCCTTGTCGGCGATCGCGATCATTTCGCTTTTCGGACTTCGCGCGCAATCGACGCACCTGGCACCTGACAAGACTGCCATTCCAACCGCGGACTTCCTCGACAGCATCGGGGTGGTCTCGACCTTCCCCGATCGCGGCCAACCTGTCGAAAAGACCGCCGAGATGGTCAGGTATGGCGGATTTCGCTGGGTGCGGGCCGGGATCGAAGGATTGACCGACACCGGGCCGACGAACGTCGACATGTTTGTGAAGCTCCATCAAATGACCGGCGTCAAGTTCAGCTGGGGTCTGGGAAGCGGCGGCAGCGACCTGGCCAGATTGCTGGAGACGGCGCGCACGATGGCCAAGGCCGACGCGCTGCTCGCCTTCGAAGGCAACAACGAACCCAACAACTGGCCCGTCACCTACCAGGGTGAAACCGGGGGCGGGCTCGAACAATCCTGGCTGCCGCTCGCCAGGCTCCAGCGCGATCTCTATGCGCGCGTGAAGAGCGATGCTCTGCTGGGCCGCTATCCGGTCTGGTCGCTGTCCGAACCGGGCGCGCAGACCGACAATGTCGGATTGCAGTATCTGCGGATCCCGGCGGGTGCGAGAACCTTGATGCCAACTGGTACCCGGTTTGCCGATTTCGCCAACGTCCACAATTACATCTATCATCCGCACTCGCCCTCGCCTGAAGACAACAAGGTCTGGAATGCTTCCGATCCGGGACCGGAGTCACGGGTCGATGGCTTGTACGGCAACTTTGGTAAGACCTGGCGCAAATGGTTCCGCGGCCATAGCGTAGCCGAGCTAGACCGCTTGCCGCGCGTTTCGACAGAGACCGGAACCGGCATTCACGGCGATATCGACGAAGAGATGCACGGGCTCAATCTCGTCACGTTATATCTTGCGCAATTCAAGCGCGGCTATCGCTACACGTCGGTCTACCTGCTGCGCGACCGGACCGACGAAGGCGGCAATCAGACCTTTGGCTTCTTTCGCCCGGACTATGCGCCGCGCCCGGCTGCGCTCTACCTTCACAATCTGACGACAATCCTGACCGACAGAGGTCGCATTGCGAAGCCGCGTTCGCTGGATTTCGCGTACCGCGACCAGCCCGATACCGTTCACGACCTGCTGCTTCAGCACAGCGACGGGACCTTTCAACTGATTGTCTGGGGCGAGCGCCTGAAAGGCGAAGATCGGGTGACGATTGCGTTCGCCCGCCCGCACGCCGCCGTTACGGTTTTCGATCCGACCGTCGGCACTGCGCCCGTCAGATCATTGAAGGGGGTGCGAAGTGTGGACCTGGCGATGAGCAATCATCCGTTCGTCATCGCGATCAAGGATTGAACGAACTGGGCGCGGGATGGCGGCGCCAGCGGTTGCTCTTTGTGGGTAGCCCGCAACAGCAGGTGCAACCGGCCAGTGCTTGGGCCATGGTTGAGAGGGCTGACGCAGGGAAAGCAACCACTTGCGCGCGTCACCGGCGGGATTGGCGGTGCATATTCGCGCGTTCCGCGGCGTCGTCATCGATTCTGGAAAAGCAGGACTTGAAGCGACAATGGCAAGCGTCCCAACCTCACTATCGCGCTATCGCAACCGGGTCCGGGTCGCTCCGGCCATGCAGGACGACGCGGGAAGCAGGATCGACTACCTTGACGGCTGGCGCGCGATCGCAGTTGGGCTGGTCATCGCCGCCCATACGTTGTCGGTCTATGGCATCAAGATTCTGGGCGTCGGCACGGTCGGGGTGTATCTGTTCTTCGGGATCAGTGGCTATATCATCACGCGCCTGCTCCTGCTTGAGCAGATCAAGACCGGCTCGATCGACTTGACGGCATTCTATGTGCGCAGGTTGGCGCGCATCTTCCCGCCGCTGATTGTCTTTCTGATTGCAATGATGGTGGTCTGGCCTGACCGGGCAATCTTCGGTCAGGCCGCGCGCGCTGCGGCCTTTACCTGCAACATCGGTTTTGGCGGCGGCTGTGTCCGGCTTCTGGAACACACCTGGTCTCTAGCCTTTGAAGAGCAGTTCTATCTGTTCTATCCCTTGCTCCTGGCGGGGATCCGGCGCTGGTGGTTGCTTCCGCTCGCCGCGTTCTGGGCTTTGCCGTTCATCCTTCCCGTCGCCTATATCGGTCATGGCGGCTATCTCAGGGTCGTGGCGATCATGTTGCTTGGCGCGGGCTACGCCGCCTTCGAAGCACCGCTGTCCGACCTCGTGAAGCGCACGCCAAAGACCATCGTTGCCGCGATGCCGATCATTCTGACATGCTGGGCACTGTTCGATCAGACTCCTCTCAAGATCCTGCTCGGTGCCATTGTTCCGTTGGCCGCGATGATGACGGTCTTTGCCTTGCCGGTGGCGTTCCCGGTCGTGCGCCGCGTGCTGACGTGGAAGGTGCTGACCAGGATCGGCCTATATTCCTACACCTTCTATCTGTGGCAGCAGTTCTTTTCCTATCCGTGGTCCTGGAACCGCGGTGTGCTCCCGGTGGTGGGCATCTTCGCTGGTCTGGCGCTTGCCGCGCTGTCGTATCACACGCTGGAAAAGGTTTGCCGCGATCGGGCTCGAAGGTTCAGCCAGCGCCGCAGGTCGCCGGCCGCAGGCGCTGTCTGAGGCGATCAGGCGCCTCCAAAATGCCAGTTTGCCAACCTCGATTTGCTTAGCCTGCGATGGTACCCGGGACAGCGGATCCCGCAGCCACCGTTCCGGAAACTTCGCGATCAGCCAGGCGTTCGCCAGCAGCATGCCGGTCAGGATCGGAAAGTTCGGCCGCTCAAATCTGTCACTGCTGCATTTGGGCGGGTCTCTGCGGGCAGGCGGCCAAGCGCCATCCGCGTCATGTTGACCAGCGGCAGCAGAAACATCCCGTAAGGCGTTGTGTACTGCGCGTCGACCGACTGGCCGCGGCCGATGCCGTAAATTACCGGAACCTTGGTGTCCTCGCGCACGGCAGTGCGGAATGTCCAGTCCCACACCGAGAAGATCAACCCCAGGTTCTTGTCCCAATGATCGAGCCTGCTGCTGTGGTGCAGTTGGTGCATATGCGGGCTGATTAGCACATAGTCGAGCGGACCGAGGCTGATCTGGACATGGCTGTGTTTCAGATGATTGAATGTCAGCACCAGTACCGCAAGGTTCGTCGTGAACATCAGATCGACAAGATCGATGACATTCAGCCGGCAGAAGAACGACAAGGCCCCGAGCAGCGGCGCGATGGTTAAGCTGTGACCAGCCGTGTAGATCAGCGCTTCGCAGGGGTGGACGCGGAATGACGTCACTGGCGAGAGAAAGGTCGCCGAATGATGGACCTTGTGGAGTTCCCACAGCAGGGGGACGCGGTGCAGCGCCAGATGGGCCATATAGTCCCCCAGATCGAACAGCACCACCAACAGCAGGGACGCCCCGAAGATGCCCCAAGGTCCGAGCTCTGTCGTCCGCGGCGCAGTGCCAAGTCCGCCTATCACGTAGATGACGCCGCCGGCCAGGGCGAAGGCCAGGCCGTTTGACGCCAGCGATGGCAGGACTTTTCGCGATACGAACAACACGACGTCGGCCACCGCGGATCTGCTCCGCCATCCGGACAGGGCGAAAGTCCGCTCCAGGAAGTCGGGCAATGTCCGCGGCCGCGGTTCGTGGCGCCACGCCAGCACGAGATAGCTTATCAGCGAGGCCCCGATCAGCATGATCGGCGCCCAGACGAAGCCTGGGTATCGCACGAAGACACTGTCTTCGAGGAAGCCGGAGACATGCTTGATCATGACCGGTCCTTGACGGGAGTTGCACCGATCTCCCGATCCACAACTGGCAGCTTGGCCCGGAAGATCCTGATCAATTGTTCCGCCCAGCTTGGCGGAGAATGGCAAAGTCCGCCGGCGTGCTCGAAGCCGGCGCGGCTCATGCGCGCGAACAAGGTGTCGTCGCGCGCAAACCGGGCCAGCAGACCGGGCAGGGCATCATCCCGGTCGATGTCGAAGGCTTGCGCGAAGCCCAGTTCGCTAGCCTCGCTCGCAAGATAGGCGTGCGACGATACGATGACTGGAAGCCCGCTCATCGCTGCCTCGAGCAGGACAAGGCCGAACGGTTCGACAACCCGGCTTGGCACGATCAAGGCACGAGCCTGGCGTGCCAGTACGGCGATTTCGGCGCGATCGCGCCACCCTGCAAAGTGCACGTCGCAGTCGCCCTGGTGCAGGGACTGGTCGATTTCTCCTGTCCCGACAATGGTCAGCTTCTGGCCCGAAACGCGTGCGGCGCGGATCGCCAGATCGGCACCCTTGTCCCGGCCAACGCGACCGACGAACAGGAAGCCCTGGTTGGCTTCGGCTTCGATCCGGTATTCGGTCCACGCTTCCACCGGATTGGGCACCGTCACGAGATCGTCCGCAGCAAAGCCGCCTTCGACAAATCGGGCCTGCATGCGATCGTGAAGGAATGTGAAGGTGGCTTGGCTGTCTCTGAACCCGGCACTCGCATTGAGGCGCAGCTGGCGAAGCGTGCGCCAGTACTTCTGCGCCGGGTTGCGGCGATCGCATTGGCTCGCCAGGCACTGAACGGAGAGCGGCCGTGCGGTGCAGGGCCGCGACGTGTTGTAGTGGGTCAGGCCGCCGTTCGGGCACAGGTTGAAGAAGTCATGGCAGGTGACGACCAGACGCTGTTCGACCGGCCGCAAGGCTGCAAAAACAGCGGGAGAAAGGATCTGTGACCAGTTGTGGAGGTGATAGACGGTGTGAGGGGTGTCGTGCCTGGCGATCCATTGCGAAATCATTCTTGCGGCAGAAGCGTTGTGCACGCCTTGGGCCATTGCGCGCAGGACAGGTTGCTCGAGCAAGGAGGCCATTCCGAGAGCAACCTGAGCGACGCCCAGCCGGTCAAGCTCTGCCGACGGATGACCGCCACTGATGAAGGTGACCTTGTAGCCGCGTTGGCGAAGCTCCCTTGTTTCAAGCAGCGCTACCGCGGTCGCACCGCCCTGTGCAGCGGCGAAGTCGTTGACGATCACAATCTCACCGATCGGATCCGCAGCAGGGCAGTAGCCGTAACCATCACCGCCGAGCGGATCGGCTGACACGCGGGACAAGCCATCGTTAGCGCGCATAGCCACCGACCTTCCTGCGCACATCCATCACAATGTGGCCGTTGCGCACGTCAAGATGGTGGCAGCCGGTAATCCCAGGCTCGAAATCGGGCGCAATGGCCCGTGCCTCCACCTCGTCATATTCGTCGAGCGAGAGGCTGCGTATCTCCATCAGCCGCAGCCCGTAACCGTATCGTCCGTGCGAGTTTTCCTGGGCTGGCCGGTAGAGCTTTCCATCGATGTCCAGGATCCGGCCGGCATTGCGGGCCCGGTTCGCATCCATCACGACCGGATTGAAAGCGTGCGCCTCGATCGTCTCGAGCGCTGGGCCATCGACGCGAAAGACATGCAGCTCCGAGTTCATGTCGATGAACGGATCGCGCGACAGATTGGTGAACAGCCACCAGGTCCCGTCGATCAGGTTCAGCGTCGAGTCCGAGGCGGAAACGCCGTCCAACGCAGTGGCATGCCGCTCCCACCGATCCGGGAAGTCGACGCAGCGCCAAACTTCAAGCCGCCTGACTTCGCTCGTCTCAGGCAACATGTAGAGTTCGCCGCCATGCTCGAACAGGAACGGGAAAGACAGGTGATAGCCGGTCTGCAGCACTGGCCGGACATCGAGCAGCTCGCCTTCCACCAGACGACCCGCCGAAATGTGCCCTTTCGCGGTGCGGTAATCGTATTCCTCGAAGAAGCAAAACGTCTCGCCCTCGTGGTCCCACAGAAAGGGGTCTGCAAAGTAGCTGTTGGTCTTCGAGACATGCGGACTGGCCGCGGCAGGATCGAAATCCAGCAAGGACCCATGGCTCGACTTGAGAAAGAACATCCCTGGTCGGCGGTGCGTTCGCGAGCGGACATAGTCGAGGCCGAGGTCGGTCAGGTTGCGGGTCAGATGGCGCAGATAGCGCGACATCTCGCCCGATCCGAGGTGGGGTCGTTCCGTGTGGATCAGGTTTTCCGGCTCATCCGGCCGACCGGCCATCTGGGTCCGCCTTAACGCACGCAGGATGAGCGGGACCGCCTTTTCGCGCATGAACAACGCATTGCGCGCGGCTATGAATTTGGGGTTCAGCGCCGCTTCGGCGACGCCGACCGGTTGGCTTCGCCCGGTGGTCCTGCGGAAAAGTGCAATGCGCGTGACAGCCGTTTTGGCAGAGAATGAGGCCCAGCCCGTCGCAGGATCGAGAAAATCGGCGTACCAGACGCCGTGGCTTGCCAGATCGGGTGCGATCGAAGCGCCTTGTCCCGCAGACAGATCGAGTATGACATCGAGCCTTTGCGAACTTACCGCATCGACCGAGGCGGACGTTAGCAGCGACGCATGCGCTATCGCTTTGGCATATTCATCCCGATCTGCCGATTGCGGGCACGCAGCCAGCGTCCGCTCCAGGCCGGTCAAACAACGCGCGAAGGGGCTCATCGCGTGCCGGGCCGGTGTCGCATCAGACCGTATCAGTGCAACAAGCGAGATACGGGGTTCGCTTGCGATCTGCATGATCAAACGCGCGCACCAATCGGGCGGCTCGAGCGGGTGATCGAGCACCAGGCCTAGGCGCAACGGGGGGGTCACTGGCCCACTGCCCCGCTTTTCGCGACACTCTGCTGCGGCGCTTCAGGACGAAACCGTGCAAGCAGGCGCCCGGCGACATGGAGCAGTTCGTCGACCGGGCCAAGGCGTTTACCCGAGGCGAGCCAGAGTCCGAGCACCGTCGCGCCATAGACCGCAATTCCGGTTATGACTTCGATGCCGAACTGGACAAGAGCGTTGTCCTGCGATGCCGCCAGCACCCTGTGGACCTGAGTGACCACAACGCTCATCGCGACCAACCCGGCGATCGTCGCGGCATGCGCATGGATCTGTTTGCCCACCGTGATGCCGACCAGAATCCTGATCGCAACCAGCTCAAGCATCATCGCCAAAAACTCGACAAGGCAGCGGGCCAGGGCGGTGCCCAGCAATCCGCCGACGATGAAGCCGGCAACCAGCATCGGAAGCTTCACAAGCAGTACGATGGCCTGCAGGACGAACAGGATCTTGGTCCGCCCGACCGCCATCGCGACGGGTTGCAGGCCAACACTGAAGCAGCCGAACGAGTAAAGCAGGGCGCTGATCTGCACGAAAGGGACTGCCTGGCGCCATTGATCGCCCAAGGCGATCCTTATCGCCGGTTCGGCGACCAGGGCCAGCATGATGCCCAATGGGGCAACCACCATCGCGAGGGTCGCCTGTGCCCGCAAGGTACTGCTGCGCAGACGCTCGTCATTGCCGTTCACGATGGCAAGCCCGGGGTAGAGCGCCTGCCGGATCGGATGCAGCGTTTCCCGTGAAGGAATGACCGCAAGACTATCGGCCATGGCATAGACACCAAGCTGCGGCTTTGACACGAGCGTGCCTATGATCAGCTGATCGGCGCGCCAGTTCAGCGTTTCGCAGAGCTGCTTCAGGAACAGCCAACCGGAGAACGACCAGATCTCACGCAGACGGCTCAAATCGAAGCGCGGCCGATAGGGCACAATGAAATAGGTGAGGAGCGAGGCCAGAACGGCGCCAAGTGCATTGCCCGCGATGATCGCCCAATAGGAGCGCAGCATCAGTGCCAGCACGACGGCGAAAGCAAAGCTAAGTGCCTTCTGGGCAAGCTGGGACACCGCGATCGGCCCGAAACGCATGTCCTTCGTTGCCAAAGAGATCAACGGATTCTGCAGCCCTGCCGCCGCGCCGGTCAATCCTGAGACAAGGATCACCGGAATCAGGTTGGGCATCCGATAGATTTCCGCGAGGGGCCAGGCGAGCATCGCCAGCACCAGGATCAGCGCAAGCGATCGCAAGAGCGACATCGTCCACGCGGTGTCGATATGGCTGCGCTGGACATCCCTTTTCTGAATGAGCGCATTGGCGAGCGACAGTTCAGTGCATGACTGGACGATGCTGAGTATCGAGCTCGCGATGGCGACGATGCCAAAGTCGGTCGGGGTCAACAGCCGCGCAAGAATGACGATCGAAATGGCACCAAGCAGGTTGCCGATTATCCGCGCGCCGCCCAGCGACACTGCGCCTCGCGCCAGGCTTGGTCCCAGGCTCATCCTGACGCCCTGGCGCGTGTGCCGGTCCGATCCTCTGCTGAAACCTGCATCAGAGGGAGACGATCCGGCCGGGATCGAGTTGGCCGCGCAGCAGGTCGACCAGCGCGAGCAGGTTACCTTTGAGCCGGCCACGCCGATCTACGTGCGGTTCGGGCCGGATGCTCTTCACCAGATTGGCGGCCAGGTTTCTGCGGAGTTTGCACCAGCCCGTATCCGGCGGCATCGTACCCTTGCGGTACATGTAGACGATGTTGGCAACCTGCGAGTAGCCCAGCCGCCGACCGGATTGCCGCCCGCTGCGCGAGCCAAGATGGATTCCGGTTAGCTCCGCTGCTTCGATGAGACGCCCCCGCTGTCCGAGCTGGAAGGTCAGGTCCACGTCTTCCATCCAGCCATAGAGCGGCAGCGCCTCATCGAACCGCAGTTCGCCAAGCGAGTCGATGCGGATCGCCATGTTGCAGCCGTAGAGCGAAAATCGTTGCCGATATTCCGCCCGGGGCGGCCGCTCGCCGGCATCGTAAAGCCGGCGCTTGGCCTCCTCGAACGCGATCGGCTCGTGATTGATGCCATCGTCAACCAGCAGGCCGGTCAGACCGGCGATGGTCCGGTCACCTGCCATCAGGGTTTCGACTGCCTCGAGATAGGTGTTTGCGGGTACGAAATCGTCGTCGAAGAAGACCACGATGTCGGCATCATCCCGCACGGCTTCGATGCCGATGTTGCGCTGGCAACACAGGCCCCGTGGACCGAGCATGACATTGGCAGAGCTGCTGGCTTCGGCCACGCCCGCGACGTCCGCGTCGCAAGTTCCAACCACCACCACTCCATTGGCCGGCCTGGTCTGGTTCTCCAGCAGACTAACCAGTTTGCCGGTTGTCTCGGCGCGGCCGCACGTTGCGATAACGACATGTATTCGAAGGA
This sequence comes from Novosphingobium sp., assembly GCA_046063245.1. Taxonomy (GTDB): domain Bacteria; phylum Pseudomonadota; class Alphaproteobacteria; order Sphingomonadales; family Sphingomonadaceae; genus Novosphingobium. The sequence continues at coordinate 9,920 of JBJTLX010000212.1, forward strand.
GCTCGCCGCAGTTCGTAGTTCGCAAATCCTGAATCGGAGAATTCATTGGCACGTCCTGTCCAGTGATCGACCTCGTCATGTCCAACAGCCCGCGGCGGGGCGGACACGCAAATGCCGACGTTACGCAAATCCAGATACAGGAACCCTTCGACCGCGATAACCGCGCTAGCCCGCAATGCCCACTCTGCCCCCCGCACGGTGCGCGCTCAGCCCATCGGTTCTACCCCTTTCGGAGGGGGTGGGGTGTGCTGGATAAGTCGTGGACAGGTCTTTCCCGTGTCCGCCTCAGCCGGGCAGTCCTACGCCGGAGATCAGGCGGGAGACGGTTCTCCTCGGGTAGGATCGGTACCGGCCCAACGGCAATCTGCTGGCCAGCGATACAAGGGCGTTGCTCCCGCGGCGCAACTGTGCGGCCAGACTTCCCGGGATGACGATCGAACCTTCCCGCAATGCCACTTGACGGTTGGCGAAATGCAGCTTGAAGTCCTCGTTGCCTTTGCCGAAGTCGATCGTCGTCAGCCCCAGTTCGGCTGCGGCCATCGCGCAATGGTTTACGAGATTGATCCCGGGTCCGAGTTTGGCGAGAGCCTGGTCGTAGGTCGGATACCACCAGTGGAGGACACTGCTGGTGCGCAGGCCGAAATGCGCGGCGATCAGGCGGTCCCCGGCGTGCAGAGTGCTTGTAACGCAGGCAAAATCGTCGTCCTGAGCCTGCCTTAGCCTTTCGATGACTTCTCCGGCCCAACCCGACGTCATCCGCATGCCGATGCCCAGCCGCGCATACTGGCAGTTCTTCATTTCCACCAGCTGACGGAAGATGGCGTCGGACGGATCGTGCCAGGTAAAGCGGATCTGCCCGAACTCGGCCTCGGTATTGCGATGGCGGCGGCGAACTTCTCGTTGGGCCTTGGTCCAGCGCGAATCCTGGCGCGCGACATAGGCCGCATAGCCCCCGGCAAGATCCATTTGCGGTGACCAGGCCTTGCTGTGGGCGGCATGGGTAAGTCCGGCAAAGACGGCGGGGAGGTGGTTGTAGTCGAAGGCGACCAGTCCTGCTGCGCCGAGCAAGGCTTCGCCGTTGACAGAGACATCCGGCGCCAGCACCGGCCCGTGATAGTCATTGATATGTCCGCCGATCGGTTTGCCGATCCTGCCAGCGGTCAGATGAAAGGGCAGGAAACCAATGACGTCGCCGGCCCGTTCGAGCACAGCCACCCGCGCGTCTGACCGTGCCTGCGCCACAGCCAGCGTGAACTGGGGCCAGTAAAACGGATTGCCGTAAAGCGGATCGGCCTGGCAGAACTGCTTCCATAGCGCGATCAGATCCGCGTCGAGTTGGCCTGGCGTCAGAATGTGCCCGCGAATCCGGTGCTGCATAACCGCTCCGGAGATTCCGGCCTTGGCTTGCTCGCCCAGGTTCCGCTCTGGCACGGGTTGCAATGGGGAGACGGCTGGGGTCATGCCGACTGCGCCGCGCTTGCAGCCGGACCTGGAGCGTCGCTTCGCTGGAACTGGTCGCGCGTTGGCCGCGACTGCTGCGCCGTGCGCAAGGCAAGCGCTGCGCCGGCAAAGACCGAAAACGCAGTTGCCGGGTTGGCCTGTGGCGAGCCGACCAGTGCCGGGATCAGGCTAAACACGGCCGTGCAGGCGAAGGCCCCGCCGAGGGTTTGATCGATATCCTGACCCAGGCCCCAGGTCGACCGGCGGGACGGCTGCAGTACGGCTCGCAGATAGAGAAGGAACGAACCGATCCCGATCGCGCCCATCGAGCCGAGGATGGCCGTGGCCATGCTGGAGGATCGAAAACTGCCGGGTCCGATGCCCAGCCCGTAGGATGACCAGAACGCGTGAACGCCCTGCATCGCCCAGAACAGACGTTGCTGGCCTGAGAAGCTGGTCGATTTTCCCACGGTCATCGACAGGATCAGGTCGGAGATCGCTTCCAGGACCTGGGGTACGAGCGCCATCGCGATTGCTACGAACACCGCGCCTGTCAGCAGCACGGCCAACAGGCGCTTCATCTTTCCTCTTGGAACCAGGACCGGGATTGCGAGGGCGCGAAACAGAAAGAACGCGACATAGAAAGCGATGGACACATAGGCGGTTGACGATGTGCTCATCACCAGGATTGCGACCAGGGCGATCGCCAGAAGCCCGGTTTGGCCGGGCCGGATATTGCGGTACCAGAGCTCCACGCTGGCGACGAGGAACACGAAGCAGGCCCCGGCATAGGTCGATGCCTCGGGCATAAAGCCGCGAATGCGCACGAAGCCGTCCACTTCCACGCTCATTTGCACGTAGTCCCCGTTGCGGAAGATGGCCAGGGCGTCTTCCAATGGTGTTCCGCGGCCAACGAGGTCGAGCACTCCGGATACGATGAAGAACCACCCGCCCCAGATTGTGGCGGAGACCAGGGCCGCCCCGCCTTTGCTGCGGGCAAGCACGTAGGCGGCAAGGGCGACAAGGATGGTGCCAAGCATGTAGGATCCGGCCGTCAGGTTCTGCGCAGTCGGCGCCAGCGGAAAGACTTCGAACACGCCGGCATTGAGGATCGGGCGCATAGGAAAGACGCTGATCCTGCCGCCAAAGAGCCGTGGGCCGATGACGGCCATCGCGATGCCGTAGAAGCAGAACAGCAAGAGCCACGCATTCGCGCGGATCGCATCCGGGAAATGGCCGTAGGTCCCGCCCCTGGGAGCAGCGATCCTGAGCAGAACGAACACAAGCGCAAACTGGGCTGGCGGGATCGACGAGCCGCCCAATGCCGGCAACAGGATTGCAGCCGATCCTTCGAGCAGGCTGCTGAAAATCAGAAACAGGAAGGCCGAGTTCGAGCTGCCGAGAAGCACGATCATCAGCCCGAAGACGATCTGTACCATTCCGATGGCGGTCAGTTCCAAGCTGCGCTCCCTGTTGGCGGGGAGATCGCCCGCAGTGCGGTTCGGCGATCCCCTCTGACATGAAGTGAATGACTGCTCATGATATCCGCGAAGCTACCACTTACGGACAAATTGCCGCCATGACGCATTGGGATTAGCCAACCCGGAGACCGGCAAGGCGCGGTTGAGGGCAAGGCATGAATGATCCGATCCTGCGAAGAATGCGGCGCGTTGCCCGTTCTCTGACTGAACCATCCGGCTGGCGCTCGCTGCGCTATGTTTCGGGATACGATTCGCGAAACGAGGCCGGCGTGGCGTCACCGCCCTGTATCGCGGTGGAACGCATCGTTCCGGCGCCGCCTGGTCGGCAGGACAGGATTCCCCCATTGATCTTCCAGACTTGGAAGAGCCGCTCCGACATTCCGGTCAACTACCGCTATTGGCGCCAGACGTTTATCCGGAACAATCCGGAAGCGCAGGTGGTGCTGTGGGACGATGACGACAATCGCGCCTTCATCGCAGCAGAATTCCCCTGGTTCTTGCCGGTATACGAGCAGTTCCCGCGGGAAATATTCCGCGCTGACGCCGTCCGCTACTTCTTCCTGTTTGCTTACGGCGGCCTTTATGCCGACATGGACAGCGAATGTCTGCGGCCCCTTCGCCTCGGCCAGCGCAGCGAAGAGGTGCTGCTCGGACGGATGGGTTCCGACACCGCTTTCGAGCACTCGGTACCAAATGCCCTGATGGCCTCGCGTCCAGGACAGGCATTCTGGCTTCTGGTCATCCGCAACCTTTGCGACATGGCCAAGCTGCATCACACAAATGAGACGATGACGGCTTCCGGGCCGGAGCAGATGACCGGGCCCATCCTGCTCAAGCGCAGCTTCGACGAGTATCAGCACTTGAGCCAGAATGCCCTAGAAGAGCGGATCGCGCCGATTCTGGGGAAACTTGGCAGCTGCCAGAAGCAATCCGTCAGGTTTGGCCGCATCACGTTGCTGGACCGGAGATCATGGTATCCGCTTGATTGGACCAATCCGTTCCACAAGAAGCTGCGCAGCCACCTCGATCGCAAGACCCGCCTGCTTCCAGCCGATACCGCGCGTTGGATATTTCCACGCGCCGAACTGGTCACCTACTGGAGCCATTCCTGGTAGATCCGGCCGAAGGGTCGGAATGCGCAATAAGGACTAATCCTTTTCAGCACGTGCCGCGCGCCCGTGTAACGCGCAAAAGCGAAGCCGGAAAACGCGAACGGCGGTGTTCATGAAGGTCGGGTCCATTACCGCTTCGGACGAAGCTACCCCGCTTGAAATTGTCGTCTCGCCCGCCGAGTGGCGCAGCCGCCTTCCCGGCGATTCCACCCCGATGCAGCACTACGTCTGGAACGAGGCATGTCTTGCCGCGCTGTGTCGGTCCCACCAGGCGATTGTCCTGGCTCCCCCCGGGGGTGTCGCTGCCCTGGTCCGCAAGGGTATCATCCCGACCCTCTATCTGGCCGGCGCCGAGGAACTCGCCGAACCGAGCGAGCCTACCTATGCCGATGCCGCGGCGGCGCGGCGAATGGCGCAGGCGATCCTGGCTCACAGGCTTCCTGTCCGACTTGGGCAGCCCTTGGCGCAAACGGACTTTGCAACCGAGTTCCTGGATTGCGCCCGGCGCTCTGGCCTGGTGATTACACGGCCGACCGAAGGTTCGCCGTTTATCGATCTTGATCAGTCCTGGGTGTGCGCACTGGACCGTTTCAGTACGCGGCGTCGCTCCGATTTCCGCCGCATGCAACGCAAGGCCGCGGAGTTTGGCGCTGTCGACGTCGAGTTCCACGAGCCCGCAGCCGATGCGGTTTCCGCGCTGCTTGAACAGGCGATCGCGATAGAGGCGAAAGGATGGAAGGCCCGCAATGGCACCGCCATCGCCGACAACCCTGATCAGCTGGCCTTTTTCCGCGCCTATGCCCCGCGCGCTGCCGCGCTCGGTACCTTCCGCATCGCCTTCCTCAAACTTGGAAACGAACTGGCCGCGGTGCAGATCGCTGCCGAATGCGATGGCAGTTTCTGGCTATTCAAGATCGGATATGACGAACGCTTCGCGCGGTGCTCCCCAGGTCAGCTTTTGATGCTCGAGAGCATTCAACGCGCCGCGCGCAAGGGGCTCAAGCGATTCGAGTTCCTGGGCAAGTCGGCCGAATGGACGCGGTTCTGGACCGAGGCCGAACGCCCGCGAATGAGGTTGCTCTATTACCCCTGGAATGGCGTCGGTGCCGCGGCGCTGCTTAGGGACACGATTTCGCTTGGGCGCAAGAAGTTCAAGAACGGACTGGTCGGCAGGAAGGCGTAGGTCGCTCATGGGCACATTGCGAAGTTTCGAGCGCATCTTCGGCTTTCTAGTTGCGCAATTGCTGCTGCTTGGGCTGTTCGAGGCCATTGGCTTTTCAGTCGCGCTTGGCGGTACTTCGCTGCTCGACCGGTCGAACAGTGTTGCTGCGGGTCTTTCTGTTGCTGCCTCCCTCCTCGTGCTTCTCGCGACCGGGTGGTTCGCCCTGCTCGAACCAGTCGATACCTATTGGGGCGTAAGCGCTAGGCTGCGCGTGTCGAAATGGCTTATCAGGGTGCTTCTGTTGACCGCGAGCGTCGTGATCTGCCTTGCTGCGCTGATCTTCGGTTCCGGTCGCGAAAAGGTCGGACGAATCGATTTCTTCGAGTTCGCCGACATTGCGCTTATCGCGCCGATCGCGGTCACCTTGTTCTTGTTGATCTCGGCCGTGCGTCGTTGGCAGTCGATCCGGCACGAGCTTGCCGCAATGCGCAATTCCTTGCGCGGCTTCAATGCCGGGCGATTGGAGCGGATAACCCTTTCCATCGCCGATGAAGCAGGTTTGGCGGGCGTATCGGTCCGCCCCAATCCGCGCGGATTCAGCTTTGCCGGCCTGACTTCGAAGCCATGGCACGATCCTGCCGATTTTCCCTGGCTGCAAGGATTTGTCGGCGCGACTTCGGCGATCCGGCAGGAGGCGGAACAGGCGTTGCGGCTGCATTGCGACCGGGTGGAAAAATATCACTATGTCGGACTTGGTGGTGATTTCTGGTCCAACTTCAGCTTCGTCAAACGCCACGAGGAAATCGCCGAAAACCTGGCTCTCTGTCCAACTGTTGCGGCCTTGCTCAAGACCATTCCCGGCTACCCCGGTTTTCGCGATGCGATGTTTTCGATTCTTGGCCCGCAAGGTCATATCAAGCCCCACCGCGACGTTTCGAACGTCTTCCTGACCCTGCATCTCCCGTTGGTTGTAGAAGGGGAGGGCAGCATCACGGTTGGCGGCATCTCGCGGCGCTGGCGAGTTGGCGAGCCGCTCGTATTCGATTCGTCCTATCAGCATGAAGCCATCAATCGCGCAGACAACCCGCGGATCATTCTGCTGGTGGATTTCCCGCATCCGGAACTTACCCGCGAGGAAGCCACCTGGGTCAGGGCATCACGGATCTAGCCATCCATCTTATCATCTCCATTACCCCCAAAGGGCGATGGCATCGCACCTGGATTGGCGGCATTTTTTGGGCATGAAGCAGCTCGCCGCAACCTGGAAGGGCCCATCCGACCTGTCCGCCTGGCTGTCACGGGAACTGGCCTTGCTTGTCTGGACCGGCTCGCCCCGCAAGCAGCTGATGTTTGCAGCCCCTCTGATCGGCGGCAGCCTGTTCGGCGCCAGTCTCCTGCTAGCGAGCGTGCCTGCGCAGCAACCAAACAGAGCAGAGCAACGGATCGCTCTTGTCCGTGAAGAGTTCACTCCGCCGATGGTGCGGTTGCTGGAAGAAATGAACAGGGCGAGTCGCGGTGCATCTCCGGGCGCTTCCCTACAGGACGCCAAGCTGACCGGTCCGATCGCGGCGCCGTTCGTCTACGGCGATGTCGGTGCGGATCGGGACCGCGCCTTGACGTGTCTGGCAACAGCCGCCTGGTTTGAGGCCGGCAGAGATCCAGCGGGCCAACGCGCGGTGATGCAGGTGGTGCTCAATCGGGTGCGCCATCCAAGCTTTCCCAAGTCGGTCTGCGCGGTTGTCTTTCAGGGGGCGGAACGGCGGACGGGATGCCAGTTCTCGTTCACGTGCGACGGATCGATGAGCCGGCGCATACCTTCTCCCGTGGCTTGGGCTGAGGTCAGGGCGCGCGCCACCAGCGCTCTCGATGGCGCAGTCGATCCGGACGTAGGGCAAGCTACACACTTTCATGCCGACTATGTAAATCCATGGTGGGCCGCAAAGCTTGATCCGATCGTCAAGATCGGTGCGCATATCTTCTACCGCTGGAGCGGGGCGCGCGGGGCGCTGGGATCGGCCAACACCACATTGACGAAGGAAACTTTTCCCGCGCTTGCGATCGCCTACAATGCCAACGTTGCGCCCACGGGTCGCAGCGGTGTGGTGCTCGATGCCGTGGCGGCGGCTGGCAGCCTCCCGAAGGTCCCCACATTGCGAGAAGATGCCGTTCGAATGGCGAAGCTGGCTGTTGAAACAGAGCCGATGGCGGCTGCCCCCGCTTCGCAGCACGAACTCGTCATGCATGTTGACAGGAACGGCCCGAACGGCCGCTGGGCGCTATCGGCAATGAGTCTCTGTTCGGGGAGCGGGGCGTGCCGCGTCATTGCGGCCGACGATGGCGCTTCAAGCGCCCCAAGAGAACCCGGGCAAGGCGAAGCGCAAGCGCGGCCGCTTTTCCTGTTTGCGCGCGACGCGGCAGGAATGCAGGTCGCGCTGTGGGATTGCGAGCGGGCACCGCGTCCCCGCACCGATCAGTGCTTGCCATCGGGAGCAGAGCTCAAGGCGCTCCTCGACTGACCGGAAGCTGAAGTCTGGAGACGTGTCAGGGCGGCAAAGACTGCGCTGACGGGTCGATATGGCTCTCGGTATGGGGGCGCCGGCTCAGCTTGCCCAGGTGCCGGAATTGTACCCGTGCGAACTGGCCCAGATCGCCGCCTGTGTGCGGTTGCTGACGCTGAGCTTGCGCAAGATCGCTTTTACGTGGACCTTCACCGTTGCCTCGCAGACCTCGAGCTTGCGGGCGATCACCTTGTTCGGATGTCCGGCCATCAGGCAGCACAAAACGTCATCTTCGCGCTGCGAAAGCTTGGCATCCGCCAGTGAGGCACCGAGTTCGGTCGGCGCGAACGCCATGCTGGTCGGACGGTCGAAAATGTCGACCAGATCGGGCGGAAGGACACGTTCCCCCGCCGCAGCGAGGCGCAGCGCTGCTATCATCGGTTCCGCGCGCGTGGACTTGATGATGAAGCCTTGTGCGCCGGCATGAAAGCAGCTGACCATCGCATTGAGATCGAACCGATCGGCGAGCACAACGACGATCGCCGAGGGCTTGAGTGCTTTCGATTGTTCAATGACATGCGAAAGATCGGTAGCCGGGGTATCGTCGACCACGATGATCACGTCTTCCGGACCGCTATCTACGCGAAGTCCGGCATAGTCCTGGTGGGAAGCAATCACCAGGAAACCGTTGTTTCGCAAGATGCTGGTCAGGCCTTCACGCGAAATCTCGCTCGGACTGATCAAGATTACATCCTGGTACATCGTCGCCCCCGCAAAACCGGCAAAAACCGCAGGGATTGCGGGTTCATGCCATTCTCCAAGTTGCGTTCGCGGCGAATCCACGAACACTATTTGCGACTCCGATCCGGTTTGATTAACTAACAATTGAGCCACTGCACTGCAGGAATCAACTGGTGAATTTTTATCTAAGAATTACAGTTACTAAAAGAAGGATTCGCGCACGGTTATCGTGTCGCCGGGCGCAATCATCAACGATCTCCCGGCAAGGCGCACCTTCTTTGCCGAAGGCCAGTCCTGCCGTTTGATCTGGACCGTGGCTCGGTCCGCGCGAGGGGTGAAGCCACCAGCTTTGGCGACCGCCTGCTCGAGCGTGAGCCCGGAAGCATAGGCATACTCGCCAGGCTTGCTGACCTCACCCAGAATGAAGAACGGGCGATGCTCGAGCACTTCAACCGAAACCCGAGGGGACAGGACGTACCCGCCGTTCTTAAGCTCCGCTCCGATCATTTCGGCGAGTTGGCCGGCCGTCTTGCCGCTAGCGTCGATTGCCGAAATCAAGGGCATGGCAAGTGTGCCGCCGTCGCCGATCCCATACTCGCCGGTCAGGGACTTCTCGTCGAAGATCGTGACCTTGAGCTTGTCTCCGGCAGAGATCCGATAGCCGCTGTCGATGTCGCCGTTAACTGACTGAAGCGAGGCAACGGGCAGTCCTTGCTGCGCGCAACCCTGCAAGCCAGCCAGCATTAGCCCCGCCAGGCCGATCCGAAGCCAAGCCAGCCCATTTGCCTTGTGTGCAGATGCATGCCGGAAATCGCCAGTCATCGCTCTGTTCCTTCCACCGCGATCCCATCGCGCTCACGCAATCCCGGCGGTCGCCGAAGGTCCAGATGGCGCGCGATCATGATCAACCGAATTGCCATCTTAGGGTGAGCAAACGACGATGGACATTATCATTTGGAGGTGGGGCGCGGACCTTCGGCAGCGCCAATCCTAGCCCTAAGGGATTAAACGCCGGCTACGCCCGATGCCCGGTTGTCGCACGGGGCAAACTGCGAAATCGTGCTGAGCAGAGGGCTGCTCCGGAGAAGCTGGAGATTCCGGGCGCGGCCACGTTTGGCACAACATGTTGAGCATGATGCATCGGACAAGCATGGATTTTTTTGCCGATCAGGAGTCCGTCCGTGGCGATGCGGCCGATGACGGCCTGCGTTCGGCGCGCAGGATTGCGGAAGACTTGCTGATCCTGACCGATTCCCGTCCGACTAGACAGGAGCCGGAGGCGGGATCGCAAGGCGCCCAATCCGCATCCGCGAACTTGCGCAAAAGAACCATCGAAGCGATCAGCAGACTGCTCGATCTCGCGGCGACACTCACGTTTATCGTCGTTTTGTTTCCGGCGATGTTGCTCCTGACAATTGCTGTTGCGATCGATGCCAAGGGTTTGCCGATTTTTGCGCACCGGCGGATCGGCAAAGGCGGTCGTCCGTTCGATTGCTACAAGTTCCGGACGATGTGCCACGATGCCGAAGCCCGGCTCGAATCCATCCTTGTCGAAAATCCGGAAATGCAGCGCGAGTGGAACGAGCACCACAAGCTGAGCAACGACCCGCGGATCACCCGCTTCGGCCATTTCCTTCGCGAAACCAGCCTCGACGAACTGCCCCAGCTGTTCAATGTGCTGTTCGGCGACATGGCCCTGGTCGGGCCAAGACCGATCGTGCAGGCCGAACTCCCCCGCTATCACCGCTATCTGTCAAGTTACCTTAGCGTCAAACCTGGGTTGACCGGACTGTGGCAGGTCACGTGCCGCAGCGAATCGACCTATCGCCGGCGTGTCGCGATCGACCGGGTCTACGCCGCGCGCAAATGCTTGCTGCTCGATGTGCGGATCCTTTTCGCCACAGTTCCAGCCGTGCTTTCACGCAAGGGAGCATGCTGATGCCGCAGGAACCGGATCAACGCATCAGGAACACCACCAGGACCCAGAGCCCCAAGGCCACAGGTAGGGCCCAGACAAGACTCCGTGCGAAGCTACGTTGCGGCCCGCGTTTTCCCTTATCGGCCAGCGGCTCGATCCGCGGCGTCGTGTCATCCATGATCACTGCTCTGAACATTACGCCGAAAGGCCTACCACCTTTGGGTAGTCCGCACCAGCATCGCGCGCGCGATTTCCGCGGTGTGCGGTCGCCTGACTATGCACCAGGTCCACGGGCCATGGTCCGGGCGGGCGCAATTCGGCTCGTGTGGGACGAGATCGCAGCCATCGGCCTTCTGCTAAGGGTAGCTCTTGCCGAGGACTGCGACAGGGAAAAATGCGTCCAGCAGATCATCTATCTGGGTGGACCGCGCAAACATGGGCCGCGCCCGTTACTTGTTCCAAGGTTGGCCTTGCTTGCCGTATGCATTCTTGCACCGCGCCTTGCCTATGCTCAGGCGGTAGAGCCGAAGGTGATCACGCCGGTCGATCTGTTCCTGCCGGAGGCCAGTCCCGGTGTGCGGATTGCGCCAGCCCTGGTGCTGAAGCCAGGCATCGATGCGACCGTCCTTCACGACACGAACATCTATAACCAGGCCACGAATGCCCGGTCGGATACCCTGGCGATCGTCAGGCCGGGCCTGCAACTCGCCACCGATTGGTCGCGCCATCAGCTGAAACTGGACGCGACCGCCGACCTGCGGCGCTATTTCCGTACGCCGAACGAAAACAGCGAACAGTGGCAGATCGGCGGGCTGGCATCGCTTGATCTTGCCAACCGGACCAAGTTCGAAGTCTCGGCAGAGATCGCGCGGCGGATCGAATTGCGCGGCACCGCTGGCGATGCGTTCAACACCGATCGCCCGGTCCACTTTCTCGAAAAGCGCGTTGCCGCCCAGATCGCCCGAACCGGAGGGAGGCTTGAACTGATCGGCGGCGGTTCGCTGTCCCGGCTGAACTACGGCGATGCCTCGCTCAATGCCGTAACGATCGACCTCAGCGGCCGCGATGTCGTTCTGCGGCAAGCGCATGTCCGAGCCAATTACCGCCTGGGCCCCAAACTCGGATTGTTTGCGGATCTCAGCGGAAATCAGGTCGACTACGTTACAAACCCAGGCACGTCGCGCAATTCATCTGGTTATGGGGTGCTTGCCGGTTTGCATTACCAGGTCAGCGCCCTGCTCGATGCCGAAGTTGCCGCCGGGCATATCCGGCAGTCATTCAAGGATCCGCTGCTGCGTCCCGTGTCGGGTATCAACTATGCCGTGACGCTCAACTGGACTCCCACGCCGCGCTGGAAAATCACTGCGGCCGGACATCGCTCGATCGAGCCCGGCCCCTTGGCGAACGTTCCGGCAATTGTGCGCAGCAATTTCGATCTGAAAGTTCAGCGCGCCGTCAGCGATCAGGTTCTGATCGAGTTTGGCTCTGGTTTCGTTCGCGAGAGTTATCGGGGCCTTGCTCGCAACGACAACCGCTATTTCGGGCAGGTCGCGGTGTCCTACCGCCTGTCCAGCCGCCTGCTCGCCTCGGTCCTTGGCGGTTATCGCAAGCAGAACAGCACTGAACCGGGTCGAAGCTACGACGGCTTCAGCGCCGGTCTGACCCTGGGCCTGAAACTATGAGCGTCGCCGTCCTGTCCGAAGCCGCGTTGCCTCCGGTTTCCGGCGCCCCAACGGGAGAAGCCACATGAGCGCCTCACTTGAACTTGTGCAGCCCAAGGGTGGCAGCGCCATCAGCCATGGAGGAGGTCGTGCGCTTGCGGTGTCGGACAGGCTGGATCTGTCGGAGAGCATCACGTTCTTCCGCCGGCGGTTGACGCTGATAGCTGCCATTACTGCGCTGAGTGTTCTGACCGGCCTGCTGATTTCGCTGATCTTGCCCAACACCTATCGGGCGGTCAGCACCGTCATGATCGAGCCGACGACGAACGATCTCAACGCGCCCGGGACAATCAGCGCGCCAGCCCCGACGATTACCAGCGAACTTCTTGAAACCCAGGGGCAGATCATCGGATCGCGCGAAATGGCGGCTACCGTTGCCAAGGCGTTGGGCCTCGATGCGAGTATGAACGAGGCTCAACAAGGCCAGCTTCTGGACGCGATGCAGCAGAATGTCGGTGCAAAAAGGTCAGGCACCAGCTTTGCATTGAACATTGCATATGATGCGCGGGATCCGGTGTTCGCGGCCAAGGTTGCCAACCAATATGCCAGCGAGTTCGCCAGTTGGGACATGAAGGCGGCACGCGCCCGCAATGTCCAGGCTCGATCCGAGGTAGAAGCACGGCTTGCCGAACTGAGAAACCAGGCCCAGGCCGATACCCAGGCCCTCCAGCAATACCGGATTGCCAACAATCTCTTGTCCACATCGGGCACTTCGCTCACCGAACAGGAAATCTCGAACTACAACATCGAAACCACTAAGGCGCGGGCGGAAGCGGCGGCAGACGAAGCCCGGTTGCAGACCGCACTCGCCCAGCTGCGTTCCGGATCGTCCGGCGACGATGTTGGCGAAGCCCTCAGTTCGCCGGTGATCTCATCCCTGCGAACCCAGGAAGCAGCCCTGGCCGGGGAAGTGGCCAACCTTTCGACCCGCTACGGCAAGAATTATCCCGAGCTCATCCAGAAGCAAGGTCAGCTCGCCGAAGTTCGCGCTAGCATCCAGGCCGAAATCGAGCGTGTCATTTCCAACCTGCGCGCGAAACAGGAGGTTTCAGCCCAGCGTTTGGCATCGCTCAACGCAAGTCTGGGAGGCGCCCGAGGCAAGCTGACAGAGAACAATGCCGCGATGGTCGGGCTTTCCGGTCTTGAACGGAATGCTGAGGCTTCGCAGGGCATCTATGAAACCTATCTCGCCCGCTACAAGCAACTGCTTGCGGCGGATGGTACGGAGAAATCGAATGCACGCATTCTGACCCCTGCGGTCGTGCCGTCGAAACCCACCTCTCCGAACCTCAAGCTCAATCTCGCGCTATCCCTGGTTATCGGCTTGGGTCTAGGCGTGATTGCGGCCTATATTGCCGAAGCGCTGTTTCACGGTGTCACCAGTGCCGACGAAGTGCAGCGCGACCTCGGTGAGCACTTCCTCTCCTCAATCCCGCTGATTGCATCGATAGACCGGCGCAATCCCCATGCGATCGAAGCCATGCAGGAAGACCCGAAATCGGTCTTCACGGAATCGATCCGCTCGCTGGGAATTTCGATCGATCACGCAACGGAATCCTTGCCCAAGGTGATCGCCATCACCTCTGCACTTCCCGGCGAGGGCAAGACCGTGATCTCTTGCAGCCTGGCCCACGTGCTGGCCGAAAGCGGTGAACGCACGGTGCTGATCGACTGCGATTTCCGGCGCAGCGGCATCAGCCGTCTGTTGGGCGTGCGGCAGGATCAATTCGGCCTGCGGGAAATCCTCGATGGCAGTTCGAAGTTCCATTTCGACCAGATGATCGGCGACCGGACGTTCTGCATCATCCCCTGGACGCCAAGCACGGACAACCGCGAACATCTGCTGAGCGGCCACGAATTTGCCGATTTCATTGCCGAACTACGCAACCATTTCGATCGGATAATCCTCGATCTGCCGCCGATCCTGCCGGTCGCGGCGACGCGCACGATTGCCCGGCAGGCGGATGCGGTTGTGCTCGCGGTACGTTGGCGCAAGACATCGAGCTTCGCGATCAAGGCGGCCCGTAGCCGGTTGCCGCAGGAACTGGTCAACGTGGTCGGCGTTGCGCTCAATCAGGTCGACATCCGGCGCCGCGGCTACTTCGACCCCAACGACGTTTCCTATTACTACAACCAGTACAAGGAGTACTACGCGTGACCACGGGTTCGGGCGGTCTTGCGCCCGCCTATATCCCGGCGCCAAGACCGTTTTCCGAACCGCGGGTCGCACTCGTTCACTACTGGCTGGTTTCGATGCGCGGCGGGGAGAGAGTGCTCGAACGCCTGCTCGACCTCTACCCCGCGGCTGACATTTTCACCCACGTTTACGATCCGGCGCAGATCTCGTCGCGGCTCAACCAGGCCAGCATCAAGACCAGCATGATCGACCGGATGCCGTTCTCGCGGCGGTTCTACCAGTACTACCTGCCGTTGATGCCGATGGCGCTGGAAGAGCTGGACCTCAGCGCATACGACTTGGTCATCAGCAGCGAATCCGGACCGGCCAAGGGGGTCATAACACGGCCCGATAGCCGCCACCTGTGCTATTGCCATTCGCCGATGCGCTACTTGTGGGATCACTACCACCAGTACAAGCGCGAGGCCAACCCGCTGACCCGGCTGGTCATGCCGCCACTGTACCATCGCTTGCGCAACTGGGACGTCAGTGCGAGTGCGCGCGTGGACAGGTTTGCGGCCAATTCGCGCTTCATCCGCAGCCGCATTGCCAAAGTCTGGCGGCGGGATGCGGACGTGATCCATCCGCCAGTCGAAACGAGCCTGTTCACACCGTCGCTCGATACCGACGATTACTACCTGTGGGTCGGACAGATGGTGCCCTACAAGCGCCCCGACCTGGCGGTGGAGGCCTTTAATCGCAACGGGCGCAAGCTGCTGATGGTCGGCACCGGCAGCATGCTCGGAAAGCTCCGGGCGCGCGCCGCGCCCAATATCGAATTCGTCGAACGCATGGATTTCGCAGCCTTGCGCAAGGCCTATGCGCGTGCCCGCGCCCTGGTGATGACTGCCGAAGAGGATTTCGGCATCACTCCGGTCGAGGCCATGGCATCGGGCCGCCCGGTCGTCGCCTATGGCCGGGGAGGCGTGCTGGACAGCGTGATACCCGAGAGCACGGGGCTGTTCTTCGCAGCGGACGAAGCCGAAGCGCTTGTCGAAGCAGTCGAACAGATGGAGCGGTTCCTTCCCCATTTCGATCCGCGCGATGCGATCAGTCAGGCCAACCGTTTCGCGCCGGACGTGTTCGACCGCAAGATGCGCGCGTTTGTGGACGTATAGGGGAGGTAGAGTCAGGGTGGGTGCTTCCTTGCAACAGGTCGCCAAGAGCGCCGTCATGCCGGTGCTCGGGCTTGCCGCACGAAGATACGTTGCGGGAGAGACCCTGGGCGACGCCGTCGACCTGGCACTCCGCGCGAAGGCACAAGGGCTGCGCTGCACGCTGTGCTACTGGAACGACCGCAACGAAGATCCGGCCCACGTCGCGTCGAACTACGCCGCGATCCTCGACCGCATTGGTCACGAAACGTTGGACGGGGCATTGGCGGTCAAGGCTCCGGCCCTGCACGAGCGAGACGATCTGATCGATCGCGTGGTCACGCAGGCACGTAGTCGAGACATCCCGCTGATCTTCGATGCCCATGCCCCGGACCAGAGCGACGCAACCTTGCGCATTCTCGAGCGCCACGGCGGGGCGGGGCTTGGCATGGCCATTCCCGGACGCTGGGACCGGAGTCTGCGCGATGTCGACCGGGCGATTGAAATGGGCGCACGAGTCCGCGTGGTGAAAGGCGAATGGGCCGATCCAAAGAATCCGAAAATGGATCTGAGGGCAGGCTACCTCCGGATCATCCGCAGCCTGGCAGGTCGGGCCAGGTTTGTTGGCGTCGCAACGCACGATGCCCCGCTGGCAGCACAGGCCATGCAGATTCTTGCGGATGCCGGCACACCGTTCGAACAGGAGTTCGTCTTCCCGTTGCCGATTGCCGCCGCATTGCGCGAGGGCGAACGGTTCGGGGCAGGAGCGCGGCTTTACATCCCTTACGGGGAGGCGTGGCTGCCCTATTCGCTCAAGCGGGTCATGGGCAATCCGAAGATGCTCTATTGGCTTGGCAAGGATCTGTTCGGCAGAAAGAAGTTCGAGCTGATTGGCAGTTCGACCGCCTAGATTTCTGGCAATCCTACCTGGTATGCTTGGCGTTCGGTGATTGCCTGACACCTGTGCTTGGGCCGCGCAGCGACAAGACATGCGGGTTGGCGGAGACTGGTTCGACTGGGACTGACAGCTCCGCCAGATAATATGCTGAAAAAACAGCGAATTATACTGCAAATCCCATGTCAATGTCGAAGTGTGTGGTGGTGTTGAATTCTCGTATTTCTCGGCATAACAGTCAGATAGCCTTGGGATCTCACGCTTCACTGAATTGCGGGCATTGTTGGGAGTATCGGTCTACGGACATTAGGGCATTGCCCTAGAATTCCTGCAATCTTCGAGTTTGAGCTCCTCAGATTGATCATTTGCGAGCTGGAGTATCGATCTTGTGCGTAACGTGATCTCGTGCATCGCGTTAACCGCCAGTTCCGGTGAGTGGTTCTGTTCCAGGATCGCGCGCTGGTCGGGATACTGGTGCAGCCCCCAGGCATAGGCACTCATCGAATTGCGGGTGGTATCGTTGCCGCCGACAATTAGCAGGATCAGGTTCGCCAGAAACTCGCCCGGATCATCGCCTCGAACGCGCCGCTTGGCATTCGCGTAACCAAGACTGCGGGACGCAAATTCATCGAAGCCGGGGAACAGGCAGCGATCGATGCGATTCCCCGGATCAAGGGTCAGGTCATGAACAGCGCTGATGCGGCTGAGGGCATTCAGTCGTTCGTGGAGCGCCGTGCGGCAGTGTTTCAAGGGAGGTATGGGTCGACCAGCCGCGGTTGAAGGCGTCGGGGCGGCCGGCCGCAGCACCCGCATTGTATCGTGCGACGGTTGCAACCAGCGCGGGTGATATGCCGCAGAGCTTTGTCAGTTCCTCCAGCGTCGCCGCACTTTTCAGATAGCCGCGACCTAGCGGTTGGCCGTCGCAGCAATTCTCGTTATAGCGCGCGGTTCCGCAAATCTGTGTGGCTCCATCTTGTCGATCACCGAACCCATTGCCGCTACGGCAGGCCTGGAAGCCGTACTCCTAGCCAACCGCGGAGCACTGCTACGCTTCCTCTCGGCGCGCGGTGCGGGTGACGCCGCCGAAGACATCCTTCACGAAGTCTGGTTGAGAGTGTCCCAGGCCAGCAGCGTCAGCGGCCCGATTGCCGCACCCTTGGCTTACCTCTATCGAGCCGCGAACAGTGTGATGATCGACCGCTATAGGGCGCGCCGCCAGGCGGAGGCGCGGGGCGAAGCCTGGGCAGAGCATCAGGCCGCCAGCGACCCGGCTGCCACGGCGTCGCCCGAACGAATTGCGATCGCACGCGACACCCTGGCCGCGATTTTTCGTGCACTGCAAGCTGCAAGTCCGCGCGCGGCGACCGTTTTTCGCAGGCACCGAGTGGAAGAGGTGCCACAGCGCGCAATTGCGGCAGAACTGGGTGTCAGTCTCTCCACCGTGGAAAGCGATCTGCGTAGCGCATACCGCGTGATTGCCGAATTCCGGGAGCGTGACAATGAGGTTTGAGCGCAGCGACTCCGTCATAGGGTCAGGAGGCCGTGGCCATGGCGATTGATCCAAGGAAGCTGGACGAGGCGGCAAGCTGGGCGGTGCGAACCGGTGATCCGGCTTTTGCCGATTGGGACGGCTTTACGGCGTGGCTCGAAAGGGATCCGAACCATGCCGAAGCCTACGACCGGGTTATGGGTGCGGTCGAAGGCGTTGTCGAAGCGGTCAGAACGAATCCAGAGGCCATCCCTGCCGCGGACAGTGTCGCAGCGTCGCACACTGGACGCGGCCCGTTCCGTGCCTGGATTGGCGGGGCCATGGCTGCCGCGCTGGTGCTTGCCGCTGTTCTCGGCTTGCAACTGCGCAGCGGCGGCACGGAATATGTAACTGTGCCAGGTGAGACGCGTAGCGTCGCGCTTGGCGATGGCAGCCGGATAACGCTTGCTGGCGGCACGCGGCTGACGCTGACAAGTGATCGGGCCGTTCGACTCGACCAGGGACAGGCGCTGTTCGAAGTGCGTCACGATGCCGCACGGCCGTTTGTCGTGGCCGCGGGCGAGGCAACGCTGGTCGATGTCGGCACTGTCTTCGATGTCAGGCGCGAAGCAGACGCAACAATCGTCGGGGTCAGCGAGGGTGCGGTGGTGTTCAATCCGAAGCGGCAGAACCTGCGCATCGACCCCGGACAGCAGGCGCAGCTGCGCCGCGGGTCGGACCGCATCGTTCGCAGTTTGGTACCGATCGCGGCAATCGGCGAATGGCGCGAAGGCCGGCTGACTTTCCGCGACGCGTCCCTTGCCGATGTGGCCGCCGAATTGACCCGTTCTACGGGGGTTGCCTTCGAAGCGAGACCAGGTGGTTCGCGGCGTGTATCGGGCAGTATCGTTGTCGCCCCGCTACGCAGCGATCCGGTAGCGCTCGGCCCCCTGCTTGGCGTCACCATGACGCGGTCGGGAGACCGTTGGACGATCGAGCCCTGATCATGTTGCGGCTCAGGTACGGACTTCTGACCACTCTGGTTGCACTTGCCGCGCCAGCTTATGCCAACGAGGCGCAGCTCGATGTGCCCCAAGGCCGGCTGGGTGACGCTGCCGTGCTGGCGGCACGACAGACCGGAAGCACCATCGTGATCGTCGATGAAACCCTGGCCAAACGGCGCGTCGGGCCGCTGCGCGGGCCAATGTCGGCAAGGCAGGCGGCGGAACGACTGGCGCGGGCCGCTGGTGGACGTCTGGTGGTGATCAACGCGGCGGCCTTCCGGATAGAGCGCGGACCCGCCGTCCGGCCACGTCTCGCCGCTATGGAACGTCCGGCAGAACCCGCAAGGAAGCCGGCTCCGAAAATGCCGCCCGAAGCCTTCTCCGACCAGCCAATCATAGTCGTGGCAAGCAAGCGTGACCTGGCACTGCGCGACTTTGCCGGGCAGGTCCATCAGATCGAGGGCAGCGATCTTGTGTTTGGCGGAGTTGGCGGGACCGACCGGATCGCTGCCCGGATCGCAACCGTATCCACCACGCACCTCGGGACCGGGCGGAACAAGCTGTTCATCCGCGGGATTGCCGATTCCAGCTTCACCGGGCCAACACAGTCGACGGTTGGCCAATATCTTGGCGATCTGCGGCTGAGCTATAACGCCCCCGATCCCGATCTGCGCCTGTCGGATATGCGCGCGGTCGAAGTCCTCGAAGGCCCGCAAGGCACGCTTTATGGAGCAGGGTCGCTCGGCGGGATCGTGCGACTTGTGCCTAACGAGCCCGATCTGGGTGCGGTAGGTGCTTCGGGAATTGTCGGCGCTAGCGCGACCGCGCACGGCGAACCGGGTTTCGACGCCAATGTGGTGGTCAACCTGCCACTGGTCGAGGATCGGATCGGATTGCGGATTGCTGCCGACGGGGAACGGCAAGGCGGTTACATCGACAAACCGCTGCTCGGACGAGACAACGTCAACCGGACATGGGTTGGCGCTGTGCGCGGATCGCTTCGCGGGCGTCTCGCGGAAGGCTGGACGCTGGACTTGATTGGCCTGGCCCAGGCAACTCGCGGTGACGACAGCCAATACGCTGACCGTGGTGGACCGCCGCTGGAACGCAGCGCGCGCGTCAGTGAGGGGTACCGCGCGGACTATGGCCAGGGGCAATTCGTTTTGTCGGGGAGAATTGGGAACATCCACCTGAGGTCTTCAACCGGTGCCACCCGGCAGGATCTGTCCGAGCGTTATGACGCAACGTTGCCGGATGGGCCCGAGCGCCTTTTCGTGCAGCGCAATCGAACCCGCCTGTTCGCGAACGAGACCCGGATCTGGCAACCTCTTGGTCGGCGTTTCGGCTGGATTGCCGGAGTCAGCTATACCCACAACAATACACGGTTGCAGCGTGAATTGCAGGCGTCCGGCGCCATTACGCCGTCTACCGGCGTCGCCAACAGCATCGATGAAATCACCCTTTACGGCGAGGCGAGTGCCCGGCTGTTCGATGGCTTGGTGGCAACCGCCGGCGGCCGCCTGACCTGGTCGACGCTCGATGGCTCGGGCGAAGACGTCAGCCCGGAGATCGCGCTGGCAAACCGCGCGATAACAGCGCGGCGGACCGAACGCATGGCACTGCCTTCGCTGGCCCTGACTGCGCAGCCCCTCACCGCCATGACCTTGTATCTGCGCTATCAGGAAGGTTTCCGGCCGGGCGGTCTGACGGTCGACAACGATTTCGTCCGCCGTTTCCGCAACGACCGGATTTCTACAATCGAGTTCGGATTCCGCCGCGGATCGGCGGGACGGGGACCATTCGATCTTGCCGCCAGCGTTTCCTATACCGACTGGCGCGACATACAGGCCGACTACATCGATCTGGCCGGCCTGCCGACTACAGCCAATGTTGGCAACGGGCAGATCTGGACGTTTACGCTATCAGGCGGTGCCATGCTTGCCCCCGGTCTGCGTGTCGACGCTGGCGGCGTGATCAATCGAAGCCGGATTTCAAAACCCAATCTGTATGCAGCCGTGCTGGGACCATCGCTTATCCCAATCACTGAAGTTCCCAACGTCGCCAAGGTCGCGGCGCGCATCGGTATCGACTATCGTCGCAGCCTGGGCTCTGTGGCCGAGCTCCATGCACAAGGCTGGGCGCGATACGTCGGCCAGTCGCGCCTTGGCGTGGGGCCCGAACTTGGCGATCTGCAAGGTGACTATCTGGAAACCGGCGCGACCGTTCGGATCGGCACTGCTGCGCAAGGCGCAACCCTTTCGATCACCAACATACCTGACGTTACAGGCAACCGTTTCGCGCTTGGCACCCCGTTCGCGATCGGACGTAATCAGGTAACCCCGCTGCGTCCGCTGACCGTGCGCCTGGGCTTCGACGCCCGCTTCTGACCTTGCGGCCGGGCGGCCGGCAATATTTTTGTTGGAGCCGCCAAGGCTGCGACGCCCCGTCTCCGTCTTCCCTTTCGACACCTGAGAGGGAGACTGTTTCCGATGCGCCGATCATTGCTTGCCACCACCGCCGTTCTTGCCCTGGCATCGCCAGCAACGGCCGAAACCGTGATCACGGCCAAGCGGACCACATCGGTCAACACCTCGACTGCCAACAATGGCGCGGCTGACTCGGTCCGCATTGGCAGCGCCGGCTCGATCGAGATCACGTCCGGCACGGCCATCACTGTCGACAGCAACAATGCTGCGACCGTTGAGGGTAAAATCGTTGTCTCCAACGCGCCCGGCGGCGCGGGCATAGTCGTCAACGCAGGGACCAGTGGCGATATCGTTGTGGCCGCGACCGGATCGATCACCGTGGATGAACCCTATACCACAACCGATGCCGACAACGACGGCGATCTGGACGGTCCATTCGCGGTGGGCGCCAATCGCTATGGCATCCGCACCCTTGGTGCCCATACCGGCAAGGTGACGCAAAGCGGAACGATCCTGGTCGAGGGTAACGATTCTGAAGGTGTCTGGCTGGGCGGCCCCCTGACCGGCAACTTTACGCATGACGGCAAAACGACCGTTATTGGTGATCGTGCGGTCGGCATTCGCGCCGACGCGATCAGCGGTTCGGTGCGGCTTGCGGGTCAGGTCAGCGCGATTGGCGTTGGTGCGGTCGGCGCGCGCTTTACCGGTGATGTCTCTGGGGCAATGGTGGTTCAGGGCGCGATCACCAGCACAGGCTATCGCTACACCACAGTCCCGGCTGACCCTTCGAAGCTTGACTCAGATGATTTGCTGCAGGGCGGTTCCGCCTTGATGATCGAGGGCAACATCGCCGGCGGGATAATCCTGGCCATCCCGCCCCGCGATGCCAGCTCGACCGATAACGACGAAGATCGCGACGGGATCGAGGACAGCAAGGAAGGGTCGGCATCTGTCGTTACCTACGGTGCAGCCCCGGCGATGGTCGTGGGCGCAACCGACCATGCCGTTGCGATCGGTCCGCTTGCCGGAACCGGAACAGGCTTTGGTTTGCAGATCGATGGAACTGTGTCCGGCAGTGGTCTCTATTCCGGCGTTGTTGGCAATGGTTTGGCTATTGGCGGCCGCGGTGGTGCAGTCACGATTGCTGGCGGAATCGGCATCTCCGGCACAGTAAGCGCCACGTCAAATGGTGCCAGTGCGACTGCTGTCCGGATCGGCAACGGTGCCAGCGTTCCCGAAGTGCGCAACTCCGGTACGGTCAGTGCGAGCGGCGGGGGCACCGCAACGTCGGTTTCGTCAGCAGTGTTGATCGAAGCCGGGGCCAGCGTCGCCACGGTTCGCAACAGCGGCGCGATCAAGGCATCGGCTTCGGGCGCTGCAGGCACGGCGGTAGCCATTGCCGATCGCACCGGACAGGTCGCCCTGATCGAGAACAGCGGCACGATCAGCGCGACCGGCGCGCAAGCAGATTCCGGCCGGAACATTGCGATAGACCTGTCGGCCAACACGGCAGGTGCAACCATTCGCCAGACCGCCGTCGCCGCCGGAATCACGGCCCCCAGCATCACCGGCGACGTCCTGCTTGGCAGCGGTGACGACCTGTTCGATATTGCCGACGGATCGGTCACCGGGATTGTCACGCTGGGAAGCGGTAATGATCGCCTCACAACAAGTGGCGATGCGACGCTGGGCGGCAAGGTTATGTTCGGCGCGGGCAACGACACGCTGAGCCTGGCAGGCACATCGGCCGTGACGGCTATTGCCGACTTTGCCGGAGGGGGAACCGATGGCCTGACGATTGCCAATTCGGCCCGCTTTGCCGGAACGCTGGTCAACGCCGGGCAACTTGCCGTGACAATGACCGGCGGTTCGCTCGAACTCGTCAAACCAACCACGATCGGTTCGCTGAGCACTGCAAGCGGTTCAACGCTGCTGGTCATTCTCGACAAGGATGCCGGGGAGGGGACTGCAATCACCGTGAATGGCGTCGCGACCATTGCCAGCGGTACGAATATCAAGGTCCAGCTGGCCGATGTCGCCAATGCTGAGGGGCGTTATACGTTCCTTACCGCTGGCACCCTTGTCGGCGGGACCGGGCTGGTCACCAACACCGCTCTTGTGCCGTTCATCTACAAGGCGGCGTTGGCGACCAATGCGCCCAGCAACCAGCTGGCAATCGACATCGCGCGCAAATCGGTGACCGAGCTTGGCCTAAACCGGTCGGAAAGCGCAGCGTGGAACGCAGCATACGCCGCTATCGGCGGGGATGCCGAACTGGGCAAGGTGTTCCTCAATACGCGTGATGGTGAGGTTTTCCGCAACAATCTGGATCAGATGCTGCCCGACCATGCTGGCGGCACCTTCCGGGCAATCAGTCTGGGCGCGCGCAGCATGGGGCGGCAGATCGCCGATCCGGCTGGGCCGATCAAGCTGGATGGAAACCTGCAGGCCAACCTCGGCCTGAGTGTGTGGGGAACGACCAAGGACAAATCGGATTCGATCGCCTATGACATCAAGGGCATGGGCGGGCTGGCCGGCGCGGAATACAAGACTGGTCTTGGCTATATTGGCGCCGACCTGACGTGGTTGTGGAGCCAGACCTACAACGGCCTGGGCGTCGACAACTTGGTCAAGTCGAACACCTATATGGTTGGCGCGCACTGGCGGGTGAAGTCTGGCGGGTTTCAGGCCTTTGCCCGGGGCGGCGTCGGCATTGTCCGCTTCGACAGCGAGCGCGCCTTTGCGGGCGCCACCGCGACCAGCCAGGTTCGCCGCACGACCAGCAGCAAGTGGAACGGGACCTTGACGACGTTCGGCGCAGGGGCCTCGATCGAAGGGGGCGGGCGCTACTTCTATTTCCGTCCATCGGTTGGCATCGACTATGTCCGCCTGAGTGAGGATGGCCACACCGAAACCGGCGGCGGGACGGGCCTGAACCTGACCATCGACAAGCGTTCGGGAAGCGAACTCGCTGCCGAAGGCGGCCTTGTTCTGGGGATCGATTTCACCGGGACAGGCCAGGGCGACGGTAACTGGATCCGGGTTGAAACCGAAGGCGGCCGGCGCGAAATCCTCAATCGCAAACTGGCTGCAACGACAGCAAGGTTCGGTTCCGGCACGTCCTTCACCTTGCTGCCTGAGCAAAGCGCAAATGGCTGGTATGGCCGTCTGCGCGCGCTTGGCGGAACCAGCGATTACCAGTTTGGCGGCGAAGTTGGTGCCGAAGACGCCAACGGGCAAACTGCCTATTCGATCCGCGGCACGCTCCGCATTCAGTTCTGAGTCCCCGGAAGAGGCCCAGCAAACCCCCCGCAAAGGGCCCCTTCAACCACTCCGCGTCCTTGCCGTCATGGCGAGGGCGCGGAGTGGCCAATCGACGGCTTGCGATCGCAAAAGGGTCGCGTTGAACGATGATGGCCGCGGATGGCTCTGTCTGAGTAACCGGGCACCTGCCAGCGGCATGTGATGCCCCGCAAATCCCGAGCTTTGCTGCCTAGCCCATTTCGCCGATTCAACTCCTCACCACAGGTCATCCGCCTGGTGGTCAGGTGGTTTGTGTAGTTCCCGCAGTCTCGCCGCGCCAGCGTGCGAGGTAGGGGGAAAGCGCGCGGGCTGCGCCGCTTTCGATCCGCTCTTCGACGACGGCGAAAAGTGCGGCAATCTCTTCAGCGGCGGCCGAGCCTTCGGTCAGCGCCAGGGCCCGGGCCAGCGCGCACATCGCCAGGGCGCCAAAATGGGCTGTGCCCGCCTTCTCGCAATCGTCGACCGCCTGCCGCGCGATCGCGGCGGCACGCTCAGCCTGGCCGGCCGCGATCAGCGCCATCGCCAGCTGCGCGCGCGCGCCGCCGGTCCAATGCTTTTCCGAGGTCTGGGCAAAGACGATTGCCGCCTCGGCTTCCGGGATGGCCTGCTCGGGCTGGCCAAGCACGCCATAGGCCATGGCGAAGCACAGGTGACGGTACATCTCGAGCAGAGGTGAGCCGAGCTTCTCGCTGATTTCCGCCACCGCCCGGGCGTGGGCCAGCGCGCCTTCGCCGTCCCCCAGCCAGGTGTGGACCTGGGTCAGGCCATAGCCGCACCAGCCCACCACTTCCGGGGTATCGTCCTCAATCGCCTTCAGCCGGGCCGCTTCCAGCCGCGCGCGCGCCTCTTCGTGGCGGCCCAGCCAGGTGAGATTCACCCCCCCGATAAAGGCGAAGAAGGTGTGCGGGTTATTGCCGCTGATCCAATATCCGCGCTGCAGGTCCGGTGGCCATGCCGTCATCGCCTTGTCGGCTTCTTCCAGCCCCAGCACGTTACGGGCCGAATGCGCCAGACTGTCGCAATAGAGCAGCGCAGCGAGCGGGCGCAGGTGCGGCACGTCCTGCGTAAAGGCCGCGGTGTAATTGGCCTGTGCCTGGCGGAAATATTCCTCGGCATCCCCGGCCGCGCATACCGCGCGTGAGTAGCACAAGGCCAGGGTCAGACGCAGCGCTTCGTCCCCGATCTGCGCGGCCAGCGCATCCCCCTCTTCGAGCACGGCTTGGGCGTCCTCGATCCCCGATCCGACCCGGTAGTTGAAGTTCAGCAGGTTGATATAGGCATTGAAGATCAGCTCGTAATGCTCTGGCGCGGTCAGGTTGCCGCGGGCCAGTTCGCGGACCTTGTGCCAATGCCAGGTGCAGGTCGGAAAGTCGGTGCGCACGACCTGCATCGCCGCCTGCCGGTGAAGTTTCGCGGCCATGATTGGTTCGCCCGCTTCCTCCCAGTGGGCGGCCAGAATTCCGGCCAGTTCGTCGAGCCGGCCGGGCTCAGCCTGCTCTAGCGCCTCGGCAACGCGGCGGTGCAGCTTGCGCCGGTCGGCCCGAACCAGGCTGGTCTGGGCCATTTCCAGGGTCAGCGGGTGCTTGAAGGCATATTCGAGCACCGGGAAGGCTGCCTGTTCGACGATGAACTCGTTGCGGCGCAGCAGTGCAAGGATCTGCGCCAGATCGCTGGCCGGGACCTGCGCGGTTTGGGCGAGCAACGGTTCGGGAAAGGTCATGCCGATCACCGCCGCCGCCTGCAGAACGGCGCGCGCTTCGGGAGGGAGGCGGTCGATACGCGCGGCGACCACCGCCTTGACCGTCGGTGGCACTTCGAGCCGTTCGAACGCACCGGCCAGCCGATAGGCGCCGCGCTCGCCAGTGATGGTGCCGGTCTCGGCCAGGGTCTGGACGATTTCCTCGACGAAATAGGGATTGCCCTTGGTCAGCGTCGCGATCGGCGCGGCAAGCCCGCCCAGGCTCGGATCATCGCCCAGCAGGTCTCCCAGCAAGCCGCCGATATCGACCTCGCCCAATGGCGCCAGCGAGATCTGGCGGCAGTTGCTGTTCTGCATCCAGGTCGCCCGGAACTCGGGTCGGTAGTTGAGCAGCATCAGATTGCGCAACCCGTCGCGCCCTTCGACCAGCTGCTCAAGCACACGGGCGCTGGCATCGTCGATCCAGTGCAGGTCTTCGACCACCATCACGCTGGGCCGTGTGGCGCTATCGAGCCGGATCAGATGGCGCAGCAGGCCGACCAGCTGGCGCAACCGTGCTTCGGGATCGAGCGCGACCGCTGGAGCCGCGGGATCGGGGTAACCGGCCAGGTCGCAGACCAGCGGGACCGTATCGCGCATCCGCGGATCGAGCGTCGTGACCCGCGCGGCGATCCTGGCCCGCGCGTCTGCGGGATCGTCCTGGCCCTCGATCGCGAAAAAGCTGCGCAGCACCTCGATGATCGCGCGTAGCGGGGAGTTCTGGCTCTGCTGTGCGGCGGAACCGGAATAGACCGGGATATCGTGACGGCGGCACAGTTCTGAGAACTCGAAGAACAAACGGCTCTTGCCGGTTCCGGCTTCGGCCATCACGCCGATCACCTGCCCGGCGCCCTGGTTCGAGCGTTCGAGCCCGTCCATCAGCTGCTCGAATTCTTCCTCGCGCCCGACGAAGCGGCTGAGGCCGCGGGCGCGGGACAGTTCGAAGCGGGTGTGGGTGGCGGATTCGCCAATGACCCGGAAGGCCCGCGGCCCGGCCCGCTCGAGTTCGAGAAACCCGCCGGCGATGGTCGCGACCGCGCTGCCGATCAGGATCGATCCAGGGGCGGCCAGCATCTGGAACTGGGCCGCGCCGTCGAGCGCGAGCCCCGCAGGAATCGAACCGGACGGCCCGGCGACGACCGAACCGCTGTCGATCCCGCAGCGCACCCGCGCACTGGCATCGCCGGGCAAGACTAAGGCGCCAATTTTGGCGACCACTTCCAAAGCGGCCTGAACCGCGTTCAGCGCGTCGTGCTCGCTGATGCGTTCATAGCCGAACAGCACCGTCGCCCCGGTTCCCGAACCCAGGACTGTGGCATCGAACGGCGCGGCGGCGGCATGGGCGGCGACCTGGACTTTGCGGACCGCGGCCTCCCAGTCTTCAGGATCGGGCGGCTCGCTGTCACCTTCGAGTGCCAGCGCGGCGTTGAGAACAGTGACCTGGCGGCGTTCGCTGCCGACGCGCCCCACAGGCTTTGGCGCTGCGGCGGTGTTTGCGCTCCCTCCGGACCGGCGCCGCTCGAGGTGATTCCTGATGTCTGCGACCAGGGCATTCCAGGCTGGTGCGCTGCGATCGCCGGTCCATTCGACCAGGTCGGCGCTTTGTATCAGCTCGAACATGACGGGCCGCGTGCAGGCTTCGATCATGACCGGAACCAGGGACCCGTTGCGCTGCGCGACCGCGGCTTCGGAGCGGACCCAGCGCGAATTGACCGAGCGCTGCGACCACAGCACCACCACCGCCTCGGCATCGTTGAGCGCATTTTCGGTGACAGTATCCCACGCCTGGCCGGTGCGCAGGGTGACGTCCCACCAGACATCGAAGCCTTCAGCCTTCAGCCCGTCCGCGAACAGGCGCGCATGCTCCTGGTCCTGGCGGTTGTACGAGATGAACACTTCCGGCACGCGCGCCACCCCTTCGCCTGCGCAACCTCACGCCGTGTCGCGCGGCCGGCCTAATCCGCGCCCTGGCTAAGCGGCAATACTTGCATTGCCGGACGTTATGCGCAAACCTTTGTTAAAGCAAAAAGCGCTGGCTTGGTCGCACGGCACTTTCACTCCGCGCTGCACCCTTGGGGATGGGGGCGGTTGCGGAAAGGGGGAAGCATGACGACCAGAACTGTTTCGATCTTCGGAGGCGGCGTGGCCGGCCTAAGCGCGGCGCACGAACTGGCCGAGCGCAGCGGAGCGGGTGTCGATTTCAAAATCCATGTTTACGAGCGGCGCCCCGAGCAGCTGGGCGGCAAGGCCCGCTCGATCTGGGTACCGCATTCCGCCAAAGATGGGCGTGATCCGCTTCCAGGAGAGCACGGATTCCGCTTCTTTCCCGGCTTCTACAAGCATCTGCCCGACACGATGGAGCGGATTCCGACAGCGCACGGATCGGTGTTCGATAATCTTGTGGTCGCCGACCGGCTCGAGGTCGCCCGGTTCGATGCCCCACCGATCGTCATTTCGGCCCGTTTCCCCAAGACGCTTTCGGATCTGGTTACCGATATCGAGGCGATGTTCAGCAACACCGGCCTGTTGCCGGGCGAGGCGCGGTTCTTTGCCGAGCGGCTGTGGCAGGTGCTGACCAGCTGCCAGGATCGCCGTCTGGCGGAGTACGAGGGTATCACCTGGTGGAATTTCCTCGATGCCGACAACCATTCGCCGGCTTATCGCAACCTGCTGGTCGATGGCCTGTCCCGCTCGCTGCTGGCCAATGATCCCTCGCACGCCAGCGTGCGAACTGTGGGCGATACCAACATCCAGCTTATTCTGGGGATGGTTTCGCCGACTCATCCGACCGACCGGCTGCTCGACGGGCCGACCACCAAGGTCTGGATCGAACCGTGGCGCGCGCACCTGGAAACGCTGGGCGTGCAGTTTCATCACGATACCGCTGCCTTGCAGTTCGGTATCGCCGATGGCGTTTGCACAGGGGTTGAGGTCATCAGCGAACAGACCCGATCGCTGATCAGTGCCGATGCCTATGTCTTTGCCCTGCCGGTAGAGCGCATGGCCAAGGTACTCAGCGCCAGCAAGGGTCGGCCCGACAATCCGCTCGCGGCCGATCCTGCCCTGCCCGGAGTAGTGGCGGTGTCGCAGAACGTCCGGTGGATGAACGGGATCCAGTTTTTCCTCTTCAAGGACGTGCCGATTACCCACGGCCACCTGCTGTTCGCCGATACGCCCTGGGCGCTGACCGGGATCTCCGAAGCGCAGTTCTGGTCCGACGAGCATCTGCCAGGTTGCGGTGACGGCACCGTCAACGGCCTCCTGTCGGCCTGTATTTCGGAATGGAACGCGCCAGGGATCCTGTTCGGCAAGACGGCGCTGCAGTGTTCGCGCCAGGAGATTGCCCAGGAGGTCTGGGCGCAGATCAAGGCGTCGGTCAACGTCGGCGGAACGGTCCTGCTCGAGGACGACAACGTCCACAGCCATTTCCTCGATCCCGACCTGGTCCAGCATGCCGACGGTACGATCCGACTGAGCGATGCCGAGCCGCTGTTCGTCAATTTCATCGACAGTTGGGCCCAGCGTCCGCCGGCGGTGCTCCAGACGCGCAACCTGATGCTGGCGTCGGACTATGTCCAGACCTTTACCGATGTCGCCTGCATGGAGGCCGCAAACGAAGCGGCGCGCCGCGCGGTCAACGGCATCCTCGCCCTGTTCGGTTCGAGCGCCGCGCCCTGCGCGCTGTGGCCGCTCCACGAACCCGCCGTTTTCGCCCCGTTCCGTTGGCATGACCAGGCGCGGTTCGACCAGGGCCTGCCCTGGGACGGGCACCTGCTGTGACCGAAAGGCAAGATCCATGACCCTGCTTTCAGCTTATGTCGATCGCCCGGCCGAAACGGTACAACTCCAGCCATATATCTGCCGAAACACCCAGCTGTATGGATTCTACCTGCGCGCGGATAAGGCGGTGATCCAGCAGCGGCTGGTCGACCCGATTCTCAATGCGCCGACCGGCGGTGCGCTCGATTACCGCTGCCTGTCCGATCTGGTGCTGGTGTCCTATGCCAAGGCCGCCCAGTGCACCAGCACCCTGCCGCCGGCGAACCAGATGGGCTGGATGCTCGAAAACAGCTGGACCCTGTGGGTTCCGCTCCTGCTGGTGAAGCGCGAACTGGGGATCGAGGTGGCCCAGCGCCTGGTGTTCTACCCGGCCTATATCTGCGTCGACAATTCGTGGTCGCTGACCGCTGGCCGCGAGGTCTATGGCTTCCCCAAGGGCTATGGGCCGGTTGCGGTCCCCGAACCCGGCAGCGATCCAGCCTCGTTTGCGGTCTCCACCATGGTGATTCCCAAATATGCTCCCAGCTCGGGCGGGCAGGTGCTGCCGCTGATGGAAGTGACCCGGACCGGGGTGACGAGCAAGGGCGCTGAACTTTGGCAGGACCTTGAAGATGCGGTCGCCGCGGTCGGGCACATGCTCAGCGGAAGCGGCGGTAAGCTGGTGGTTCCGGGATTCAATCTCCTGCTCGACCTGGTCGGTCTGGCGCGGCACGAGGAAGTGCCGGGGGTGTTTCTCAAGCAGTTCCGCGATACTGCTGACGGGACCAAAGCCTGCTACCAGGCGATTGTCGAGGCAGGCTCGTTCGTCCAGAAATTCAACAGCGGCGGCCTGCTCGATGGGAGCTACCAGGCCATGCTGTACAACTATGACAGCCATCCGCTGGCGGATGACCTCGGCCTGGCTGCTGGTCCGCATCCGCTGGAATTCCCGTTCCAGGTCAACATGGATTTCACCATCGGCCAGGGCACCGAAGTTTGGAAGGCCTGACGCGATGACCGGCAAGCAGAAGATCGCCGTGATCGGTGGCGGGGTCGGGGCCATGGCCACCGTGTTCGAACTGACCGAGCAGCCCGGCTGGCAGGACAAGTACGACATCACCGTCTACCAGCTGGGGTGGCGGCTGGGCGGGAAGGGCGCCAGCGGCCGCAACCAGCAGCGCGGCGACCGGATCGAGGAGCACGGGCTGCACTTCTGGTTCGGCTACTACGAAAACGCCTTCAACATGATCCAGCGGGTCTATGCCGCGCTGGGTCGCAAGCCGGGAACCCCGCTGGCGGGCTGGCGCGACGCGTTCAAGCCGCACAGCCTGTTCATCCTGATGCAGTTCTACAAGGCCAAGTGGTCCGAATGGCACCTCTCGCCGCCATCCATGCCGGGGGTTCCAGGTGACGGCACGGTGCCATTGCTGTGGGACGCGGTCGACCGCATTCTGGAAGCACTGCACATCCACACGGTCCAGTCGCTCCCCGCCGACATGCACGGCGACCTGCACGATCATCACGGCCTCAAGGGCTGGGTGCTGTGGGCGGCGGAGAAGCTCGGGGTGGAACTGGTCCGCGGGTTCGAAGCGATCGATTTTCGCGCTGCGCGCGAGGCGGTGCAGCGGGTCGCCGCGGCGCCGCACGACGATGCGGCGCACGATCTGCTGCACGACGGAGTCGCGGCGCTGGGCCACTTCGTCGAGCGGGTCGGAGCCGCGGTGAACGCCCGGATCGACTCGATGATCGAAAGCGACATCGAAGCGATCCCGATCCTGCGCCGGGCGCTCTCGCTGCTTGAGCTGGGCTATTACATGTTCAAGGGGATCGTGATCGACGATGTCGCGCGCAAGGGCTTCGATCAGCTCGATCACCTCGATCTGCGCGAATGGCTCGCCAGCCACGGGGCCCAGTCGGTCGCGCTCGATTCCGATAGCCTGCGCGTTGCCTACGAAAGCATCTTCGCCTTTTCGCAAGGCTCATACGAATTGCCCAACCTTGCCGCCGGCACCGGTCTGCGCGGGTTGCTGCGCCTCAGCGGTACCTACAAGGAAGCCTTCGCCTACAAGATGCAGGCCGGGATGGGCGACACGATCTTCGCGCCGTTCTATCTGGTACTCAAGCAGCGCGGCGTGAAGTTCGCGTTCTTCAGCGTCCTGCGTGACATCGTTCCGTCAGCCGACGGAAGCACAATCGACCAGCTGGTGATTGGCAAGCAGGCGACGATCAAGGGCGGGGCCGACTACGACCCGCTCTACGATGTGAAGGGCCTGCCGTGCTGGCCGAACCAGCCATTCTTCGACCAGCTGGTCGAGGGCGAGCAGATCTCCCAACAGTACCCCGGGCTGGAATCCTACTGGTGCCAATGGAAAGACGTCGAGACCATGTCGCTCAGCCGCGGAACCGATTTCGATCTGGTCGTGCTGGGCACCTCGCTGGCCCCGATCGGGGTGTTCGGCGAAAAGCTGCTGGCCCAGAAACCGGCCCTGACCGCGATGGTCGGCAACATCGAGGCGATCGGCACCCAGGCGTTCCAGATCTGGACCGTGCCGGACGACAACCAGTTGCGCCATGCCCATGACGGCGAAGAGGTGGAGAAAGAGGGCGTTCAGCCGATCTATGGCGGATTTGCCCAGCCGCACAACACCGTCTCGGACATGTCGCACCTGATCGACCGCGAAAACTGGCCGGCCGCCTATCTTCCCGGTGCGATCTATTACTTCTGCGGCCCACTGGCACTGCCGCGCAAGACCCCGCCCCCGACCAGCGTTCTGACCCCGCTGTTCCAGGACGCCGCCGCCAATGTCAGGGCCGCCGAATGGATGCGATCGAACCTGCAGTTCCTGCTGCCTGGGTCGATGTTCTCGGGCTATCCGCAGAGCTTTCCCGATACGCTCAACTTCAACATTCTCTACGATACCGATGGCGGGTTCGACCGACTGGTCCCGGCCAGTTCGCACTTTGACCAGCAATACTGGCGGGCCAATATCGACCCATCGGAACTCTATGTCCTGTCATGCCGGGGCACCACGCAGTATCGGCTGCATTCGGGCGACACCGGCTATGGCAACCTGGTTTTCGCCGGGGACTGGACCAAGACCGGGCTGAACTATGGCTGCGTCGAAGCGGCGGTGATGTCGGGGATGGAAGCATCGCGGGCGATCTGCGGTGCGCCCACGATCATCTTTGGCGAGAACTTCCCGCTGCCGTAGAGTCTGTTTCAGCTGGCCTGCAACGAGTGTCACCAGCTTTTCATCATAAATCCGTTGTTGCGCCTGAGTCGGTTAGATCTGGGGTCTAATTTCCGTGCCGCTCAATCCCGACAGGCCAAGCGGGCTCGGTCAGACTAACCAGGCACTTGCTGGCGGCGTCTGATGCCCCGCAAATCCAGAGCGTTGCCTCCTAGCCCATTTCGCCGGTTCAATGCCTCACCCGAGGTCATCCGCCTGGTGGTGCTGATGCAGGTTCGACTTCCACTGTCGGTTCGCATTGGGCTGACAGCGCCGGTTTGGACAGTCCGTAATGGCACCTGCGAGCGTGTGACACACTGCAACAAGTGCGGTCAGTGCAGATAGGTGGCTCAGATCGGTTGGCGGGCTATCGCTTCGATCACGTGACCTTCGGGGTCCTTGTACATCGCAAAGGTCAGTCCCAGCGCGTCGACGGTTTGCGCCGGGTGAGTCACTACCCCGCCGTTCGCCAAGATGCGTTCCGAAAAGGCAGGAACGTGATCGGTTTCGAAGACAAGTACGGCCTCGCCCGGCGTCGGCTTGCTGCCATCGGCGAACAGCACCAGCGCCGCGCCAGTCTGATCGCCCGAAGGACGCATGATCGCCTCGGCGAAGCCCTCGCCCTTGATGTGCTGGACCTGATCGAAGCCGCAGACTTCGCGGTAGAACGCTTCGAGCCGGGGCAGGTCCGATACCACGATCTTGGTCATCGCCAGGATAGTCATGCAGGGTTACCTCTCGCTGAATTCAAGCGCTCCTCAAGGCGCGTTCGTGCGGCAGGGGTGGCAAAGGGGAGCAACGTGGCAGCAAAGCCGAACGTCATGTCGCTGGCAAAGGCGTTCAATGTCAGGTCGCCTGCCACCCAGTCGCTAAGCGCACCGCTGAACTGATAGACCAGCACGCGGGTCAGCGCGGCGCTGTCGACGTCAGTGCGCAGGAAGCCTTCGGCCTGGACGGCACCGACCAGCCCATCCCAGAACCGGCCACGCGGCAGCCGCATCGCGGCGTCGAGCGGTTCGCTCGGCGCGCGCCGCCACATGATTGCGCGATAGAATTCGGGATCGGCGCCATAGAGGTCCATCGCTACGTCAACTGCATCGAAGAGCCGCTCCAGTGCATCGGCCGAGGCGCGCGCCGCGACCTGTTCTTCATAGGCGGCAAGGTCGTCGGCATAGACCGCCTCGAGCACGGCATCCTTGGACCCGAACAGGTTGTAAACGGTCGACAGGCTGACCCCGGCATGGGCGGCGATGGCCTTGCCCGATAGCGAGCCGATCTCCTGGCTGCGCAGCAGGTCGTGCGCTGCCTGTACGATCCGGCGGCGGCGTCCATCCTTGGCGCGCTCCCGTTGCCCATTGGCGCGCTGACCGGTGACTGGTGGGGCTGCCGGAATTGCCGTTTCAGAGTGAACCATTGTTTCCACCCAGCAAGCCTAGCGCAGCCGCCGCAAAGCGCCAGCGATAAAATTGGAACGTGTTCCAGAAACCTGTTGACTCGCCGTCTGCCGCGGTGAACCTTCCCGTCCAGGGCCGCGACAGATCGGCCACGATGGAGATGGAGCATGGCTGACGCCCGACTTGCACCCGATCTGGATTTGGCCCGCCGCCAGCTTGCCGAGGATGGCTGGTGCGTGGTGCCCGATGTGCTCGACCCTGCGGCGACGCGGGACGCGCTGGATCGGCTTCACGCTGCCGCGCAGGCAAGCGAAGACTTGGGCGTTTCCACCTTCATGCCGATCCTCGATCCCAACCGCAGCAACGTGCGGGTGTTCTATCTGCTCGAGCACGACGCGCTGTTTCGCGAGATGATCCTGCACCCTGTCGCACGCGCGCTGGTGTCCAGCCTGCTGGGTGACAACTTCCTCATTTCAAACTTCACTGCCAACATCGCGCTGCCCGGTTCGCAATCGATGGCGCTGCATTCGGATCAGGCGCTGGTCTCGCCCGAACCGTGGCTGGCGCCTTGGTCGATCAACATCATCTGGTGTCTGGCTGACGTTCATTTCGAAAACGGGGCCACGCTGTTCGTGCCCGGCAGCCAGCACTGGCAGCGCCACGCTGACGTACCCGCAGATGCGGCACAGCGGTTAAGGCCATTTACCGCCAAGGCTGGCTCGGTCGTCGCGATGGACGGGCGGGTCTGGCACACTTCGGGCGCGAACGTGACGGCGGACGAGGCGCGCCCGCTGCTGTTCGGCTATTACTGCAAGTCGTTCCTTCGCCCGCAGGTGAACTGGAATGTTGGCCTTTCCGCCGAGACGCAGGCCACGCTTTCGCCCGAACTGCACGAGCGGCTGGGCATGGGCCTGACCGCCAACAACGATGAAGCCGCCTTCATCGTGCGCCAGGTGGACATGGCATGAGCGCCGTCCTGCCCGAGCCGACCCGCGACCTTGCCCAGGGCCTGCGCAACATTGCCGACTATGGCCTGACCATCGTGCCCGACGTGCTGACCGGCAGTGCCCTAAGCGCAGCGCGCGATGCGCTCTACCGCGCCGCCGCGTCGGACCGCTCGCGCGGGCGCGAGGTCAAGTTCAGTCTCGACTATGCCGGTGACGAGACCAACCAGCGCGTCTGGAACGTCCTGAGCCGCGATCCCCTGTTCGAGGACCTGGCTTTCCACCCGATCGCCCTCGAATACGTCAAAGCGGTGCTCGGCTGGCCGGCACTGCTCGGCAATCTTTCCGCCAATATCACCGGGCCCGGCGGGGGCGAGATGGTGCTTCATGCCGACCAGATCTTCGTGCCAGAGCCCTGGTCGGCCGAGCCGCAGGGCATGAACCTCGCCTGGTGCATCGACGATTTTACCGTAGCGAACGGCGGCACCCGCTTTGCCCCGGGCAGCCACCGCCTGAACCGCGCGCCGCGGCCCGAAGAGGCCGATGTCGAGACTGCAGCGATTGTCGCCCCGGCCGGTTCGATAGCGATCTTCGAAAGCCGCGTCTGGCACAAGACCGGCCACAATTCGACCCCGGACCAGACCCGCGCCGGGATCTTCGCCTGGTATACCAAGCCGATCTACCGCCAGCAGGAAAACTGGTTCCTTTCACTCAGGCCAGAAGTGCGCCAGTTCGCATCCGACGATGCGCTGGTGCTGCTGGGCTACAAGGCGGAAGGGCTGGGGCTGGTTCACGGCCTCTCGCCCGACTGAGCGCACTTTGCACGATACGATACCGATCCAAGGGAGAATGACCATGGCCACCGCCGCCGCCGAAAAGTCCGCCGACGCAGTCCGCTTTTCCATCTACCGCGCCGCCGATGCGCCCGAGTTCAGCGAGGTTTCGTGCATGGAGATGGCCGGGCTGACCCCGATCATCACTGCCGGGATCGAAGCTGCCGCGGCCGAAGGCGCGGACGATGGCGACGTCGTCAAACTGCTGTTCGCGATGCCGGGGATGAGCCTCACCTATGCCTGGTTCAAGAGTGGCTTTCCCCTGCCGCTGCACTGTCACAATGCCGATTGCCTGTACTACATCATCGCCGGGTCGTTGAAGCTGGGTAGCGAGGAATTGGGCGCGGGCGACGGCTTTTTCGTCGGCTGCGACGTGCCTTATGCCTACACGCCGGGTCCGGACGGGGTCGAGGTGCTGGAATTCCGCACCGCCGACAGCTTCGACATCCGCTTCCTCGGCAAAACCAGGACATTCTGGGACAAGACGGCTGCGGCAATCAAGCGCGAGCGCGTCAACTGGGACGGACAGTTGCCGCCGAGTCAGAAGCGCGCCTGACCCGCCAAATTCTCTCATGCTGCGACCGCCTCACGGGGCGCGGCTTAGGAGCAGACCAGTGCGTGCCGGCGCACGACGTCCAATGAAGTGGCGGCCGCTTCGGTCGATAGAGGACGACAGCTTCAGGCTGGAGTATCGATCGAGCTGACGTTCCTGTCGTACCCGCGATCGCCTCTAGGCCGGCGTACTTTTGTTATCGTTGACAGTGGATCAAGACGAAATGCAGCCCCAGTCTGACAGAGCTGCCACGTTGCGTTCGACCAAAGTGGACAGCAAGCGATCCTCTCTTTCTCCTGGCGGAGGCAAGCAAGATCGCACCAAGCCGTTTCCAATTGGACATTCCACTCTCCCTGTGACCTTGCAGCCGCCGCGGTTGATCGCGATCGAGCCCAAACCCAGTTGAACGCCAGGGTGGTAGACGCACGCACCTATTACTTTCCAATACCGATTTATGCGCCAAGTGATACGCTTTGGGTAATGGTTCAGGTGAGCGCAGCAGCGTGCAAAACTTTTCGGCCCGCGTGGACTTGCGCCACTTGCGCTACTTTGTGGCGATCGTGCGGAGCGGCAGCTTCCGTGCCGCCGCCGAAGAGCTCAACATCTCGCAGCCGCCACTGACCCGGCAGATTCAGCAGCTTGAGGAAATTGTCGGCACCCGGCTGCTGGTCCGCAAGGCTAGCGGGATCGAGCCGACCGAAGCCGGGCTTTCGCTGTCGATCGAGGCAACCAACGTCCTCGCGCTGGTCGACCGGGCCTGTATCAACACCGGCCTGATCGGCACCGGTCAGCTGGGTCAGCTCCACGTCGGCGTTTTCGGGTCGGCGGTGCTCGACATCGTCCCGCGGATCGTGCTCGATTTCCGCAACCGCTTTCCCAATGTCGAAGTGGTCCTGCACAACATGGATCGCGGAACACAGGTCAAGGCCTTGCACGAGCGCCGCATCCAGATCGGCTTCAACCGGTTCTTCCAGGACTATCCCGACCTGGTCTGGGAACGGGTGGTGCGCGAACGGATGCTGGTGGCCGCGCCCAGCAATCATCCGCTGGCACAAAGGCAGTCGATCAGTCTGCGCGACCTCGCCCACGAACCCCTGATCTTCTATCCCCGGACCAACCAGCCGGGCGGGTTCGCCAACTATCTGATCCGGCTGTTCCACGACCTCAATATCGATCCCCAGATCGTCCAGAACGTCGACGACGTGGTAACTGCGGTGGCGTTTGTTTCGAGCGGGCTGGGCCTGACACTCGGCGTCGAATCTGCGACCAACCTCAACCTTCCGGGCGTGACCTATCTGCCGCTGGAAGAGGGCGAGGCCAGCGCCTTCGACCTGAGCGTGATCTACCGTGCCGGGGAGGAATCGCCGCTACTCGGCGGATTCCTGGAATCGGTCCGGTCGATTGCCGACCTGCGGCGGAAGGGTCGACTGGAGCATTGAGCAGCCAGGCTCTGTCAGAGCAAATGCATCGCTGCCGCGTTGGCACCGACCCACCATAGCCGTGTAATGCCGCGGCCACGCGAACTCGCCAGTCCGTTTCGCTATTTCGACTCATCGCCCGCGGCAGTCTGCCTCGTCGATCGTCAGACCTATCGCGAGCGACGCTCAGCCGCCCTGGCCGAGCGGCAGATCCTCTTTGACTAGGTTTCACGCTGGGGCAGGGGAGGGTCCGTCGTACGGAGACCGGTTCGCATTGGACCGACTGCACCGATGCCGGAATTCGGCGACCAGGCTATTGCGAATGACCTACCCGGTGCAGCAACGCCCATGCTATTGGCATGGATATGGCACCCCGAATTGCAGTTCGTCCGGCAAACCCCGCGGAGATCGTCGCACGATGGCCGGTCCAGCGGATGACCTATGACCGGGCCAAGGCCCTGGCAGAGGAGCGGCTGCTCGCCGTCGAGGCCCCCATCGCCCTCGAATATAACGGCATGGCCTATGCGGTGATGATGGCGACGCCGTTGGATTTGGAGGACTTCGCAAGCGGGTTCACCCTTTCGGAACGACTGGTGGACAGCGTCGCCGAGATCGGCGCGGTCGATCTCGCCGAAGTTCCCGGCGGCTGGATCGTGCGGGTCGCGCTGCCGCCCGATCGCGATGCCCCGATCCGTGAGCGCGCGCGCCTGCGCCTGGTTGAGGGCAGCTGCGGGCTCTGCGGAATCGAAAGCATCGAACAGGCCATCCGGCCCCTGCCCAGGCTGGAGTCCAGGCTCACGGTCACGCGCGCGGCGATCGGTCGCGCGCTTGAGCAACTGGATGCGCATCAGCCGCTTGGCCGCGCGACCGGGGCCATGCACGCCGCGGCCTTCTGCGACGCGGAGGGCGGGATCATCGCCTCCCGCGAGGACGTGGGGCGTCACAATGCGGTCGACAAGCTGCTCGGCGCGCTCGCGCTGCAAAGCATCGATCCGGCAGAAGGCTTCATGCTGCTGACCGCGCGTTGTTCCTATGAGCTGGTGGAGAAGGTCGTGGTGGCCGGATGCCCGCTGCTCGTGACCATTTCCGCGCCGACGAGCCTTGCCGCGAGCCGTGCTGAGGCAGCGGGCTTGACGCTGGTCTCGCTGGCGCGCGGCGACAACGCGCTGGTGGTGACCGATCCTGCCGGACGGCTGCAATGAGCCGCCTGCTCGGCGTGGTCCTGGCCGGCGGCCAATCGAGCCGTTTCGGTAGCGACAAGGCGCTGGCGCTCTATTGCGGCCGGACGCTGCTCGCGCACGCTGTCGCTGCACTCGAGGGCTGGTGCGCGGCGGTTGTCGTGGCGGGCAGGGCAGGCGGGGTTGCCGATTGGCCGGCGCCGGGCATGGGACCGCTTGGCGGCATCGCCGGGGCGCTGCGCCATGCGCGCGACCATGGCTTTGACGCCGTGCTGGCAGTCAGCGTCGACGCGGTGAACCTGCCCGGCGATCTGCCCGCACGGCTGTCCCCCGGGCCAGCGGTTGTTGCAGATCAGCCGGTTATTGGCCTCTGGCCGCTGGGCGTGCTGAGCGAATTGCAGGCCATCCTGAAAGGGCCAGGCCGCCACTCGCTGCGCGCGCTTGCCGAACGGACTGGCGCGCGGTTTGTGCGGCTGGAGCAGCCACTCGCCAATATCAACACCCGCGCCGATCTTGCGATCCTGGAAAAATGCCACGGGCTTTGACATCGGCCTGATTTCAGCCCGCCGGAACCCGCGTGATGCGGGCGGCGGCGGAATGCGGCGACTTGGCCCCAGGTCTGTGCGACTGCGCCGCTCGACGATGAAACCGTCAAGGAGATCGGCAAGCCTGCGCGTAGCGTCGCCACCATCTGCGCCAATTGCAGGGCCGGCTGCACCCTCCGCGCCGAGATACGCAATGATCGCGTACTTGTGTCCCTGGAACAGGCCGCCCGGACGATCGCGGGTACCCTTGTCTCCTCGAAAGTTGACCGCCGGCTCTTAGGATCGGCCAAGAGAATCCCTTTGCCCCCGCCCGCCGCATGTGGGATCAATTGCGAAACGGGACTGAATCCGGCTTTGCCCGAATTGGGAGAGAATGGCTGTGGCGCACTATGATCTGATCATTCGCGGCGGGACCATGCATGACGGGACCGGCGCCGCGCCGCGGCGCTGCGATGTCGCGGTCAAGGACGGCAAGATCGCTGCCCTGGGTGACATCGATGCCGGGGCCGATCAGGTGATCGACGCCCAGGGGATGATCGTCACCCCCGGCTTCGTCGACGTGCACACCCATTTCGATGGTCAGGTGACCTGGGAAAGCCGCCTCTCGCCCTCGTCGGGCCACGGCGTGACGACGGCAGTGATGGGCAATTGCGGGGTCGGTTTTGCGCCTTGCCGCCCGGCTGAGCGCGATACCCTGGTCAAGCTGATGGAAGGGATCGAGGATATCCCCGAAGTGGTCATGGTCGAAGGTTTGCCGTGGAACTGGGAGACTTTCCCCGAATATCTCGACGCGCTCGACCAGCGCGAACTCGACATCGATATTGCCGCGCAGATCCCGCATTCGGCGCTGCGGGTCTATGTCATGGGCGACCGGGCGGCACGCAAGGAAGCGCCGACTGCCGAGGATCTTGCCGCCATGCGCAGTCTGGTGGCTGAAGGGATCGCGGCAGGCGCCTTTGGCGTCACCACATCGCGCAACGTCATGCACCGCACGAAGGCCGGCGATCTGGCCCCCAGCCTCTATTCCGACGTGGACGAGCTTTGCGCCCTGGCGGGCGGACTGACCGACG
This sequence comes from Novosphingobium sp., assembly GCA_046063245.1. GTDB lineage: Bacteria > Pseudomonadota > Alphaproteobacteria > Sphingomonadales > Sphingomonadaceae > Novosphingobium. The sequence goes on from JBJTLX010000212.1 coordinate 51,021, forward strand.
CGAACGGCGGCGTGTTCCAGATCATCCCCGCGCCGATGGAACCAGCCGAGACCGAATTTCCGATCCTGCGCCAGGTGGCCGAGCAATCGGGCCGTCCGCTCTCCTTCACCTTACTCGACGTACCGAACCAGCCCGGTGACGGCTGGCGCTATCACATGAAGGGGCTGGAGCAGGCAGCCGCGGACGGGCTTGAAATGCGCGGGCAGGTTGCGCCGCGGCCGGTGGGCATGTTCTTCGGGCTGGACCTGTCGGTCCACCACTTCAGCCGCCATCCGGGCTACAAGGCCATTGCGCATTTGCCCTTGGCCGAGCGGGTGGCGATCATGCGCGACCCTGCCTTCCGCGAAAGGCTGCTTGCCGAACAGCCCGATGATTCCAATCCCACCACGCTGATGCTGATCGCCGCATTTCGCGCAGCCTATCAGTGGCAGGACAGCCCGAACTACGAACCGGACAAGCAGGACCGCGTTGACGCCCGCGCCGAAGCGGCGGGACGGTCGCTGGACGCCTATGCCTATGACGCCCTGCTTGCCGGCGATGGGCACGCAGTCTTCTACCTGCCCGCAGCCAATTACACGCAGGGCAATCTGAAGTCCGTTCGCGAGATGCTAGGCAGCCCGCATACCGTCATGGCGCTCGCCGATGGCGGGGCCCATTATGGCCTGATCTGCGATGCCAGCTTCCCGGTCTATTACCTCCAGCGCTGGTCGCGCGATGCCGCGGCGGACGAACGGATCGACTTGCCCGAAGCGATTGCCGAACTGACCAGCCGCCCGGCGGCGCTGATCGGGATGACCGACCGCGGGCGGATTGCGCCGGGCATGAAGGCCGATCTCAATGTCATCGACCTCGATCGGCTGGCGCTCCACGTCCCCACGATCCAGTACGATCTGCCGGCCGGCGGCAAGCGCATGCATCAGCGCGCCGAAGGTATCGTCGCGACGGTGGTGTCCGGCAAGGTGACCTATCGCGACGGGGTCCACACCGGGGCGCTGCCCGGGCGGCTGGTCCGGCGCGGGGGCCAGGCTGCCGCTGCGTGAGCCGGGGGGCAGAGCTCGCACCCTGACGAAGGAGCCACGATGGCCGTTCCGTTGAAGCGCACCTTTGTACCGGCGGCGGAGACCGGGGGCCGACGTACGTCAGACGACAGCCGGCAGTTTGCTGTCGGGCGATCCGGGGACACCGTCCGGGCACGTTTTTTGCCTGCCGGTGGAGCGAGGGCGCTACCAGGCAATGCGGTCGATCGCGCCGCGCGGGCAGATCAGTGGGGGACTTTGCCGATGCCCCGGGCAGCGGCATCCGGCCGGGATCTGCGATCATGAGCGAGACGAATAACGGTTTCGCAAGATTCCCGGCACAAGCGGACGCTATGTCCCGACCGACTGGCGCGGCTATGCCGCAATGATGGTCTGTGTTGCCGCTCCGCTCGCCGCGACCTTTCTCGCCATGGCGATCAGACCCTGGTTGGCGCTTGTCGCAGGCCCTGTAGCCATGATCGGCGCCATGTGGTGGCTGTTCGCAGTCGTATCAAAACGGGCGGAACCCTAGGCAGCAAACGCGCGTCAGCGCCCACGTTGGTCATCGCGCCGAAATGTTCGGCAAGGCCGCGTCGCGTGACGGGCCGCGCGCTGCTCTATGCAGCCGCGCCGCCGCGCTTGGCTTCGAAGGCGGCGTTGAACGACGCCGGGTCGAAGTAGTACGGCTTGATTTCGCAGCACTTGCCGTCGCGGAAGCGGAACAGCTCGCATAGTTCGGCGGGGGCTAGCGCCGGATCGGCGAAGCGGAATGAGAGGATGCACACGGCGTAATCGCCGCCGACGGTGGTCTGGACCCGGTCGAGCCCGGCGACGTCGACCATGCCCATCACCTCGATGAACAGGTCGCGCAGCGCGTATTTGCCGCGATAGGTGCCGGCCATCGGCAACGGATCGGCTTCGGTGATGAAGAAATCGTCGGTCAGCATGTCCGCCGCCTTGTCCCAGTCGCCGACCGCGGTCGAGGCATAGAGATCGTCGACGAACTGTTCGATTTGCTGCGGCGTCATGGCCATTGTTCTTCTCCCTCGGGTCGGTACGGTGATGCGGTCAAAGTGCCGCCGGCGGAACCTAGCGCTATGGCTAGCCGAGAAGCCGGGGCAGGGGGGCTAAGGGAGGACCATGACCACAACGCGCCAGATCCTCCTCGTCCGCCGTCCCACCGGCATTCCCGTGCCCGGCGACTTTGCCCTTGCCGAAGCGCCGATGCCGGTGCCGGGCGCAGGCGAAATCCTGGTCAGGATGCGGGTCGGATCGGTCGATCCGGCGATCCGCGGCTTCCTGGACGACCGGCCGAGCTATCTGCCCCCGGTGGCGCTGGGTGCGCCGATCAACGGCATGTCGCTGGGCGAAGTGGTCGAATCGAACAACCCCGCCTATCCGGTCGGCACCCTGGTGCGCGCTTTTGCCACCTGGTCGGATCACTACGTCATCGGCGCCGACGCGCTCGGGCTCGAAGTTGTTAAGCCCCAGCCGGGGACCGAACTGCATCACTACATGGGCGCGCTCGGCCCGGTCGGTCTGACCGCCAGGGTCGGGCTGTTCGCGGTGGGTGAGGCCAAGCCGGGCGAGACCGTGGTGGTCAGCGCGGCGGCCGGGGCAACCGGATCGACCGTGGTCCAGATCGCCAAGGCGCGCGGCTGCCGGGTGATCGGGCTGGTTGGCTCGGCCGACAAGGCCCAGGTGATCCGCGATCTTGGCGCCGATGCCGCGATCGACTATCGCGCCACCCCGGACATTGCCGCCGAAATCGCCAAGGCCGCGCCCGACGGGGTCGACGTCTATTTCGACAACGTCGGCGGCGAAACGCTCGAGGCGATCCTGCCGCTGATGCGGCTGCACGGCCGGGTCGCGGTGTGCGGGATGATCGGGCAGTACAACGATGCCGATCACCCGCACGGGGTGAAGACGCTGTGGCAGCTGGTGGTCAACCGGCTCAAGGTCCAGGGCTTCATCACCTATGACTACATGCCCGTGCTGGACGAAGCGCAGCGCGAGCTCGACGGCTGGGTGGCTTCGGGCCAGCTCAAGCCGCTCGCCAATGTCCGCGACGGGTTCGAGAAGCTGCCCGAAGCCTTCATCGACCTGATGAGCGGCAAGACCATCGGCAAGACGATCGTGCGGATTTGACGCAGGTGGGCCGGCTGGATGGCAAACGCGCCCTGGTAACCGGCGGCGCATCCGGGCTGGGGGCGGCAATTGCGCGGCGCTACGTTGCCGAGGGCGCGCAGGTCGTCATCGCCGACATCGACGTGACCGGCGGCGAGGCGCTTGCCGCCGAACTGGGAACGGCGGCGCGGTTCGTCCGGCTCGACGTCGCCGATGAAGGCAGCTGGCTCGCTGCGCTCGGCACCTGCGATGCGCTCGACGTGCTGGTCAACAACGCCGGGATCACCACGCTGGGCAGCATCGAGGAGGTGACCCTGGCGCAGTTCATGCACGAGATCGAGATCGACGTGGTCGGGGTGTTCCTCGGCTGCAAGCACGTCATCCCGGTCATGCGCCAGGCCGGCGGCGGATCGATCATCAACATGTCGTCGATGACCGGGGTGCGGGCGCAGGGCAATCTCGCCGCCTACAACGCGGCCAAGGCGGCGGTGACTCACCTGACCAAAAGCTGCGCGCTGCACTATGCCCAGCAGGGTTATGGGATCCGCTGCAATTCGATCCATCCTGGCGCGATCCACACCCCGATTCTCGACAAGGTGCTGGCCCAGTCGGCCGATCCGCAGGCGCTTTACGCTTCGTGGGTCGCAACCCATCCGCTTGGCCGGCTCGGCCTGCCCGAGGAGATCGCGGCGATCGCGGTCTATCTCGCCAGCGACGAATCGGCCTTTGCCACCGGGGCCGAATTCCGCATCGACGGCGGATCGACGCTGTGACTGCGCTGCCGGTCCGTCAGATCGCCTATTTCTGCGCCGATGTCCGCGCCGCGGCGCTGGCCCATCACGCCGCTTTCGGCTCCGGGCCCTATTTCATCGCCGATCACGTGCCCTTGTCACAGTCGGTGCATCGCGGCATCGAACAGCCGTTCGATCACAGCTCGGCCTACGGCCAGTGGGGCGATGTGATGATCGAGTTCGTGCAGCAGAACAACGCGGAGCCGTCGGCGTTTCGCGACCTCTATCCGGCGGGCTCGGATCGCTGGGGGCTGCACCACGTGGCGATCTGGGTCGACGACGTCGATGCCGAAATCGCCCGACTGGGTGCTGCCGGCATGCCGCTGGCGCAGCGTTCGGTCATGCTTGACGGCTTCGTCTTTGCCTTCGTCGATGCGAGCGCGGTCTATGGCCACATGATCGAGCTTTATGCGCCGGTCCCGGTGCTGACCGACTTCTATGCGATGGTTGCCGATGCCGCGCGGGCGTGGCAAGGCGGCGACGTTCTGATCCCCATTGCAATGGCGTAGGCGCGATGAGCGAAACCTGGCATTCCCTGATCGCCGAGGGCGATTTTCCCGAGGAGGGCAAGCTGGCTGCCAAGGTGGGCGGCTGGTACGTGCTCGTCGCCCGGACCGATGACGGCTTCTCCGCAGTCAACGATCGCTGCACCCACCAGGCCTCGCTGCTGTCGGGCGGGCGGATCCGCCGCGGCGCGGTGATGTGCCCGCTGCACGGCGCCCGTTTCGAGGTGGCGACGGGGCGCTGCCTGGGCGGGACCTACGCCGATCTCAGGACCTTTCCGCTGCGCAGCGTCGACGGGATGATCGAAGTGGCGGTGCCGACCGATCCGCCGGGCATGGAAGAGCTGCCCGTCATCCTCTAAGCCCCTCTTACTAGCCACAGGTTCGCTGCCGCTTGCGCGCGGCTAGGCTCCCTTGGAGAACAATCCTGGGAGATGACTGATGCCTTTCGTCGGACCTGCCGAAGACCGCCTTGCCATCCGTGAGCTGCTTGAGACTTACGCCGATGCGGTAACCCGGCGCGACGCCGCGGCCTGGGGCGCGACCTGGGCGGCGGACGGCGAATGGTCGCTGCCCGACTATCCCGAGATCGGTACGACGGTCGGGCGCGCGGCGATCGTCGCGATGTGGACCGAGGCGATGAAGGCCTATCCCGGGATCATGTTCGAAGCCTGGCCCGGCTCGATCGAGATCGACGGCGCCCACGCGGTGATGCGCAGCTACACGGCTGAGGTCTATGACCAGGACGGCGTCACGATGCGCGACCGCGGGGTCTACGAGGACACCTGCGTCAAGGTGGACGGGCGCTGGCTGTTCAAAAGCCGCAGCTTCCGCAACATCCACCGCCAGCACGCGCCCAAGGGTTGCTAGCAAAAAGCATAGGTCGGCGGCCGACTATCAAATGCACCAGTAGGGGTAGCGGGCTGGCCGGATTACCAGTTCGATCAGTTCTGCAACACGCTTTTTTCGGCGCGGAAATTTCCGGCCGGGGCACGTCGGCGTTCGGGTGCGAAAGACGATCTTTCGCGATTTGGGTGTCTGGCATTCGAGGGGAGATGACATGACCGGCAATTCGACATCGCAACATCTGGTGGGCCGCAGTCTGCGCCTGGCGCTGCTTTCGGCAAGCTGCCTGATCGCCACGCCGGCACTGGCGCAGTCCGCCGCTCCGGCCGATGCCGCCCCCGCCGCCGATGAGCCGCAGGCCGGGCTTGAGCAGATCACCGTCACCGCGCGCAAGCGCGTCGAGAACGTCCAGGACGTGCCGATCGCGGTCAGCGCGATTACCGGCGAATCGCTTGAGAACCGCTATGTTCCCGACGTCCGCGCGGTTGCCAAATACATCCCCAACGTCCAGCTCGGCCAGGTCCAGTTCTCGGGCGCGACGCTGTCGGCCTCGATCCGCGGCCTGACCTTTGCCGACATCGAGCGGTCGTTCGAACCGGCGGTCGCCACCTCGATCGACGGGGTCTTCCTCGCCTCGAACACCGGCGCACTGGTCGATCTGTTCGATGTCGGCTCGATCGAAGTGCTGCGCGGCCCGCAGGGGACGCTGTTCGGCCGCAACACGATCGGCGGGATCATCAAGGTCGAGCGGACCCGCCCGACCGGCGAGCTGGGTGCCAAGCTCTCGGCCACGGTGGGCTCTTACGGTCGCCACGATTTCAAGGCCGTGCTCAACGCGCCGATCGTCAAGGATGTCCTGGCGCTGAAGGTCGGCGTGTTCTCGATCAACAGCCACAGCTTCACTTACAACTACGCCTCGGGCAAGGCCGACCCCGGCCTTGACCGGCTCGGCTTTACCGGCACGCTGCTGTTCACTCCGACCGACAAGTTCGAAGCGCTGTTCACCTATGAGCATCTGCGCGATCGTTCGCACTATCCGCAGCTGGTCAACCAGTCGCTGCCGGGCTCGGTGGCGTGCGATATCGATCCCAACAATGCCGCCGGTTTCCACCTTTGCTTCAATGCGCCGCTGCCGGGTGCCGCGGCCAACAGCCCGACGCTGCAGCAGCTCTACGAACAGAGCGGGTACCGGGCCAGCTTCACCGACGTTCCGTTCTCGGTGCCGCTCGATGCCAACAACTACACGCTCAACATGAAGTACAAGGGTGAGAACTTCAACATCACCTCGGTGACCGGCCTGTGGTCGAACAAGGACGCGCTGGACATCGACAACATCGGCCATGCGATTGCGCCGGATACCGCGCTGTTCCACCCGGTCCGCCGCCTGCATGGCAAGCAGTTCAGCCAGGAATTGCGGCTGGATACCGAATTCGACGGGTTGTTCAACATCGTCGCCGGTCTCTACTATTTCGACGCGAGCTATGAGCTCGATATTCAGAACGTGTATCTTGCCGGCGGCGTCGCCAATCCCGGCTTGCTCGTCGATACGTTCAGCGCCGGCCAGAAGGTCAAGTCTTACGCGGCTTTCGCCGAAACCTATTGGAAGCTGGGCGAATCCACCCGGTTGACGCTGGGCGGACGTTACACCCACGAAACCAAGGACTTCCACGTCGTCAAGCCGGAGCCGTTCACCACGCCCGGCTACCAGTGCCCCGATCCGACCTCGACCTATGCACCCTGCGCCAACCCGCACCTTGCGTTCAACCGGTTCACCCCGCGCGTTTCGCTTGACCAGAAGTTCGGCGACAACGTCATGGTTTACGCGTCCTGGGCACGCGGGTTCCGTTCGGGCGGCTGGAACGGCCGGCCGGGTTCGCTGCCGCAGACGATCGGCCCGTACCAGCCGGAATCGGTCGACAGCTATGAACTGGGCCTGCGCAGCAAGTTCGACGACAATCGGGCGCTGTTCAACCTGACGGTGTTCCAGACCGACTAAAACAACAAGCAGGAAGACTCGATCACGTCCAACCCGCTCAATCCGGTGTCGACGATCACGGCTGTGGTCAATGCGTCCAAGGCCCGGTTCCGCGGGGTCGAGGCCGAGGCCCAGTACAAGCCGAATGCCGATCTCCACTTCTTCGCGTCGGCGGGCTATCTCTGGGGCAAGTACCTCAGCTTCCCGGGTCTTGGCCCTGACGGTTCGGACGCCGACAACCTGCCGGATGTGATCGACCTGCGCCCGATCAAGAACCTGCGCTATGCGCCCAAGTGGAACTTCAGCCTGGGCGGCGAGTACACCATCCCGGTGGGCTCGGGCGACAATCACTTCGTGCTGGGCGCCAACGTCAAGTATCTCGACAAGTACGCGACCGAGGCGAACAAGGACACCGACGGACCGATCTATATCGGCTATGCCCGCGAAATCATTCCGGCGCACACCTCCGTCGATGCTTCGCTGAGCTATTTCGGCGAGTTCGAAGGGGCGAGCAAGTACAAGATCTCGGCCTTCGTCAACGATGCCTTCCATGGCGGCGGGCGGATCGTCCGTTCGAGCCAGGCCGGGCCGTTCTGGTTCAGCGACCGCATCCCCAACCGCACCTGGGGCGTGGAAGTGCAACTCGACTTCTGATCTGGGCCCGGGCCGGACGCGATCCTGGGGAGGAAGCCCGGCCCGGGTACAGACGGAAAATACGGAGTGCGGCGGCCTGGCGGCTGCCGCACTTTTTTGTCAGGAGTGCGGACATGGCGGGTGCAATGAATCGTTTCTGGCGGCTTGACCGCCATCCCCAGGGCAGTGACTTTGCCGCCGCGCTCAGCCTGCAAGCGGAACCGCTTGCACCGCTGGCCGAGGGCGAGGTCCGGCTGCGCGCCGACTGGCTGTCGATGGACGCGGGCACGCGGATGTGGATGGGCACCCGCACCGATGGCTACCAGCCGCCGCTGCCGCTGGGTTCGCCGATGGTCGGGCTGGCGCTGGGCTGCGTGACTGAAAGCCGCGATGCGCGCTTTGCCGTGGGCACGCTGGTGCGCGGTTTCGGGCAATGGGCCGACTTTTCGACCGTGCTGCCCGACCTTGCGGGACTTGAGGCGGTTGATCCCGATCTGGCCGATCCGCGTGAGCATTTCGGCGCGCTGGGGATGAACGCCTGGACCGCGCTGGTCGGGGTGCAGGAAGTCGCCCGGGTCCAGCCGGGCGAATGGCTGGTGGTTTCGGCCGCGGCGGGGGCGACCGGCAGCCTGGCCTGCCAGGTCGGGCGCAACCTTGGCGCGCGGGTGATCGGCATTGCTGGCGGCGCGGAGAAGTGCCGCTTCCTGCGTGAGGACCTGGGGGTCGAGGTCGCGATCGATTACCGCGGCCAGGACGTTGCCGCCGAGCTCGCCCGGATCGAGGGCGGGGTGAACGCCTATTTCGACAACGTCGGCAGCCCCCTGCTCGATGCGGTGCTGCCCAACATGGCGCATTACGGGCGGGTCGCGGTGTGCGGCATGGTCGCAGCCTATGACAGCGACGTGCCGCTGCCGGGTCCGGCGCGGTTCGACCAGGTGCTGATGCGGCGGCTGCGGATCGAAGGCTTCTTCATCCCCGATTTCCTCCACCGCGGCGCCGAGTTCCTGCCGCAGCTGCGCGCCTGGCACGACGCCGGCACGCTGCGGATGCGCTTCACCCAGACCGTGGGGATCGAAAACGTGCTGACCGCCTATGCCGGGATGCTGGGCGGGGCGAGCACCGGCAAGGTCGTGGTCAAGGTTTCGGATTGATGCCGATCATCCACCACCGCGCCCCGCTGCAATGCCTGGTCGCGGTGCGCGGTCACCCGTTCGATCGCAGTGCCTTCGCCGCGCTGTTCGATGGCATGGCGGGCATTTCGGCGACGATGGTCGATCAGCCCGCGGCGGCACGGCTGATGAACCCCGACGGAATGCGCGGGTTCGACGTGCTGGTGCTTTACGACATGCCCGGACTCGATTTCGAGGCGGGCGAGGGGGCCCCGGCCTATCTCGATCCGCCCGACGACCTGCGCGCCGGGTTCAGGGCCTTGCTTGAGCAGGGCACCGGGGTGGTGGCGCTGCATCACGCGCTGGCCGGGTGGCCGACGTGGCGCGACTATCACGACTGGCTTGGCGGGCAGTTCCTCTACCATCCGGGCGAGGCCGGCGGCGCGGCGATGCCCGACAGCGGCTATTGCCACGAGGTGACCCACACCGTCGAGGTGCTATCCGGCCACCCGGTGACCGCCGGACTGCCGCCCAGCTTCGAACTGACCGACGAGCTCTATCTCTGTCCGATCTTCCCGGCGGATGCGACCCCGCTGCTGCGTTCCTCCGCGCCGTTCACCCGCGACCATTTCTGGTCGGCAGACCTGGCCGTGCGCGGGCGGATGCACGCGCGTGAAGGGTGGGATCATCCGCCCGGGTCCAACCTGATCGGCTGGGCCCGGCATGCGCTGGCCAGCCGGCTGGTCTATCTCCAGCCCGGCGACGGCCCTTCGGCCTACGACAACCCGCACTACCGCCGTCTGGTGGAGAACGCGATCCGCTGGGTCGCCTGACCGCGCGCGATCAGTGCGCCATCATCCCGCCGTCGACGACGAACTCGGCCCCGGTGCAATAGCGGCCTTCGTCGCAGGCGAGGAACAGGTTCATGTTGGCGATGTCGATCGGGTCGCCCATGAAGCCCATCGGCACCAGCGCCAGAGTCGCGTCGTAATTGTCGGCGTTGTCCTCGGCGGCGACGCCCTGCATGTTGGTCAGGATCATGCCGGGATGCACGGTGTTGACGCGGATCAGGTCCTGGCGGTTTCCATCGCGATCGCCTTGGAAAAGATCCGCACCCCGCCCTTGGCCGCGGCATAGGCCCCGCAGGCCGGGACCCCGCCGATTCCCGCGACCGACGAGATGTTGATGATCGACCCGCCCAGTGCCTTGCCGTCGGGCCCGACCTTGCGCATCGCGGCGACGGCGCGCTTGGTGCCGAAGAACACGCTGTCGAGGTTGACGGTGTTCTGCAGGTTCCAATCGGCGGTGGTCATTTCCTCGATCACCCGCAGCACCGCGATCCCGGCGTTGTTGACCAGCACGTCGAGCCGGCCGTGATCGGCATCGATCCGGGCGAAGACGGCATCCCAATCGGCCTCGCTGGTGACGTCGTGGGCCATGGCGACAGCCTGGCCGCCGCTGGCGCGGATCCCCGCCGCGACCGCTTCGGCCCCGGCGCCGTCACGGTCGGTGACATAGACGACGGCGCCTTCCTCGGCGAAGCGCACGGCAGTTGCGCTGCCCAATCCGGGTACCGAGGCCCCGCCGGTGACGAGTGCGATCTTGCCTGCAAGCCGTGCCATGATTCTCTCTCCAACAAATCGGGCTGCGACCATCTCTGGTCGCAGCCCGGATTAAGGCAAACTGATCAAATGATCAGAACTTGACGCCAATCGTCGCGCCGTAGGTCGCCGGCTCCAGCGCCATGCCGAACGACCACAGCCCGGCCACGGTAAAGGCGTGGGTGGTGGTCTTTTCGTTGAGCACGTTGCGTCCGAACACACGGAAATAGGCTTCGGCATCGCCGACATCGAAGTTCAGCGTGGCGCTGAGGTCGACCAGATCCTGAACCGTCGTGCGGACCCGCGGATCGTTGCCGTTGACGATCACGCTGGTGTAGCGGCCACCGGTCACAACCCCGGTCAGCGATGCGGCAGAGAGCTGCTCGTCATAAGGCGAAATGTGACGGATCCCGGCCGTGGCGACGAACTTGCCGAAGCTGGTGGGGACCGAATACTCGGCCTCGAACGATCCGGTGAACTCGGGCGCGTAGATCAGCTTGTTGCCCGAGAAGTCGGTGGGGACGGATGCTGTTGCTGCGTCAGGCCCACTGAACCCGCACAGGTCGCCCGCCACCAGCGTCGCGTTCGAGCTGGTGTAGTTGGCGCAGGTCACGAAGTTGCGGAAATGCGACTGCATATAGGCCGCAGAGATCGTGAACTTGAGTCCTTGGACCGGACGGAAGGTCCCGTCGAACTCGATCCCCTTGATGATGGCGCCGCCCGGGACGTTGCCGGTGATCGTCTGGTTGCCGGTCGGGCCGCCAGGAACGGTCAGGTTCTGCTGCATGTTCTTGTAGTCGGAGACATAGCCCGCAAAGTTGAGCTGCAGCTTGCGGTCGAGCAGGGCGAGCTTGGCCCCGACTTCATAGGAATCGACCGTTTCGGGCTGGAACGGGGTGCTGGCGGTGGCCGCCGTCGCCGCGCGCGGGCTGAACCCGCCCGAACGATAGCCGCGCGACCAACTGGCGTAGAGCATCACGTCGTTGCTGGGACGGAAGTCGATCCCGGCCTTGGGAGTGAACTTGCTGAAGCTGGCGTCGCCCGAACCCACCAATGCAAAGGATCCGGGGGCGCAGACCGGCGTGCCCGGAACCGTCGGTGCGCCGATGCCGGTGCACGACCCCGCCGCGACATATTTGCTGTTCTGGATGTCGCCGGGCGCGATCAGCATGTTGGGGGCAAAGCCGTTGCTCAGCTTCTTGTTGTCATGGCTCCAGCGGCCGCCGAACGAAAGGCGCCACTTGTCAGCGAAAGCCCAGTTGAAATCGCCGAAGAAGGCGTAGCTGGTGGTCTTGCCTTCGACGTGCTGCGAAGCCGTGTCGAACAGCGTCGGCGGGACGGTCGGGCTGAAGCCGAATACCCGCGACCACTGGGTCAGGTCATACTTCGAATCGAAGAAATAGCCCCCGATCACGTAATCGAACCCGTCGAACAGCTTCCCACCGGCGCGCAGTTCCTGGCTCCACTGGGTGTAGTGCTGGCGGCGATCGACATAGTAGAGGTCGGTCGACGAGCCGTCGAAATCCTGGGTCTGCTCTTCGCGGCTGTGCCGCCAGCCGGTGATCGAGGTCAGCTTGATGCTGCCCAGGTCGTAGTTCATCGTCAGCGTGGCGTCGGGCGCGTGATAATGGCTGTCCGCAGCGGCGCCGAAGGTTGTGTAAAGATCCGTGGTGGAGTTGCGGCCGCACTCGACCGCCGGCTCGAAACCGCAGAACAGCTCGCTGCTGTTGACCAGGTTGCTGACCACCGGGTTGAACGACTGTACGACGTTTTCAATCGTCAGCTGGGCGTCGAAACCCGATCCCGTGGGCTTGAACAGCAGCGAAGCGCCATAGTTGTCGCCCTTGCTCCAGCCGTCCGAGGTGTTGCGCGTGACGTTTTTATAGAAGCCGTCGGTCTGGTTGTGGAAATACCAGGCCTTGATCCCCCAGGTGTCGCCATCGCCGTAATTGGCGATCGTCTTGGTCGACCAGGCGTTCCAGCGGCCATAGGTAACCTCGGCCTTCAGACCGGGTTCCATCGTCGGCTTGGAGCGGGTGATACTGACCACGCCGCCGATCGTGTTGGCGCCGAACAGCGTGCCTTGCGGCCCGCGCAGCACTTCGATCTGGGCGACGTCGAAGGCGTCCTGCAGCTGGCCGGTGTTGGTGCCGATGGTGATCCCGTCAACCACCACCCCGACGGTTGGGGTCTGCGACTTCTCGATGTCGGCATAGGTCAGCCCGCGGATCGAGATGTTGGCCGCCTGCGCGCCCGAGTTCTGCTGGGTGATCAGCAGACCCGGGGCCGCGCCCTGGAGGTCGCCGATGTTGATCGAACCCTTGTTTTCCAGCGAGGCGGTGTTGATCGCGCTGATCGCAACCGGGGTCGACTGCAGGGTTTCGTCGCGGCGGCGGGCGGTCACGATTATACCGCCGTTGTCCGAAGCGTCAGCAGTGTCCTGCGCCGGCGCGGCATCCTGGGCCTGGGCCGGGGCCGCCAGCGCCAGCAATGCCGAAGTCGACAGGGCCGCCGCCACAAAGGCGCGCGCGTAATGTGATCTGGTCGGTAGCATAGGTCCCTCTCCCGGTGATCGCTGCCTTGCCGACAGCGCAATTTCCTCATTTCGATTTAGGCGATTGGCGCGCGCGCGCTTACTGCCAAATGTCACAGGTGCGGGCCGCGCCGAACCGGACGAGCAAGGAGCCAAGAGGAGCCTGACCATGACCAGCAACCGCCGTTTCCTGCTCGCCCGCCGTCCGCACGGCACCCCGCAGCCCGAGGATTTCAGCTTGGTCGATGAACCTGTGCCGGTTGCCCCGCCGGGCGGCTTCGTGGTGCGCAACCATTACTGCTCGCTCGATCCGGCGCAGCGCGGGTGGATGGATGATGCGCCCAGCTACATGCCGCCGATCGCACTGGGCGATCCGGTCCGCGCCAGCACGGTCGGGGTGGTCCATGCCTCCGATACGCCCGAGTTCGCGGTGGGTGACTGGGTCATGGGGCTCAACGCGCTCGAGGACTATTCGGTCAATCATGCCGGCGGCTTCACGATGAAGATCGACGTCGGCCAGGTCGACAGTCCGTCGAAGTTCCTCTCGGCGATGGGCGCGGTCGGGCTGACCGCCTATTTCGGGCTGCTCGATGTCGCCAAGGCTAAGGCGGGCGAGACCCTGCTGGTTTCGGGCGCGGCCGGGGCGGTCGGCTCGGCGGTCGGCCAGATCGGCAAGATCCTCGGCTGCCGGGTGATCGGCATCGCCGGGGGCGCGGGGAAATGCCGCCGCCTGATCGAGGACTACGGCTTCGACGTGGCGATCGACTACAAGGGCAAGTCGGTTAGCGCCCTGTCCGATGAAATCCGTGCGGCGGCACCAGGCGGGGCGGACATCGTGTTCGAGAACGTCGGCGGCGACGTGTTCGACGCCGAACTGCTCAACCTGGCCAAGCACGCCCGGATCGTGCTGTGCGGGCTGATCAGCGAATACAATTCGCCCGAGAAGGTCGGCGTGCGCAACCTGTGGCAGGTGCTGGTCAAGCGCGCGACGGTGCAGGGCTTCCTCATCGCCGACTATGTCGACCGCTTCGCACAAGGCGGCGCGCAAATGGCGCAGTGGATCGGCGAAGGCCGCCTGCGGATGGACGAGGACGTTCAGGACGGACTGGAGAACGCCTACGCCGCGTTCATGCGCCTGTTCAGCGGCGCGAACACCGGGAAACTGATCCTGAAGATCGCCTAGACCGGGTTTATCGTGGGATCGGCATGGATCTCCATGATCTCGAACACGTTGCCGAACGGATCGCGGCAATAGGTCGCGGAGTAACCGGTCTTGGTGCCGTCGGGCGCGACCTTGATCGCATCCCAGTACGGTTCGGCGTGCATCCGGATTCCGGCCGCCACCAACTTGTTGTAGCAGGCGCGC
>JBJTLX010000213.1:0-3204 GCA_046063245.1 Novosphingobium sp.
GACTTCGAGGCGATAGGCGTCGGCGATCAGCACCTCGCCCTTTTCCTCCAGCGCGTCGATCGCATCGGACACGCGGTGCGACAGCGCGGCGCAATCCTCGATCACCAGCTGGCCGGTCTCGGGCCGCTCGGCCATGATCTGCAGGGTGTATTCCTCGGCATCGGACAGCGGGCCGATTTCCCCGCCCTTGAAATACCGCACGCGCACGAGATCGAAGCCAAGGGCCTTGGCCTCCGGCTCGACGACGTCGATAATGCGCGCGATATCCGCCATGAACACTCCATTTGCCGACACAGTGTGACAAAGCGGTTTTGCGCCGGCCCCTTTCGGCGCCAGCCCCTTCGTTGCGTCACAATGTCGGGATGAGCGGCAAATAGTCGCGCGCCGCATCAAAAGCAAGCGGCAATGCGGCGGCGGCGCCAGCGACATTGCAATTCTCGCAACAGGCGCTATATACAGTTGCGCTAACGTCGCCTGCGACGGAACCTTTCGGTCACTAAACCGGCCCCTTCGTTCCTTTTCTCGCCACTAATGCTCCTGCGGCCACTCGGGTCAGCGGGGTCACTTGTTTCGTGAAAGGAACACATCATGCCGGTAGGCACCGTAAAATTCTTCAACGCCACCAAGGGCTTTGGCTTTATCGCTCCCGATGGCGGCGGCGCAGACAGCTTCGTCCACATCTCTGCCGTCGAAAAGGCCGGAATGGCCACGCTCGACAAGGATCAGCGCATCAAGTTTGAAATCGAGACTGATAACCGCGGCAAGAGCTCGGCCGTCAACCTCGAAGCCGCGTAACGAGATGGCCAAAGAGGATCTTCTGACCCTTGATGGCCAGATCGACGAAATCCTTCCGGACGGACGCTTCGGCGTCATGCTGGAAAACGAACACCGGATAATCGCTTACACCGCCGGGAAGATGCGCAAATTCCGCATCCGCTCGGTGGTGGGCGACCGGGTTCGGGTCGAGATGACCCCTTACGACCTGTCCAAGGGCCGCATCGTCTTCCGGGAAAAAGGTCCCGGCGGTGGCGGTGCCCCGGGCGGGCCACGCAAAGGCGTGCGACGTTAGGTTTCTGCAACCTGACTTACCAAGACGGCGCAAAGACTGCGCCGAGGATACACATATGTTTGATTTTGTTTTCGCCGCAGCCCGCCGGGCTGTTCCGGTCGCACGCGGCCATACCCGTTACACCTCTCTGCCCGTCCCGCGCCGCCCCGGCGTGCTGACCCGCGAGGAACTGCGCCGGGCCGTGGCCGAGGTTATCGGCTGACACCTTTCGCGGCGCTGCCCAAACGGCGCCGCCCACTCACCAAGCGAGGCCACCATGGCGCAATCGGCAGCATATTACCTGCAACAGGCAGACATCTGCGAGGAAGCGGCGGCAAAGACCGTGCTGGAAAACCAGCGCGCCACCCTGCTGCGTTCCAAAGCCGCCTGGTTGGCCCTCGCCGCCCGTGAAATCAGCATTCAGGAAGCGCGCGCCGAACGCGTGGCCCAAGCCGCCAAGGAGACCGACGATGTCCAGTGATGCGTTCCGCCCGTTCCTGATCAACAAGGACGTTGAGGGCAATTTCCGCCTGACCGTGCGCGACGTGCGCTACAATTCGCAAGGCTATCCCTTGGTCACCAACGTCATGCAGGCGCAGCTGTTCAAGTCCGCCGCCGAAGCCAAGACCTGGGCGCGGGTCAACTTCCAGGCCAAGGCCGGGCAGTACGCCAGCAAATAGGCCGGTTCAGGCCTGCGCCGGCTTGATGAAGGCCAGGCCGATGAAATCGCCGCTGCGCCAGCGCAGTTCCGCCGGATGCAGCGTGCCGTCTTCCAGTTCGACGATCAGCTGGCGGCCCTTGAAGACCTCTTCGAGCGCCGCGCCGCGCAGTCCGCCATCGGAGATGTCGTGGATCGCAAAGGCGCGCGGGGCGCCGTCGACATGCAGGGTCAGGACGCGCCCGTCGGTGGCTTCGCGGGGCGACTTGCGCCGTTCGCGCCACGGTTTGCCGCCTTCGAGCAGGTGCAGCGCCACCTGTTTGTGACCCACCGGGTCGAGCCCCATCCGCGCCGCTTCGGCCAGCGGCAGCGCAGTGCCGCAGCGGGCGCATTCGGCGGTGATCCGCCCAACCAGCCAGTTGGTCCCGGCGCAGCCCGGACAATGATTGACGGTGTCGGCATGGAACAGCACCTGATAGCCGCGGGCACTGGGCCCCGCAGCCGCGCGGCGTGCGCCGGCAAAAGGCGTCCGGGCGTTCATGCCCGCGGGTCCATGGCAGACGTATCCATGCCTGCAGCCTGGCACAACACGGTTTCAATTCGCTTAACTTGCCGCGCCCGGCGCGCTCAGGCGGTTGCCGCCTTGTCGCTCAGCCCGTGCTTCTTCATCGCGTGGCGCAGCTGGTCATAGGTCAGCCCCAGCGCCTTGGCGGTCTGGCGCTGGTTGTAGCGGTTGCGGCCCAGGGCATGTTCCAGGATCGCGCGCTCGTGCGCGTCGACCGCGCCGCGCAGGTCGGTGATGCTGTCATAGTGCACCGCGGCAGCGCGTGACGGCTCGTCCGGCGCGGGGGCTGCGGCATCGGCCCTGGCCCGCGGCGTGGCGGCGGGCTTCCACGGGCTGTCGAAGGGATCGAACTGGATGTGGCCGACCGGCTCGTCCCACGAATCCCAGCGATAGACCGCGCGTTCGACCACGTTGCGCAGCTCACGCACATTGCCCGGCCAGTGGTATTCCTCCAGCGCGCGGCGGGCATGGGCCGAAAAGCCCGGCCATTGCTCCCAGTGCAGTTCGGTCGCCATGCGCCGCCCGAAATGATCGGCCAGCACATCGATATCGCCTTCACGCGCGCGCAGCGGCGGCAGGGTGATGACGTCGAAGCTCAGCCGGTCGAGCAGGTCGGCGCGGAAGCGGCCCTGTTCGGCGAGGCGAGGCAGATCCTCGTTGGTGGCGGCGACGATGCGCACGTCGACCCGGATCGGGCGCGACGAACCGATCCGCGTCACCTCGCCATATTCGACCGCGCGCAGCAGACGTTCCTGCGCGCCCATCGACAGCGTCGCCAGTTCGTCGAGAAAAAGCGTCCCTTTGTCGGCTTCCTCGAACCGCCCGGCGCGCGCTCTGGTAGCACCGGTGAAGGCACCCTGCTCATGACCGAACAATTCCGCCTCGATCAGCGTTTCCGGCAAGGCCGCGCAGTTCAGCGTGACCAGCGGCTCG
>JBJTLX010000214.1:0-3602 GCA_046063245.1 Novosphingobium sp.
GGTGCACGATTTCCGCGATGCCGCGTTTTGCTCCTTGCTGTTGGGCGGGGTAGGGGGGGGCGCGAAGGAAGAAGGCGCCTTGGCGCGCATCCCCCCCGGGGCCAGCCTGGTCCAGCTCTATTCGGCGATGGCCTATGCCGGTCCGGGGATCGCCCACGCGGTGACCAAAGGGTTGGCCCGGCTGATGCAGCGCGACGGCTTTGCCACCATTGCCGAAGCGGTTGGAAGCGAATAGCCTTGGCGCCATGACGCCTCAACGATCGTTCGTCCTGCTGGCCGCCCCCGTGCTGGCCGCCGCGCTCCTCATCCCCGCCGCCACGGCCCGCCCGGCACCGGCCCCGCCTTTTGCCAAGGGCATGGTCAGCGCCGCCGATCCCCGCGCGGCCGAGGCCGGGGTACAGATGCTGCGCGCCGGGGGCAGCGCCACCGACGCCGCGATCGCCACCATGCTGGCGCTGACCGTGGTCGAGCCGCAAAGCTCGGGAATCGGCGGCGGCGGGCTCTATCTCGCCACCGCCGGCGACGGCCGGGTGGTGACCATCGACGGCCGCGAGAAGGCCCCGGCGGCAGCCACCGAGCAGTGGTTCATCCGTGACGGCAAGGTGATGAACTTTGCCGATGCCGTCCCCGGCGCGACCAGCGTCGGCGTGCCCGGCAATGTCGCGCTGGCCGCGGTAGCGCACAAGGCGCGGGGCAAGCTGCCGTGGGCGCGGTTGTTCACCCCGGCGATCAAGCTGGCGCAGGGCGGGTTCCTGGTCACCCCGCGGCTTCACGACATGCTGGTGGGCAGTGCCGCAACCGCGGCCTTCTCGCCCGCCGGCAAGGCCCTGTTCTATGACGCCAACGGTACGGCCAAGGCGGTCGGCACCCGGATCGTCAATCGCGATCTGGCCCAGACCCTGCGCGCCATCGCCGCCCAAGGCCCCCGGGCATTCTACGACGGCGCCAACCGCCGCGGCCTGGTTGCGACCGTCAACACGGCCGCGCGCAATCCCTCGCCGATGACCGAAGCCGACCTCGGCGCCTATCAGGCCAAGGAGCGCGATCCGGTCTGCGGCAACTACCGTGCTTACCGGATCTGCGGGATGGGCCCGCCCAGTTCCGGTGCGACCACGGTCTTCGCCACGCTCAAGCAGCTCGAACGCTTCGACCTGACCGCGCTGGGCAAGGATTCGCCCACCGCCTGGCACCTGATCGCCGAATCGATGCGCCTCGCCTATGCCGACCGTGCCCGCTATTCGGGCGATGCCGATTTCGTGCCCGTGCCCGTCGCCGGGCTGACCGATCCCGACTATCTGGCCAAGCGATCGGCCCTGATCGCCGCCGACCGGACCATGTCCACGGTTGCCGCCGGGGTGCCGCGCGGGGCCGAGGCGCTGGTCCTGGCCGATCCGGCCCCGCAGGACGAACACGGCACCTCGCACTTCGTCGCGGTCGACCGCCGCGGCAATGCCGTCAGCTATACCTCGACCATCGAAAGTTCTTTCGGATCGGGGCTGATGACCGGGGGCTATTTCCTCAACAACGAACTGACCGATTTCGACATGAACCCGGTGCTGGAGGGCAAGCCGGCCAACAACCGCGTCCAGGGCGGCAAGCGCCCGCGCAGCTCGATGAGCCCGACGCTGGTGTTCGGTCCCGACGGCAAGCTGCGCCTGGCGGTTGGCGCGGCGGGCGGGGTGACGATCCCGGCCCAGGTGATCCGCGCGGTGATCGGGGTGATCGACTGGAACCTGCCGGTGCAGCAGGCGCTGGCTCTGCCGGTGATCTTCGCGCCGGGAACCGACGCGGTCTATGTCGAGCAGGGCAGCACGCTCGAAGCGATGATCCCGGCGCTGCAGGCACTGGGCCACGCCAGCGTGACGGCGCGCGGCCTGCCGCTGAAGGCCAATGCGATCGAAGTGATCGGCGGCAAGCTGGCGGGCGCGACGGATCCGCGCAGCGAGGGCCGCGCGGTCAGCGAATAGCTTGCCGGGATGGCGCGTCCAGCCTAGGCAAAAGGCTGGGCTTAGAGGATTCGTGCCGCAGAAAAGGGGCCGTGCACGCAATGGACATTTCCGATCTGCCGACCAGCAACAATCTGGTCGAACTGCTGTTCCGCCGGGCCGATCTGCGCGGCGACAAGCCCTTCCTGTGGGCCAAGAAGGGCGGCAAATGGCAATCGCTGAGCTGGTCCGACGCGATCGCCCAGATCTGCAACCTGGCCGAGGCGCTGCGCGCGATGGGCCTCAATGCCGGGGACCGCGTGCTGCTAGTCTCGGACAACCGGCCCGAATGGCTGATCGCCGATTTCGCGATCATGGCGGCGGGCTGCGTCACCGTGCCGGCCTATGTCACCAATACCGAGCGCGATCACTTGCACGTGCTC
The DNA here is from genome assembly GCA_046063245.1 of Novosphingobium sp. Lineage (GTDB taxonomy): Bacteria > Pseudomonadota > Alphaproteobacteria > Sphingomonadales > Sphingomonadaceae > Novosphingobium. Next base: position 2,369 of record JBJTLX010000214.1, read on the forward strand.
GACAATTCCGGCGCCCGCGCGGTGATCGTCGCCAACGACAAGCTGGCCAAGCCGCTGCTCGGCGCGGTGCTGCGCGCGGCCCACGCCGACCACGTCATCGGGATCGAGCCGCTGCGTATCGCCCAGACCGGAACCTTCGAATACCACGACTGGGCGGCGCTGGTGGCGGGCGATGCGGCGGCGGCGCGCCAGGCGGTCGACGCACGGATCGCCGGGATCGGGCGGCAGGACCTGGCCTGCATCATCTATACCAGCGGCACCGGCGGGGCGCCGCGCGGGGTCAGGCAGCACCATGGCGCGATCCTGTGCAATGCCGACGGCGCAGCGCGGATCCTCAACGAGGATTTCGGGCTCGATGACGAGGTGTTCCTGTCGTTCCTGCCGCTGAGCCACGCCTATGAACATACCGGCGGGCAGATGCTGCCGATCGCGGTCGGCGCGCAGATCTATTATTCGGAAGGGCTGGAAAAGCTCGCCAGCAATATCGAGGAGGTCCGCCCGACGATCATGGTCGTCGTGCCGCGGCTGTTCGAGGTGCTGCGCACCCGGATCATGAAGCAGGTCGAAAAACAGGGCAAACTGGCCAATTACCTGATGGACCGCGCCATCGGCATCGGCACGCTCAAGGCCAAGGGGCGCAAGCGGCTGCGCGACATGCCGCTTAACCTGGTGATCGAACGCGCGCTGCGGCCCAAGATCCGCCAGCGCTTCGGCGGGCGGCTGAAAGCGATGGTCTCGGGCGGGGCGCCGCTCAATCCCGATATCGGGGTGTTCTTCGATTCGATGGGGCTGACCATGCTCCAGGGCTATGGCCAGACCGAGGCCGGTCCGGTGATCAGCTGCAACCGCCCCAAGGCGGGGCTCAAGATGGATACCGTCGGGCCGCCGATGCACGGGGTCGAACTGCGGATTGCCGAGGACGGCGAAATTCTGGTCCGCGGCGAACTGGTGATGCACGGTTATTGGCAGAACGAGGCCGAGACGGCGAAAGCGCTGCAAGACGGCTGGCTCCACACCGGCGACATCGGCCATATCGACGACAAGGGCCGGATCGTCATCACCGACCGCAAGAAGGACATGATCGTCAACGACAAGGGCGACAATGTCAGCCCGCAGAAGATCGAGGGGATGCTGACCCTGCAGCCCGAGATCGCCCAGGCGATGGTGATCGGCGACAAGCGCCCTTACCTGGTCGGGTTGATTGTGCCCGATGCCGAATGGGCACTGGAATGGG
>JBJTLX010000215.1:0-12382 GCA_046063245.1 Novosphingobium sp.
TATTTCAACGCGGTCAGCGCCTTCATCTCGGTCGCATCGGGGTTCTGCAGGTCTTCGGCGGTGGGCCGTCCGATCGGCATGTTGAGGTGGATCCCGACGCAGCCGGTCACGTGCTGCACCCCGATCGCGGTGGTGACAGCGCTGCCCCAGTCGCCGCCCTGCGCGACCCAGCGGGTATAGCCCAGCCGCGCCATCAGATCGCCCCAGGCGCGGGCGATCCGCTCCACCCCCCAGCCCTTCTGCGCCGGCTTGCCGGAAAAGCCGAAGCCCGGCAGCGACGGCGCCACCACGTGGAAGGCATCTTCGGCCCGCCCGCCGAACTTCACCGGATCGGCCAGCTGTTCGATCACCCCCATGAATTCGATCACCGATCCCGGCCAGCCATGCGTCAGGATCAGCGGCATGGCTTCGGGATGGGGCGAACGGACGTGGAGGAAGTGGATGTCGAGCCCGTCGATCTCGGTGACGAACTGGCCCAGCGCATTGAGCCGGGCCTCGCAGCGGCGCCAGTCAAAGTCCTTGCGCCAATAGCCGAGCAGATCCTTGACCGCGTCGAGCGGCGCGCCCTGCGACCAGTCGCTCACCGTTTCGCGTTCGGCCCAGCGGGTCTGGGCGATGCGCGCCTTGAGATCGTCGAGATGCGGCTGGGCAACGTCGAGGTGAAACGGGCGGATCGCGGTCACGCTGTAAGGCCCGCTATTCCATCGACTTTTTGTACACGCTGTTAAGCGGCCGCTCGAACAGCTTCATCACCATCGGCTCGAAGAATTCGAGCGGGGCCGTGTCATAGGCCGGATCGAAGGCCGGGCAATCGTACTTCTCGATGAATTCGGCCGTCGCTTCGTAGTGCGGATGGCCTTGGAACTGATCGCGCATGTTGCGATCGAGCCCGATGTAGTGGAAGAAATTATAGCCCTGGAAGATCCCGTGGTGCTGGGTGATCCAGTGCAATTCCTCCGATACGAACGGCTTGACGATCGCCGCGGCAATATCGGGGTGGTTGAACGCGCCCAGCGTGTCGCCGATGTCGTGCAGCAGCGCCATCACCACATAGTCTTCGCCCCGCCCGTCACGGTGCGCGCGGGTGGCGGTTTGCAGGCAGTGCGTCAGCCGGTCGATCGCGAAGCCGCCGCAATCCCCGTCGAGCAGGCGCAAGTGATCGAGCACGCGCTTGCCCCCGCTTTGCGCGAAAGGCTTCATGTGGGTCATGATGATGTCCCAGTCTTCCTGGGTGCCTTCTGCCATCGTATGGAACTGGGCGGTCAGATCCATCACATCGTGGTCGGCCATCGTGTGCTCTCCCTTGTCGTTCGCCGCAGACTAACCCAGCATCGGCCGGGTGCGAAGCCCAATCGATCAATCCTGTCCCAGCGCCGCCCTGGTCGCGGCTTCGACCCGGGCGCTGTCGGCCAGCAGGATCGTCGAGCTGCCCTTGGCCAGCACCGTCCCGGCGGCGTCCTTGAGGCAGCCTTCGTAAAAGCCGGTGCGCTTGCCGGCGCGTTCGGCCCAGGCCTCGGCAAAAACGCGGCCGGGGCGGACCGGGGCGAAGAAGCTGACCTTGATTTCCAGCGTCATCGGGGTGACCCCCTCGCCGCTGCGGGCGATCGCGGCGTGGGCCATCGCGGCGTCGATCCAGCCGGTGACGAAGCCGCCCTGGACCACCCCGCCCGAATGGCACAGGTGCTGGCCGGCTTCGTATTCCAGCACGGCGCGTCCGGCCGGATCCAGTTCGACGATCCGGACCAGGCCCATGGTCTCGTACAGCGGGTTCTCCCCCATCACAGCAGCGCCGAATAGATCAGCGTCTTGAGCTCGCGCCGGATCGGATAGGCGCTCGATGGGGACAGCTGGGTCATGAACACCATCGTCACCCGCTCGACCGGATCGACGAAGAACGCGGTCGAGAACATCCCGCCCCAATAGAACTCGCCGACCGAGCCCGGGATCATCGTCTTGGCGACATCCTTGTTGACCGCAAAACCCAGCCCGAAGCCGACCCCGGCCATCGCCGCCTCGCTGAACAGCGACTTCGACCAGCCGGCCAGATCGCCGCCGTCGGGCAAGTGGTTGAGCGTCATCAGCTCGATCGTCTTGCGCGAGACGATGCGCACGCCGTCAAGCTCCCCGCCGTCCAGCAGCATCCGGCAGAAGCGGTGATAGTCGAACGAGGTCGAGACCAGCCCGCCGCCGCCCGAAACCAGCCTGGGCGGGCGGCTCCACGCGCTTTCCGCGCCGCGATCGTACATCACCCGGCCCTTGCCCGGGATCAGGGTGTAGCAATCGGTCAGGCGCTCGGTCTTGTCTGGCGGCACGGTGAAGAAGGTGTCGGCCATGCCCAGCGGGGCGAAGATCCGTTCGTGGAAGAAGGTCTCGAGCGGCTGGCCGGAAATCCGCTGGACAGCCGCACCCAGCACGTCGGTCGAGACCGAATAATTCCACGCCTCGCCCGGGGAGAATTCCAGCGGAAGCGCCGCCAGCGCGGCGACGAACCCGTCGAGATCGAGGTTGCCGTGCCAGTTCTCGATCTTGCCCTCGCGGTAGGCGGCATCGACATTGCCGCGGTTCTGGAAGCCATAGGTCAGCCCCGAGGTGTGGCGCAGCAGATCGAGCATCAGCATCGGCCGGGCCAGCGGCCGGGTCAGGAATCCGACCCCGCCCCCGCCGCCGTTGTAGACCGCCAGGTCCTTGAACTCCGGCAGCACGTAATGGACCGGGGTATCAAGCGCGACCTTGCCTTCCTCGACCAGCATCATGAAGGCGATCGAGGTCACCGGCTTGGTCATGCTGGCGATGCGGAACAGCGCGTCCTCGGCCAGCGGTTTGCCGCCTTCGCGCGCCGGGCCCTGCGAGGAGAAGTGCGCGATCTGGCCTTCGCGCGCGACCAGCACCTGCGCATTGGCAAGCTTGCCGGTGTCGAGGTAGCGGTCCTTGATCAGACCGTCGATGCGGGCCAGGCGGACGGCATCGAAACCGGCGGATCGGGCACTGAAGTTCATGGCGGCTCCGGCATGATGGGTTGCAGTTCCGCACCTGTATTGCCGCTGCGGCAGTGTCGGGCAAGCGGCCAATGCGTCGCGGCGCAATTCCTTGCCGGCCGGGTAACCGTGGCTGTTTACCGCGCGTTGCCCAGACCTGTCAGCGCCCTGCCAAGGACATTCTGCAATACGGTGTGGAGCACGACGCCCCTTGCAGAGTAGCCAGGCCGATGGAAATCGAAGAAACCCCGCCGGAACGCCCCTTCTTCCGCGCCAAGTGCCGGATGAAATCGGGCATGGTCGCCGAAGTGCGGGTGCTCGACCTGTCGATCGTCGGCTGCATGATCGCGCGCGAGGCGATCTCGTTCGAAGTGGGAGGGCGCGTGCTGGTGCGCTTGCCCGGGCTGGAATACACCCCCGCCACCGTGCTGTGGATCGAGGACGGCCTCGTCGGGATCGAGTTCGAGCGTGACCTCCACGATGCGGTCTATGACCGGCTGATGCCGTCGCTGCGTCCCGCCGCGCGCGCCGCCTAAACAGCCTTTACATCGCCCCGCGCCCTCGCCATAGGCTGCGTCATGACCCTCGCGCTTGGCCTTACCCTGCGACTTATCCGCCCTTGGGCGTAGGCTGGCGTGCGACCTGATCGGCACGCAGCGCCGCTCAAGGGAGAGTGAACCCGCCTTCACCGTCGCACCAGCCAAAGCCGAGACACCGCAATGACCATGCTCAAGACCCCCGGGGACAAGTACCGTCCCTTCCCGCAAATCAACCTGCCCGACCGGCAGTGGCCAAGCCGCGCCATCACCCAGGCGCCGCGCTGGCTTTCCACCGACCTGCGCGACGGCAACCAGGCGCTGATCGATCCGATGGGTGCCGAAAAGAAGAGCCGCTTCTTCGACCTGCTGCTGAAGGTCGGGGTCAAGGAGATCGAGGTCGGCTTCCCCGCCTCGGGCGCAACCGATTTCGATTTCATCTCGGGCCTGGTCAAGGACGGCCGCATCCCCGATGACGTGATCGTCCAGGTCCTGACCCAGTCGCGCCGCGACCTGATCGAGACCAGCTTTGCCAGCCTGGAAGGCGCGCGCAGCGCCATCGTCCACCTCTACAACGCAGTCTCGCCGGTGTGGCGCAAGGTCGTGTTCGGGATGGACAAGGACCAGATCAAGGCGATCGCGATCGAAGGCGCGAAGGTGCTGCGCGACCAGGCGGCGAAGTATCACGGCACCGACTGGCGCTTCGAATACAGCCCGGAAACCTTCTCCACCGCCGAAGGCGAATATTCGGTCGAGGTCTGCGCCGCGGTGATGGACATCCTGCAACCCAGCCCGGACAAGCCGATCATCTTCAACCTGCCCGCCACGGTCGAGTGCGCCACCCCCAACATCTACGCCGATCAGGTCGAACTGTTCGGGCGGATGATCCCCAACCGCGACAGCGTGGTGATCAGCCTGCACACCCACAACGATCGCGGCACCGGCATCGCCGCCTGCGAGCTGGGGCTGATGGCCGGCGGCGACCGGGTCGAAGGCTGCCTGTTCGGCAATGGCGAGCGCACCGGCAACTGCGATCTGGTTACCGTCGCGCTCAACATGTACACGCAGGGGGTCGATCCGGAGCTCGATTTCTCCGACATCGATGCGATCGCCAAGACGGTCGAATACTGCAACCAGCTGCCGATCCACCCGCGCCATCCCTACGTCGGCGAACTGGTCTACACCTCGTTTTCGGGCAGCCACCAGGACGCGATCAAGAAGGGCTTTGCCGCGATGGAGGCGAAGAACGATCCGGTCTGGGAAATGCCCTATCTGCCGATCGATCCGGCCGACCTGGGGCGCAGCTACGAAGCGGTGATCCGGGTCAATTCGCAATCGGGCAAGGGCGGCTTTGCCTGGGTGCTCGAACAGGATCAGGGGCTCAAGCTGCCCAAGAAGATGCAGGCGCACTTCTCGACCCAGGTCCAGGCGCTGGCCGACGAGCTGGGCCGCGAACTGTTTGCCGAGGATATCTGGGCGGTGTTCCAGCGGACCTACAAGCTCAACACCCCGCAGCATTTCCAGCTGATCGACTACGAGGAATCGAAGGCCCCCGACGGCACCCGCCTGTTCGCCGGCAAGATCGCGCTCGACGGCAAGGAACAGTCGGTCTCGGGCCGCGGCAACGGGCTGATCAGTTCGGTCGTTGGCACGCTGCGCGATGCCTTCGGGGTCGCGCTCGAGGTCAAGGACTATTCGGAACACGCCATGACCGCCGGATCGGACGCGCGCGCCGCCGCCTATGTCGAATGCGTCGGCGCAGACGGCAAGACGATCTGGGGCGTCGGGATCGACGAGGACGTCGCCACCGCCAGCGTCCGCGCGGTGCTCAGCGCGGCGAACGGCGTCACCTGACATTTGCGGTTGAGCCCCGCCGGCAGGGAGGGGGTATGAACTGCCGGCAGGGCTCCTTGCATCGCGCGGCGCGTGGCGCGCGCGAATCCTGGACCTAGGGCAGCAGTACGCGGTCGATCACGTGGATCACGCCGTTCGACTGCATCACGTTGGCCGTGGTAACGGTTGAAACGCCGCCCTTGGCATCGACCAGGACGATATTCTTGCCCATCTTCTTGGCGGTCAGCTTGGCGCCGTTGACCGTGGTGATCGTCGCCTTGCCCTTGCCCTTCGCAATCATGCTGACCAGTTGGCCGCTGGTCACGCGCCCGGCGACGACGTGATAGGTCAGCACCGCGGTCAGCGTGCCCTTGTTCTCGGGCTTGAGCAGGGTATCGACCGTGCCCGCAGGGAGGCGGTCGAAGGCGGCATTGGTCGGCGCGAAAACCGTGAACGGGCCCGGACCCGACAGCGTCTCCACCAGGCCTGCGGCCTTGACCGCGGCGACCAGCGTGGTGTGATCCTTGGAATTGACGGCATTTTCGATGATGTTCTTGGTCGGATACATAGCCGCACCGCCGACCATCGGGTTGCCGCCGTGCATGCCGTGCATGGTTCCGGCAAGCGCCGGGGCGACGAGGAGCGACAGCGCGGCCGCGGTAAGAGCAAGCTTGAGCTTCATGGGGAATACTCCTTGGATGCCGGGCGTCCAATCGCTCCAGCACCCAAGTTACGCCGCCGTCTGCACGGCGGATGCACGGCTCACGAAAAAAGTTATGTTTCGACCAGCTTCCCGCTGGCGACGATTGGCCCGGTAGCATGGCCGGTGGGCGATCCGCCGATGGGCTCGAGCGAGATCGCGAAGGTCGCGCCAGTCCCCACCAGCCGCGCCTGGGCCGGGGCCAGCTGGTGCGTCGCCGGCTTGTGTGCGTCGATCACGCCGAGCGAGATCGCTTCGCTCGATCCGGCGGGAATGACCCACAGCTCGGCATCGCCCTTGCCCGGGTCGAGCTGGACCGGGGCCACCGTCAATCGCCGGGTGGTTGCGTCATAGCTGATTGCCAAGGCGCTGCCCTTCTCGCCCGACAGGCTGGCCACCGCAGGTGCGGTGGGCGCGGGAGGCAATTCGATCTGCGGGCGCTGGGCCAACATGAAGAGAGTCACGGCACTAACCGCCGCCAACCCGCCGCTGATCAGCTTCCAGCGCAGCAGGCCGCGCGAGTTGTCGTTCTGCGGCAGCCGCGCGGCGATCCGCGGCCACAGATCGGTCGCCGGCTCCGCCTCAATCGGTTTGGTCAGCCCGGCAAAGCGCTGTTCCCACCACGCGACGCGTTCGGCAAAGACCGGATCGGCCACCTGCCGCGCGGCCACTGCAGGATCGTCGACCAGGCCCAGCGCCAGTTCTGCTGCGAGCAGGTCGTCGTCGTCGTTCATGCCCGAACCGGTCATGACAGGCACTCCCGCAATTTGAGCAAGGCGCGGCGGATGCGGCTTTTCACCGTGCCAAGCGGCATGGCGGCGCGCTCGGCCAGGTCGGCATAGGTCGCGCCGTCGAAAAAGGCCGTGCGGATCATCGCCGCGTCGCTTTTCGCCAGGGCCTGGATGCAGTGTTCGATCCGCCCGTCCACAGCCTGCGCAATCAGCGCGGCTTCGGCATCGGGCGCGCTGTCCGCGACATCGTCGGCCAGATCGAGCGGCGCGGTGGGGCGACGTCCCGAGCGGCGCAGCTGGTCGATCGCGCGGTTGCGGGTCAGCGTCGCCAGCCAGGTTATCGGGTTGCCGCGCGCCGGATCGAAGCTGCCGGCGCGGTGCCAGATGGTCAGAAATACGTCCTGCATCGCGTCCTCCGCATCGGCCCGTTCGCCGAAGATACGCAGGCAGATGCCGAAAAGCTTCCGCGAGGTGCGGCGATAGACTTCCTGCAAGGCCTCGCGGTCCTGCATGGCGACACGGGTCAGCGCGCGGGCCAGCGCTGCGCGCTCGAGCGAAGCTGGCGGTTCGAGGGGCTCAGTCGGCATCAGGCTCGTGCGAATAGCAGCTGCTGCATCCGCTGGCCATGCCCTATCCCGGCGTCAGCACCATCTTCAGCGCCCCGGCCTCACGCGCTTCGAACAGGCGGTAGGCTTCCGCGCCCTCGCTCAGCGGCAGGCGGTGGCTGATGTAGCGTTCGGGCTTCAGCCGGCCCGACTGGACCAGCGGGAACAGCGCGGGCAGTTCCTCGGGCACCGAGCAGGTTCCGGCGCGGAAGGTCAGCCCGGCGGCGAAGGCACGCTCAAGCGGGAAGGCATAGCGGCGGCTCTGCTGCACCCCGATCACCGAGACGGTCCCGCGCCGCGCCACCAGCCGCAGCGCAAGATCGACCGTCGCATCGCTGCCGACAACCTCGACCACGCATTCCAGCTTGGCCCCGCGCGTGTCTTCCTTGATCCGCTCGAGCGCCTCGTCCGGATGAAGCACGATCGCCCCGGTGTGTGCGGTCATCGCCCGGCGCTCGGCAATCGGGTCGATCGCATAGACCACGTGCGCGCCCATCACGAAGGCGCTTTCCACCGCCATCAGCCCGATCGGCCCGAGCCCGATCACCGCCACCGACGAGCCAGGCCGGATATCCGCCCGCCGCGCGCCGTACCAGGCGGTAGCCATGGCGTCGGTCATCATCAGCGCCTGTTCCATCGAGACGCCGTCGGGCACCTTGACCGCGTTCATGTCGGCCGCGGGCACCCGCACCGCTTCGGCCTGCGAGCCCTGCAGCTTGGCCGACAGCCCGTAGCAGGCACCCAGCCCGAACTCACAGTTGGCGACATTGCCGGCGAGGCACGAGCGGCACGCGCCGCAGCCCACCGCGGCGGGCAGCATGACCTTGTCGCCGACCTTGACCCGCTGCACTGCGCGGCCGACCTCGACCACTTCGCCCACTGCCTCGTGCCCGACGCAGAAGCCCATATCCTCGGAGAAGCCGTGGCCGTGGTAAATGTGCAGGTCCGATCCGCAGATCGAACAGGCGGTAACCTTGACGATCGCGTCGCGGTCCGATTCGGGCACCGGATCGTCCATCGCCTCGAAGCGCACGACGCGCGCGCCGTGATATCGCAGAGCTTTCATCATCGCATCCTTGTCAAATCCGCCGCTCGCGCCCTTCCCAGAAGGGTTCGCGCAGCTTGCGCTTGAAAATCTTGCCCGAATCCTCGCGCGGCAGGCTGTCCGCGAAGTCGATCCGGCGCGGCACCTTGTAGCCGGTCAGCACCTTGCGCAGTTCGGCCTGAAGCCCCGCAGCGCTCAGCGCCGCGCCCGGCGACGGCTGGACCACGGCCATCACGCTTTCGCCGAATTCCTCGTCGGGAATGCCGAACACCGCGCAGTCTGCCACGCCGGGCAGTTTGTGCAGTTCGGCCTCGATCTCGGCCGGATAGATGTTGGCCCCGCCCGAGATGATCATGTCGTTGATCCGGTCGCACAGGTAGAGGAACCCGTCGGCGTCGAAATAGCCCATGTCGCCGGGGGTGACGAGGCCGTACTTTTCCATCGAGGCGCGCTTTTCCGGCGCGTTCTGATAGGTGAAATCGATGCCGTAGCTGTTGCGGCCCATGACCTCGCCGATGGTTCCGGCCGGAACGTCCTGCCCCGCGGGGTCGACCACCCGCACGGTCGCCCCGGGCATGACCTTGCCGACCGAGCCCGGGTGAGCCAGCCATTCCGCCGAGGACAGGCAGGTGACATTGCCCATCTCGGTCGAGCCGTAATATTCCCAGATCACCGGGCCCCACCAGTCGATCATCGCCCGCTTGACCGGCGGCGGGCATGGCGCGGCGGCGTGAGTGACGAACTGCAGGCTGGAGAGGTCGTACTTGCGCTTCACCACTTCGGGCAGGCGCAGCAGCCGGTTGAACATGATCGGGACCATGTTGAGGTGCGTGATCCGTTCCTGCTCGATCAGCGCCAGCAAGGCCTCGGCATCGAAGCGCGGGCAGATCACAACATTGGCCCCGACCCGGATCGAAAACGCCGAATGGGCATTGGGCGCGGAGTGATAGACTGGGCCGATCACCGCGGTGGTGATCGTCGCCGGATCGCGCGTGCCGGCCAGAACCTCGGCATAGCCATAGGAACCGGCGAGCATGGCGCTGACTGCCTGGTTCTGTTCCTCGGTAAAGGCCGGACGGGTGACGCCCTTGGGCCGCCCAGTGGTGCCCGAGGTGTAGATGATCGAACTCGGCGCAATACCCGCCTCGCCCGGCCAGGGATCGGCCGCATCGACCAGATCGGCCCACAGCGGCAGCCCGGCGGGATTTGGGACTGGTCCCAGCCCATAGGCCTCGCGCACTTCGGGCGGGGTTTCGACGATCACCACCGGCAGCCCAGCGGGAATGGCGTCCTTGACCGGCGGATGGAGATCGGCGTGGATCAGCAGCAACTTCACCCCGCTGTCGGTCAGCAGGTAATTGGCCTCGTCCACCGTGTAGTGCCAGTTGACCGGAACCGGATAGATGCCAAGCATCCCCGCCCCGAACACCGCCTCGAAATAGGCCAGATCGTTGCGCAGGTAGAGCGCAATGCCGTCGCCCTGGCCCACGCCCAGCGCTGCGATAGCCGCGGCGGCGCGGCGCGCGCGCTGGTCGAACTGGTCGCCCGTCAGGACCCGGTTGCCGCTCTTGACCCAGCCCATGCCCTCGCTCCCGTCAGAAGATGGTATAGCCGCCGTCGATCACGATCGTGTCGCCGGTGTGATGACGCGCACCCCGGCTGGCAAGGTAGACGGCGATTGCCGAAAAGTCCGATCCGTCGAGCCAGTCACCGGTCGGCACCCGGCCGATCACCGCCTCGGTAAACTTGTCCCAGCCTTGCAGCCGCTCGGTCATGCCCGAACGGGTCCAGCCCGGCAGGATCGAGTTGGCGGTGATGCCATAGCGCGCCAGTTCGACCGCCATGGCCCGCACCATCGTCACCACCGCGCCCTTGGTCGCGGCATAGTGCTCGCTGCGCGCCGCCCCGTGGATCGCCGAGGTCGAGGAGATCCCGACCAGCGAACCGCCACTGTCGCCGGCTTCGTGCCGCGCGATCATGTGCCGCGCCGCCTCGCGCAGGGTGAACAGCACCCCGTGGACGTTGACCGCCTCGATCCGGCGGAAGTCGTCCTCGGTAATGTCGAACAGGCTCTTGCGCGGGATCGAGATCCCGGCGTTGGCAATTGCCTGATCGATCCGTCCAAATTCGTCGACGATGGCCTGGACGCCCGCGGCAACCGCCGCTTCGTCCGACACGTCGACCCGGGCGTGGCGTACTTCGCCGCCGTGCGCGCGCAGCCGCTCGGCAGCTTCCGCATTGCGCTGGGCATTGGTGCCCCAGATCACCACGGCGGCGCCGTGCTGGGCCAGCCCTTCGGCCATGCCCAGCCCGATGCCGTTGTTGCCGCCGGTGACCAGCGCCACCTTGCCAGACAGATCGAACAACGAGGCCATCTGCGCTGCCCTCCTAGCGCTCGTTCATCGCGACATATTCCTTGATCTTGGCCTTGCCGAGCTGGCTCATGTGGACCTCGTCCGGACCGTCGGCGATGCGGACGAAGCGGTTGAGCGTGAAGAACCGGGCGATCGGCGTATCGTCCGAAACCCCCATCCCGCCGTGAACCTGGATCGCGCGGTCGCAAACGGTCTGCGCCATCTGCGGGGCAACCACCTTGATCGCCGCGATCAGATCCTTGGCCACCTTGTTTCCGTGGCGATCCATTGCGTCGGCCGCCTTCAGCGTCAGCAGCCGGGCCATTTCGACTTCGCAAAAGCTCTTGGCGATATCCTGGCGGATCGAGGACTGGTCGGCCAGCTTCTTGCCGAATGCCGTGCGGCTGTCGGCCCGGCGCGCCATGATCTCGAGCGCGCGCTGGGCCTGCCCGATCGAGCGCATGCAATGATGGATCCGCCCCGGCCCAAGCCGGCCCTGGGCAATCTCGAACCCGCGCCCTTCGCCCAGGATCAGGTTCTCCTTGGGCACGCGAACGTTGTCGAAGCGCAGTTCGCATTCGCCGCCCGGTGAGTTGTGCGAGCCGAACACCGTCAGGTGCCGAACGATGGTGATGCCTGGCGTACCGGGCTCGACCAGGATCTGGGAATGCTGAGCATGGCGCGGCGCATTGAAATCGGTCTTGCCCATGACGATCCAGATGTCGCAGCGCGGATGCATCGCGTTGCTGATCCACCACTTGCGGCCATTGAGGACATAGTCGTCGCCATCGGGCGTGATCGACAGCTCGAGATTGGTTGCGTCGGACGAGGCAACCTGCGGCTCGGTCATAACGTAGGCCGAGCGGATCGTCCCATCGAGCAGCGGCTTCAGCCATTTTTCCTGCTGCTCCGGGCTGCCGTACTTGGCCAGGACCTCCATGTTGCCGGTATCGGGCGCGGAACAGTTCAGCACCTGGCTGGCCCAGGGCACGCGTCCAAGCAATTCAGCGATCGGCGCATATTCCAGATTGGTCAGCCCGGGAGAGAACGCGCCGTATTCGTGGGGCAGGAACAGGTTCCACAAACCCTGCGCGCGGGCCTTGGCCTTCAGGTCTTCCATCCCGGGCCATTCCTGCCAGATGTTGGCCGGATCGGTGACGAACTCGTGGTAGGACTGTTCGTTCGGGTAGATGTGCTCGTCCATAAAGGCCTGCACCTTGGCCAGCAGTGCCTTGACCTTGTCGCTATGTTCGAAGTCCATCTCGCCTCTCCACCGAAAAATTTAATCGAGCGATTAATGAAAGGTGGTTCTGCGCTTGTCAAACGTTGAGCGCCGCATAAGCTGGGCCATACGAGAATGAAGGAGAGAGACCGTGAGCGAAGCGATCCTGGAACCCGACCTGCCGATCATCGATCCGCATCATCACTTGTGGGACCTGCGCCCGCTGATGGCTGCCTTCCCCGAACCGCGGCATTCGTTCATCGCCTCGATCGCGCTGTCGCCCTACTACACCTTCAACGAAATTCATGCCGACGCGACTAGCGGCCATAACGTGATCGGGACCGTCTTCATGGAATGCGGTGCCTTCTATCGCGCCGGGGC
>JBJTLX010000216.1:0-9965 GCA_046063245.1 Novosphingobium sp.
AGCGCGTCGCCCCGAACAGCGTCTATCGCATCCTTGACCTGTTCGTCGCGAACAACCTCGTCCGCCGCGTCGAGAGTGCGAACGCCTTCGTCGCGAACAGCCACCCTGGCTGCCTGCACGATTGCATCTTCCTGATCTGCGACAGCTGCGGCAAGGCCACCCATATCGACGACGACAAGCTGACCGGCGCCCTGGTCGAGGCGGCGCGCCATGCCGGCTTCGCCGATATTCGTCCGGTGGTCGAACTGCGGGGACTGTGTTCAGAGTGTTCCGAGTCCTGATTGGTGCATCCTAGCCAAATTGCGTCAGGCTCAGTAGGTTGCCGTCGGGATCGGGAAACCACGCCACCGCCGCCCCGCCGCCCGGCGCGCGCCAGATGCCGTCGGCGTCCTGGTTGTAGCCTTCATAGATCTTGAACTGCACGCCTTTGGCCTTGAGCGCCGCCACCGCCGCGGCGATATCGCCGACGTGCCAGCCCAGCACGGTATGGCCCGCCGCCTGATAGCCCTCGACCGTGGTCAGTCGCATCGGGGTGCGATTGCCGAGGTCGAAGGTCACCGCGTGATCGTCCTCCCCCAGCACCCGCAGGCCCAGCACATCGGCGTAGAATGCCTTGGAACGCGCGCGGTCTGAGGTGATCACGAAGCAGAGCGGGGCAGCGCTGGCGGGCAGGCTCATCGGGCAGTTCCTTTTGGTGCAGGGCGCGCGTGCGGGCGCCGGACTCAGTCGACAGCGCTGTAGCAAGTGTGTAAGGCACTGGCCATGAGCCAATCTCCGGCAACCCCGCTGCTCGATACGGTCGACACCCCCGAAGACCTCCGCCGCCTCGCCCCCGGACAGCTGCGCCAGCTGGCCGACGAACTGCGCGCCGAAACCATCGCCGCGGTCGGCCAGACCGGCGGGCACCTGGGATCGGGGCTGGGCGTGGTCGAGCTGACCGTGGCGATCCACTATGTCTTCAACACCCCGGCTGACCGGCTGGTGTGGGATGTCGGCCACCAGGCCTATCCGCACAAGATCATCACCGGCCGCCGCAGCCGGATGAGCACGCTGCGCCAGGGCGGCGGGCTGTCGGGCTTCACCAAGCGCAGCGAAAGTGAATACGACCCGTTCGGCGCGGCGCACAGCTCGACCTCGATCTCGGCGGCGCTGGGCTTTGCCGTGGCCAACAAGCTCGCTGGCAAGCCGGGCAAGGGCATCGCAGTGATCGGCGACGGCGCGATGAGCGCGGGCATGGCCTATGAGGCGATGAACAATGCCCAGGCCGCGGGCAACCGGCTGGTGGTGATCCTCAACGATAACGACATGTCGATTGCGCCGCCCGTGGGCGGACTGTCGGCCTATCTCGCCAAGCTGGTCTCCTCGCGCCCGTTCCTGTCGCTGCGCGATATTGCCCGGCGGCTGTCGCGCAAGCTGCCCGAACCGCTCCACAAGGCGGCCAAGAAGACCGACGAGTTCGCGCGCGGGATGGCCATGGGCGGGACCCTGTTCGAGGAGCTGGGCTTCTACTATGTCGGCCCGATCGACGGGCACAATCTCGATCAGCTGGTGCCGATCCTGGAGAACGTCCGCGACGCGGCGGAAGGCCCGTGCCTGATCCACGTGGTGACGCAAAAGGGCAAGGGCTATGCCCCGGCCGAGGCCTCCGCCGACAAGTACCACGGGGTGCAGAAGTTCGACGTGATTACCGGGCAGCAGGTCAAGGCCGCGCCGGGCGCTCCGTCCTACCAGAACGTCTTTGGTGAAACCCTGGCCCGACTGGCCGAAAGCGATCCCCTGATCTGCGCGATCACCGCGGCGATGCCAAGCGGGACCGGGGTGGACAAGTTCGCCAAGGCCCACCCCACCCGCGCCTTCGACGTCGGGATTGCCGAACAGCACGCGGTGACCTTTGCCGCCGGGCTGGCGGCGCAGGGGATGCGCCCGTTCTGCGCGATCTATTCGACCTTCCTCCAGCGCGCCTATGACCAGGTGGTCCACGACGTCGCGATCCAGAACCTGCCGGTGCGCTTCGCGATCGACCGCGCCGGACTGGTCGGGGCCGACGGCGCGACTCACGCCGGCAGCTTCGACGTTACCTATCTGGCCAGCCTGCCCAATTTCGTGGTGATGGCCGCGGCGGACGAGGCCGAGCTGGTCCACATGACCTATACCGCCGCCTGCCACGACAGCGGCCCGATCGCCTTCCGCTATCCGCGCGGCAACGGCACCGGGGTGGCCCTGCCCGAGGTGCCCGAGCGGCTCGAGATCGGCAAGGGCCGGGTCGTGCGCCACGGCACCAAGGTGGCGATCCTCTCGCTCGGCACGCGGCTGGCCGAAGCGCTCAAGGCCGCCGACCAGCTCGAGGCAAAGGGGCTGTCGACGACCGTGGCCGACCTGCGCTTCGTCAAGCCGCTCGACAACGACCTGATCCGCCAGTTGATGACCACGCACGAGGTGGTGCTGACAGTCGAGGAAGGCAGCATCGGCGGGCTCGGCGCCCATGTGCTGACCATGGCCAGCGACGAAGGCCTGACCGATGCCGGCCTCAAGATCCGCACCCTGCGCCTCCCCGACCGCTTCCAGGACCAGGACGCGCCGGACAAGCAGTACGATGCGGCTGGCCTAAACGCCCCGCACATCGTCGACGCCGTGCTGAAAGCGCTACGGCATAATTCGACGGGGGTGGAAGAGGCGCGGGCGTGATGCAGATCGCAGACTTGCCGAAGTATTTTGAATTGATGCGGCCTACGCTGATCGCGTTGGACAACATTGGTGGATCGGCTTCACTGAATGAAGTGAATGATGCCGTTGTTGATCTAATTGGGCTGTCGCCGGAGGCTCTCGAAGTCGCTTACGACAGTGGCCAAGGGACGGTAGTCGCTGATCGACTTTCGTGGGCTCGCAGCCATTTGAAAGCAGCGGGATTTCTTGCTTCCGGCGGGCGGGGAGTGTGGCTGCTTACCGACGAAGGAAGGTTGGCGAAGGAATGGTCGGAGGATTTGCTGAAAAAGCGGGTTGCTGCTGCAGTTCGTCAGCAGCAAGAGGCTCGCAAGAAAGCCGAATCAGTCGAAGACGAGTTGCCAATTGGAAATCCCGACAAAGAGTTCGCCGACTGGAGGGACCAATTACTTGCCGTTCTTAGGGCTATGGATCCATCTGCATTTGAGCGACTTTGCCAGAGGTTACTTAGGGAATCTGGATTCGTAAAGGTCGAAGTTACCGGACGATCTGGCGATGGAGGAATCGATGGTACGGGCATTCTCCAGCTAAGCTTGATGTCCTTTCACGTCCTGTTTCAGTGTAAGCGCTATGCCGGGTCAGTTGGGTCGGCTGCCGTCCGAGACTTCCGAGGCGCAATGATGGGGCGTACAGATAAAGGCCTCATCATTACTACAGGCACATTTTCGCCAGACGCACGCAGGGAGGCAACGCGCGACGGTGCTCCACCTATTGACCTTATCGACGGGGAATCGTTGTCCGAAAAGCTCAAAGAGCTTTCGCTTGGAGTGGAAACAAAATTGGTGGAGCAGGTCTCGGTGAAGGCGGAATGGTTTGGTCAGCTTTGAGCTAAGCGACCCACCGCCACACCCCGGCGGCCATGCCGATCAGCCAGCCGTGGGCCCAGGTCGCGGCGAGCCATAGGGCGATGCCGCCCAGCCACGGCACCGCGCCGGCCTGGGCCAGCGCGCCAAGCCGGGGCCAGTAGCTGGTCCTGGCTTCCCATTCGCGCCACGCCGGGCCCATCAGCGCTTCCTTCTTGCCGTCCTGCAGCCGCGCGCCGACCAGCGCGAGCATGCCGATCGCGACGCTCAGCACGATCACCCGCGGGGTGGGGCTTACAGCCACGTGGGCCGCGCTCCACAGCGCGAAGGCCCACATCATCGGGTGGCGGGTGACGTGGAACACCCCGTGCGGGCCCTTGGCCGCTAGTGCGGCCGCGCCCGGCGCGGGCAGCGCGGGGTTGCCCAGGAACGATCCGACCAGCAGGATCGAGGCGATCAGCATGATCAGAGTCGCCAGCGCCCAGGCGAGGTCGGACTGGCCGTTCCATGCCGGCATGCCGGGAGCGGCGGCACGGAAAGCGACAATGACCCACGCAAACGAGCCCAGGGCGACCAGCGAATAGAGCCCCTGGAAGCCCATCGGTCCCGCCACTTTGACCAGCGGCGCGCGCAAGGGATGCGACATTGCGAAATGCGTGCCGACGAACAGTGCATTCGCAGCGATCAGACAGCCGATGCTCGGGTCCATGCCAGGTCTCCCCATGTTAACAACGTTAACACAAGTAGCAGATTGCAACGGGCTGGCAAGCGCCGGATTGCGGTACGATTGCTACCAGTCGTAGGCCTTGGGCAGCGCTCCCTCTTGCGGTTCAGCATAGCGTTCGCGCAGGCGGCTCTGGTGGCTGCGCAGCGGCTGTTCGGTCCCGTCGATCCACACCCTGACCACGCCCGAGCGCGCCTCGAGCGGGTCGCCGTCCCAGATCACCACGTCGCCGGCGCGGCCCGGACGCAGCGAGCCGATGCGATCGGCCAGGCCCATTGCCTCGGCCGGGCCCGAGCTGATCGCGGCGAAGGCCTTGTCCCAGCTCAGCCCGCTGGCGCGCGGCATTTTCGTGAGCGCCACGAGGTTGCCGGCGTACTGCGTCACCACCGGGCTCATCCCACCATAGGCGCCAAGCGCAACCTTGACCCCGGCGGCGGCCATCCGCCCGACATTGGACTGGGTTGCGCCAAGCTGCTCGAAGCGCGCGGGGAGGTCGCCCAGCGGGGTGGCCAGCACCGGCACGCCTGCCGCGGCAAGGTCCTGCGCCGCCAGCCAGCCTTCGCCCGCGCCGACGATGACCAGTTTGAGCAGCGGAAAATCGCCCTTGAGACTCAGCGCCATGCGGATGTCGGCGGCGCGCTCGACATGGACGTATAGCGGCTGCCTGCCGGTGACGACCGGGATCAGCGCGGCGGCATCGCGGCGGGTCAGCAGCGCGTCGGTGCGGCGCGCCCCGGCCGGCGCGGCGGCAATCTCGCGCGCTTCGTCGAGCGCGTTTTTCAGCACGGCATAGGCGGCCACCCGGCTGCCCCCGGCCAACCGCGCGCCGTCTTCGCCCAGCTCGACGTACTGGAAGGCGCGCGCCACGGTCACCGGCCGGGGATCGCTGCCAAGGTCGATCACCGCGCCCTGGCCCCCGAAGATCGCCCCGGTGCCGAGCGGCGCGACCGCGGCGCGGGTCACTCCGTTGGCGCGGGCGTTGACGATCGGCTGGGCGGCGGGATTGATCGCCGCCGATACGTCGAGCGCGGCGTTGAACACCGCCTTGTCGGCCTGGGTATCGTTGCTCTCGTCGACCGCGCCGACATCGACCAGCCCGAGGTCGGTCACCGCGACGACCAACCCCGGGGTGACCCATTTGCCCGCGGCGTCGACCACCGGCACGCCCGGCGGCACCGCCACCCCGGCCCCGGCGGCAACCACCTTGCCGCCGCGGATCAGCACGGTGCCATTGTCGATCGGGGCGGAGCCATCGCCGATCACCACGCGGCCGCCGGTGATCGCCATGTCCTGCGCCTGTGCCCCGCTGGCGGCGAGCAGCGCGGCGAGCGCGCACAATGCGGCGCGGGCGCTCACTTGACCTCTCCTTCGCCCGGCTGGCCCAGCTCAAAATCGCTGACCGGACGGCGCTTGGGATCGTTCGCGTCATAGAGCAGCGCGCCATCGACCCAGACCTTCTCGGGGCGGCTGTAAGTCGACAGCGGATTGCCGTTCCACAGCACCACGTCGCCCATCTTGCCGGCTTCGAGGCTGACGGTGTCCTTGTCGACCCCGATCGCCTTGGCAGCGTTGAACGTGAACCAGCGCACCACCTCTTCATCGGGAATCGCGATCCCGGCGCGGCGGGCGGAACCCTGCGCCTTGGCGGCTTCCTGGTTGAGCCGCTGGATGCCGTTCTCGTCGTCCGAATGGATCACCACGCAGGCCCCGGCCTTGTAGAGCAGACCGGCGTTCTCCGGGACCGCGTCATAGCTTTCCATCTTGAAGCCCCACCAGTCGGCCCAGATCGCGGCGCAGACGTCGTTGGCTTTCAGGAGGTCGCCGATCTTGTAAGCCTCGACCGCGTGATGGAAGGCGGCGACCTTGTACCCGGCTTCCTTGGCCATATCGAGCACCTGGGCCATTTCATCGGCGCGGTAGCAGTGGTTCTGCACCCGGATATCGCCGTCGAGCACCCCGGCGAGGGTTTCCATCGCCAGGTCGCGCTCCTCCAGCTTGCCGTCGTCGCGCTTGGCGCGGTACTCCTTGGCCTTGATCCAGATCGCCCGGTCGACCGCGAAATTGCCCATCCGGGTCGAAGGCATCTGGCCCTTATCCCCGTAAACCCGCTTGGGATTCTCGCCGCAGGCCATTTTCATCCCGTAGGGCGCGCCGGGGAATTTCATGCCCTGGACGGTGCGGGCATAGACGTTCTTGAGCACCACCGAGCGCCCGCCGATCAGATTGCCCGATCCCGGCAGGATCTGCAGGCTGGTCACCCCGCCGTTGGTCAGTGCGCGGCTGAACCCGGGGTCCTGCGGCCAGACCGAATGTTCGGCCCAGACCTCGGGCGTGGTCGGGCTGGTCATCTCGTTGCCGTCCTGGTGCGCCGCCACGGCCGGGCTGGCATAGACGCCAAGGTGGCTGTGGACGTCGATCACCCCGGGGGTGACGAACTTGCCGGCGCCGTCGATCCGCACCGCGTCGGCCGGCACGTCCATGTCGGCCAGCGCGCCGGCCACCGCGGCCAGCTTGCCGTCCTTGATCAGGACATTGCCATGCTCGATCCGCCCGCCCTTGCCGTCGAACACCGTGGCCCCGCTGATCAGCGTGGTGCGCCCGGGAAAGGGCTTGTAGGTCGAAGGGAAGGGGTTCTTGTCGAAATCGCGCGCAGCTTTCACTGCGGCGCTTTCGTCCCCGCTCTTCTTGTCCTTGGCCAGGCCCGGGGCCGCAGCCAGTGCGGCTGCAGCCAGACCCAGCGCGATCAACCGCGCCGGTTTCAAGCGCGGTCTTCCAGCGTGTCGAGATGCATCCAGCGCTTGACGATCGGCGACAGCAGCAGGACCACCACGGCCACCCCGATGGTGATCCAGCCGATCTTGGTATAGATCGCCAGGGTCAATTCCTTCGACATGTCGCCGCTTTCGCCTCCGGTCGCCTCGCCGATCTTGCCGGCGACGAAGTTGCCGACGGCGGTCATGTAGAACCAGGCACCCATGATGAAGCTGCCCAGGTGCAGCGGGGCCAGCCGGGTCATCGCCGACAGGCCGACCGGCGACAGGCACAGCTCGCCGGTGGTGTGCAGCAGATAGATCAGGAAGACGAAAACCACGCCGGTCATCACCGCCGGATCGCCGGTTCCCGCGCCCCAGACGAAGACCAGGAAGCCCAGCCCGACCTGGCCCAGCGCCAGCGCGAACTTGGCCGGGGCCGACGGTTCCAGCCCCTTGCGCCCGAGCCATTGCCACAGCGCAGCAAATACGGGTGCGAAGATCACGATGTAGATCGGGTTGATCGACTGGAACAGGCTGGTCGGCACGCCGGAACGGTCGACGAACTTGTCGGTGTAGAGGCTCAGCGAACCGCCGGCCTGTTCGAACAGGCCCCAGAAGATCGGGTTGAGCCCGACCAGGAACAGGATCGCGAACATGCGTTCGCGCGGTTCCTTGGGCAGCTTGAAGGCTTCGTACAAGGTGTAGCCCAGCATGGCGAGCCCGAAGAAGAACAGCAGGTTGCCGATCGCGTTCTGGTACTGGATCAGCATCCAGATCACCACGACCGCGCCCAGCCCGGTGCCGTAGAGCGCCATTTCGCGGCCCTTTGCCAGCGCGGCCGGCGGCTCGCCCTGACCCTTCAGCGCGGGCCTGCCGATCACGAAGATGATCAGCCCGATGATCATACCGATCCCTGCCATGCCGAAGCCCCAGCTCCACCCGACCGTTTCGCCAAGGTAGCCGACCAAGATGGTGCCGAGCGCGGCGCCGACGTTCACCCCCATGTAGAAGATGGTATAGGCGGCATCGCGGCGGCTGTCGGTCATCCGGTAAAGCTGCCCGACGATCACCGAGATGTTGGCCTTGAGAAAGCCCGAGCCGACGATGATCAGCGCCAGCGCCAGCCAGAACACGTTGATCGCCGGATCGGCCTGCTTGGCCGCGGCGTCGGTCACCCCCTGCATGCCTTCATAGGCCATGAACAGGTGCCCGAAGGCGAGGACGATGCCGCCGAACAGCACCGCCTTGCGCTGGCCCAGCCAGCGGTCCGCCAGATAGCCGCCCAGCACCGGGGTGATGTAGACCAGGCTGGTATATGCGCCGTAGATCAGGTTGGCCTTGCCATCGGCATAGAGCCAGAACTTGGTAAGGTAGAGGATCAGCAGCGCGCGCATGCCGTAGTAGGAAAAGCGTTCCCACATTTCGGCATAGAACAACACGAACAGCCCGCGCGGATGCCCGACCACTTCGTCGCTCTTGCGTGAAGCAATCAGCCCGCCGATCGTCAGCACCACGAACAGGGCGACCGCGGCAATCGCCGCGATCCAGTCGCCCTCGTTCCACATCGCCATGTCTTTCATGCACGCTACCCCAAAACCTTTTTATGGCCCCGAGACTAGCGCGGTTTTTGCCGGTGGGAAGCACAATGTTGCGCAATTTTGAAACGCCCTTGGGCTTGCCTGCCACGCTGTATTATGGCAGTCATTCACTATGGCACCCACCGGCAAACCCGTTTACCTCAAGCTGCGCGATCTGATCGCCGCGGCGATCATCGATGGCACATATCCCGAAGGGGCGATGCTGCCGTCGGTGCGGGCCTTTGCCGCCGATCAGGGGGCCAATCCGCTGACCGTGGCCAAGGCCTATCAGCAATTCCAGCTTGACGGCCTGGTCGAAGTCCAGCGCGGGGTCGGGATGTACGTCGCGCCCGGCGCGGCGCAACGGCTGCGCAGCAGCGAGCGTGATCTGTTCCTGGCGCAGGAATGGCCCGCGGTGCGCGCCCGGATCGACCGGTTGGGCCTGTCGGTGGCCGAACTGCTGGGGGAAAACGTTTAGCCTTCAGACTAATGGATTGCACAGGCGGATATGCTCTGACATAGTCTCGCCCGCAGTGCCGCTTGCACCGGGTCGAAAGCTGTGCCGCGCTTTTGCAAACCAAACATGGCCGGGTCGTGCGCGATCCGGGGAAGGCGTGCGATGATCAGATCCGAATTGCTCCAGGCCCTGGCCAAGGAGAACCCAGGCCTGCGTGCCGAAGAAATCGAAAAGGTTGTGAACGTCTTCTTCGACGAGATCGCCCAGCGTCTCGCCAAGGGCGGCCGGGTCGAACTGCGCGGCTTCGGTTCGTTTTCGACCCGCCAGCGCGACGCCCGCAAGGGCCGCAACCCGCGCACCGGCGAAAGCGTCGAAGTGCCGGGCAAAAGCGTGCCCTATTTCAAGCCCGGCAAGGAAATGCGCGCGCGCCTCAACAGCGACTGAGGTCGCATTTCATTCGGCGTGCCGACCTAGCAGGGACTGGCGCCCGGTCGCGGCGAGCCTTAAGGCGATGTCGCGCGCGGACGTGGCGGAATGGTAGACGCCGGGGACTTAAAATCCCCTGAGCCTTGCTCGTGTGGGTTCGAGTCCCACCGTCCGCACCAGCTGCTTCTGGCCACTTCGTGGCGGCAACACCGGCCCGCTCCCCCTGCCCGACCACCCGTTCATGGTACCCTGTGGGTGGTCGGCCTCTCGGCGAAAATGTCCCCCGGACATTTTCTCGCACCTCAAGCGGGGAGCGGGCCGGTGTTGCAAGCCAATCGCGGAGGCGATTGGCTTGTCGGAATACGACCCACTTGCAGCGGGCCGGGCAATATGCTTGGCCCGCTGCCATGAGCCACGAACCGCACGACAAGCTGCAATCCGATGCCGACACACCCGGAGATTCGCGCCTGGCCCTGATCAGCGAGGGTCCGTGGGCCGGCTGGC
>JBJTLX010000217.1:0-5234 GCA_046063245.1 Novosphingobium sp.
TACGTGGAATATCAATTCGGTCCGGCTGCGGATCGATCAGGTCGCCCGGTTTCTGACCGAGCAGGCACCCGACGTGCTGTGCCTGCAGGAAATCAAGACCATCGAGGAGCTGTTCCCGCACGAGGCGTTCGAGAAGCTGGGCTATGTCCACCGCGCGGTGCATGGCCAGAAGGGCTATCACGGCGTCGCCACGGTCAGCCGCATTCCCTTGCGCGAACTGCACCGGCATGACTGGCAGGCCAATGGCGAGGCGCGCCATGTCGGGGTCGAGCTGCTCGGTCCGGGCCAGGGCCTGGTGGTCGAGAACGTCTACATCCCCGCCGGCGGCGACATCCCCGACCGTGAGCAGAACCTAAAGTTCGGGCAGAAGCTCGACTTTCTGGAACGCATGGCGGTGTGGGCCGACGCGCTCGACCGGCCGACGCTGATCGTCGGTGATTTCAACATCGCCCCGCTCGATTGCGACGTCTACGATCACAAGGCGCTGGTGAAAGTGGTCAGCCACACCCCGATCGAAATCGAGGCGCTCTATCGCTTCCGCGATGCGCACGGCTGGGAGGACCTGGGCCGCAAGCACATCCCCGCGCCGCAGCGCAACTGGACCTGGTGGTCGTACCGCACCTATTGGCAGGACAAAGACCGCGGGCGCCGGCTCGATCACATGTGGGCCTCGCCCGAGCTGGCGGCGCAATCGCGCAGCCACCGCTTCGTCGAGGAAACCCGCAAATGGGACCAGCCCAGCGATCACATCCCGCTGGTGACGGAGTTCGACATTTGACCAGCCCGGCGCGGCGGGCGGCGCTGGCGCTTGATGCGCTGCGCCACGGCTGGCCGATCGCGGTTGAGGGCGGGGCGACATTGTTGCCCGCAGAAACCGGCTTTGCCACCGGAGCGACCAGCCGGACCATGCTGATCAGCGCGGCGCGCGCCGCCACGCTCAAGCTCGCCAACCAGCGCGAAGCGGCCGAGCCCCACGCCCCGGTGCTGATTCGCGCCGCCGAGCCCTTCGATCTTGCCGTGGCCCGCGCGCTGGCCGATCCGGCGCTCGACCTGCGCTATCCCCTGAAGGGGCCGTTCGTGGCCGAACACCTCGATTGGCCCGGCGCAGCGGCAGCGGCGATGGACCTGGCCCGGCTTGCCGGGATTCTACCAGCCTTCCTGGTCGATCCCGGCAATGGCGGCGAGGCGCAGGGCGTGTCGGCTGCGGACCTGGCCGCCTGGCAGGATACCTCTGCGCTGTCCGTCGCTGCCCGGGCGCGGTTGCCCGTTGTCGCTGCCGATGACGCCGAGATCGTCGCCTTCCGCTCGGCCGACGATCTGCGCGAACATGTCGCGCTGGTGATCGGCCAACGCTCGGGCGACCGGGCGCCGCTGGTCCGGCTCCATTCCGAATGCCTGACCGGGGACATCCTCGGCAGCCTCAAATGCGACTGCGGCCCGCAGCTCGACGCCGCGCTGGCGGCGATGGCTGAGGAAGCCAGCAAGGGCGGGTGGGGCGTGCTGCTCTACCTGCGCCAGGAAGGGCGCGGGATCGGCCTGATCAACAAGCTGCGCGCGTACCAGTTGCAGGACCAGGGCTTCGATACGGTTGATGCCAACCAGCGCCTTGGCCTGCCCAGCGAAGCGCGCGACTTTCCGGTGGCGGCGCGGATGCTCGATCTGCTTGGCATTGGCGCGATCCGGCTGATGACCAACAACCCGGCCAAGGTCGCTGCGCTGTCCGCCGCCGGGGTGACGGTGGCCGAACGGGTCCCGCACCAGCTTCCAGCCAATCCCCACAATGCCCGCTATCTCGATACCAAGCGCGATCGCACCGGGCATTTGCTTTAGCGGCGTTCGCTGACCTTCAGTTTTGCGGCCAGCTTGTTCGGCCCGATCTGCACCGCCTCATCGCCCCACACCGCCACGAACACGCTGGGCCAGGTCACTGCCGGGGCGAAACGGGCGTCGTTGCCTTCGATGGTCAGGCCCGAACTGTCGTGCCGGCGGCCTTCGGGGGCTACGGTGATGAAGGCTGAATGTTTTTCCTTGTCAGCGCCTTGCACGAACCAGTTGCCGGCGATCCGCCCGCTGGCGCCGCCGGGCAGATCGATCATGTAATTCGTCGCTTTGCCAGCACTGTCGTCGAAGCTGTTGTTCAGTGCCGCGATCTTTGCCGCGCGGCTTTTCAGGTAGTGCCCGCCGCGCCCGGCCTCGAAGCGGCTGCGGGTCACCGTGGCCGAACCGTATTCGCCGATGTAAACGGAATGCGCACAGCCGCCCGGACCTTCGCAGGTGCCGAGCCGGGTGAAAGTGGACTTGTCGATGGTCAACGAAGCGGCCTTGTCCTCGCCGGTCAGGATGCCCTGCTGGCTGTCGCGAAACCACGCCTGGCTGACGCTCAGGTTGCCCTTTTCCAGTCGGATCCCCGCGCCGTTCCAGTCGGGTACGCGGATATTGGCGAAGACCAGCCCTTCGACCCGGGCCGAGCGTCCGCGCAGGACCAGCGCGGCTTTGCCTTCGCAGGCGACATTGTCGAACACCGCCTGGCCGCCCACCGCCGCGCGATAGGAAACGTCGCCCGCGATCTGCACCGCGCAGTCGGCATGGCGCCCGCTGGCAATGCGGATCGTCCCCATGCCGTCGCCGATCGCATTGACCGCGTCCTGCAGGCGCGCGAAGCCCTGCCCGGTCTCGGCCAGCGTATAGGCCGCGCCTTGCGGGGCCTGCGAAGCGGCGGGAAGGGCGATGGCCAGCGTCAGCGTGGCAGCGGCAAGGCGGAGCGTGATCGACATGGCGCGAGCCATACCACCGCGCGCTGAGCAAAGGGTAAAGCCTGTCGGCGCTGTCCCGCGCAGGGACAAGGCGCTCAGTCGCGCGATCCCCAACGCCAGCGCCAGCCGCCGCGGGTCTTGGCGGCATAGAGCGGCATCGGCAGGAAAGCGGTGAGCAGCACCCAGGCAAGCGTCGCTGCGGGCTGGTCCTTGAACAGGAACAGCCCGGGCAGGATCACGCCGCCGTGCCCCAGCATCAGCGCCCAGCCCTGCCAGCGGATCGGCAGACCGGCGCCATAGCCGAACCGCTTGGGGGCAAACCACGCGCTGTCGTCGCTGTCCGGCATTTCAGGTCTCCTTGGGCGGGCGTCCGCGCCGCACCGGTTCGGGCGGGGCGACCTTCGTCCCGCGCCGGCCCAGCGCCTCGCGCAGCAGCACCTCGATCTGCACATTGACCGAGCGCAGGTCCCCCGCCGCCGACCGTTCCAGCGCGGCATAGAGCGCCGGATCGAGCCGAAGCGGGAAGGCCTTGCGGACGGGCGGGGGCACGGTGCGGGCTTACTGGTACAGCGAGCCGGTGTTGACCACGGGCTGGGTGTCGCGCTCGCCGCACAGCACCACCATCAGGTTGCTGACCATCGCCGCCTTGCGCTCGTCATCGAGGTGGACCACGCCCTTTTCCGAGAGCATCGCCAGGGCCATTTCGACCATCCCGACCGCGCCTTCGACCAGGGTCTTGCGCGCCGCGACCACCGCCTCGGCCTGCTGGCGACGGAGCATCGCCCCGGCGATTTCCTGGGCGTAGGCCAGGTGGGTAAAGCCGCATTCGTCGACCGTGATCCCGGCCATGGTCAGCCGCGCGATCAGTTCCTTGCGCAGTTCCACCCCGACTTCGTCGTGATTGCCGCGCAGGGTAATCTCGGAATGGGTGAAGTCGTCATAGGGATAGCGCGAGCCGATGGTCCGCACCGCGGCCTCGATCTGGACCATGACGAAGGCCTTGTAATCGTCGACGTCGTACAGCGCCTGGGCGGTGTCGGTGACGCGCCAGACCACCTGGGCGGCCATCTCGATCGGGTTGCCGCGCAGGTCGTTGACCTTGATCTTGTCCGAGACAAGGTTGTTGGCGCGGACCGAGATCTTGGTCTTGCCCATCCACGGCCAGACCCAGCGCAGCCCGGTGGCGCGATCGGTGCCGCGGTAGGAACCGAACAGGGTGATCGCGGCGGCCTGGTTGGGCTGGATCATGTAGAACCCGCTGGCCAGGACGACCAGCGCAACCATGCTGAGCCCGGTCGAGACGACGAAGCCGAACACCGCGCTGTCTTCGGGATTGCTGCCGGCAAAGGAAATGATCCGCCAGACAGTCAGCGCCAGCAATGCCAAAAAGGCCACGAAAATCAGATAGCCACTGGTGCTCCACGCGCGGCGCTCGACGCTCGCGGTCATCGGTGAATGCGAATCGGTCATCGATAATCCCCTTAAATCTGATATCATATTAATATCAATTCGGCGGGCCGCGTCAACAGCCTTGAAATGCGAACGAATCAGTCGTATATCAGCAGGGCGGGACCGGGCCCCTCTGGCGCGGCGCTACCCACCCCTTCGGGCAGCGCCACGTGATGTCGGACCGCATCGGATGTTGCCGATGCCGTGGTCCGGGTACTTGCTCCCCCCTCCTCAAGCATCCGGCCAGGCTCGGCACATCCGATCGTACGCAACCATGTGCGATAGGAGCATGACCCATGTCAGATCGTGTGTTCCGCCTGATGGAACGTCACCAGAAGCTCGATGAGATGCTGCGCCGCCTTTTGGCCCGCCGCACTGCCGATCCGTTCGAGATCGTGCGGCTCAAGAAGCTCAAGCTCGCGCTGAAGGACCGCTTGATGCGGCATTCGGCGCCGCGTCTGCGCGCCTGACGATCCGGCCTGAAACCGGCGCTTCCCGCTGCGGGAAGCGCCGGCTTTTTTCGCGCATCCCACAGAGGGGCAATCCATGGAATTCCTGACCGCCGACTGGCTCGGCACGCCGCTGTGGTTCTGGCTGTCGTTTGCCGGAATCGTCCTGACCCTGACCGCCTTCGATCTTGGCGTCCTCCACAAGGACGACCGCGAGATGGGCATCGCCGAATCGCTCAAGCTGACCGCCTTCTACATCACCATTGCCCTGGCCTTCGGCGCCTGGGTGTGGGTCGCCAAGGGCGCCGACCTGGGGATGAAGTACTACACCGGATTCTTCATCGAAAAGGCGCTGTCGATCGACAACGTCTTCGTGATCAGCCTGATCTTCACCTACTTCGCGATCCCACCCAAGTACCAGTACCGGGCGCTGCTGTGGGGCATCCTGGCGGTAATCGTGCTGCGCGGGGCGATGATCGCAGCGGGCGCGGCGCTGGTCGAACAGGCCTATTGGGTGCTCTACATCTTCGCCGCTTTCCTGGTGTTCACCGGGATCAAGATGTTCTTCGCCGGGGACCACGCC
>JBJTLX010000218.1:0-7841 GCA_046063245.1 Novosphingobium sp.
CACCGGCGCGCGGCGTCTCGACTTCGCTCGACGCGAACGGGCAATGGCTTGGCGGACTTAAGGCGCAGGATTGCCTTGCGCCGCGATCCAGTCGCGCACGGTCTCGGCGGCCTGCTGGACGTGGCCCGGCTGACCGAAGTAATAATGATTGGCCCCGGCAATCGTGCGGTGTTCGATTTTGCAGCCGGTTGCCGCCGCCATCAGCCGCGCGGCGTGGCTGGGGGTGCAGGCATCGTCGGCGCCGTTTTCGATCACCAGCATCGGACAGCCGATCCGCGCCGCGCACTTGAGACCGTCGGCCTGGCTATCGTCATAGGACCACTGCGACAACCACGAACGCAGCGTGGTGAAGCGCGCCAGGCCGACCGGGCCGTCGTTGACCACGAAGGGATCGCCGAGCATACAATGGTTCGGCATGCGCTCGTTGGGATCGACCGTGGGATCGAGCCAGCGCGGATCGGCCATGGTCCCCTGGACGGTGAAGCACCGTTCGTGGCTCTCCAGCCCCTGCGCCTCGAGTTCGGCCAGCTGGTCCTTGACCCAGGCGGTGATGCGGCGGTTGCGGGCGATCTGGCGGGCGCGGTATTCGGCGAGGAAGTCGGCCGAATAGGGCGGCTTGGGGCCGTCTGCGGCATAGAGGTTCCACGCCGGGTTGCGCGCGAACGGGCGGCTTTCGTCCTCGATCGAGGGGTCGATCCATTCGGTCAGGGTCAGGTTGCGCGAGAGATGCGCGGCGAGCAGCATGACCCCGTCGGCCGGAATGAACTTTGCCGCGGTCAGGTCATAAGGGTCGCCCGCCGGGGTGTGGGTGACGCGCGGATCCTGCGCCTCGGCCTGATAGAACAGCGATAGCGAGCCGCCGCCTGACCATCCGCCGAGATAGACCTTGGCGTAGCCCAGCCGCTCTTTCGCATCGCGGACGCAGGCCCCCAGATCCATCACTGCGCGTTCCATGATCAGCGCGGTGTCGTTGCCGCGGTAGCGCGGGTTGCAGTAGATCGTGTGGACGCCCATTTTCGCGAGCTGGCCAACCAGCGGCAGATAGGCTCCGCCGCCGATCGGGTGCGAAAAGATCACCACGCTGTCCGACGGCACATCGGGCTGGAGCAGCTGGCATTCGACCGCGACCTTGCCGATCGCGCCGCCATAGGTGTCCTTGAACGCGCTCGTCTCATCAAACACCACCAGGTAGGATATGCGCGCGTAAGTACCTGCCATCGTCGCCCCCTTCAGGACCGGAATTGTGCCAGCCGCTGCGCCGCTTCGTCCAGCGTCGCGTCGTCCTTGGCGAAACAGAGCCGCAGAAAACCGCGCTCGGGCTGCTCGGCATAGAAGGCCGAAACCGGGATCGCGGCGACTCCGGCCTCGGCGATCAGGCGCTGCGCCACGTCCTCGTCATCGGCTGGCAGGCCCGAAGCGGCGAGGTCGATGGTCACGAACCAGGTGCCGCTGGCGGGAAGCATGCAATAGCCGGCGGCGGCCAGGCTGTCGCTGAGCCGCGCCCTTGCCGCGGCATAGCGCTGGCGGTGTGCGCGGTGCCAATCCGAAGAGAGCGCCAGCCCTTCCGCCATCGCCCATTGCAGCGGGGTGGCGGTGGTGAAGGTCAGGAACTGGTGTTGCGCCGCCACCGCTGCGGCGAGCAGCGGCGCGGCCACCGCCCAGCCGACCTTCCATCCGGTCAGCGAAAAGATCTTGCCGGCCGAGCCGATCTTGACCGTTCGCTGCGCCAGCGCCGGAATGTCCAGCGCCGAGCAGTGCGGCGTGCCGTCGAGGATCATGCCCTCCCACACCTCGTCGCAGACCAGCCAGAGGTCATGCGCCGCGCACAGCACCCCGATCGCTTCGAGGGTGGCACGGTCGAGCACGGTGCCGACCGGGTTGTTGGGCGTGTTGAGCACGATCCCGCGGGTCTTCGGCCCCAGCGCCGCAGCCAGTGCCGCCGGGTCGAGCGTCCAGTGCGGCGGGGCCAGGCTGACATAGCGCACCGTGCCCCCGGCGCGCGCGATCAGCGGGGCATAGGCATCGTAACACGGCTGAACCAGGATCACCTCGTCCCCCGGCGCGACCAGCGCCAGCAGCGCCGCCGCCAGCGACTCGGTCGCGCCCGAGGTGACGACGATCTGCTCGGGATCGAGTGCCAGTCCTTGCTCCTGCTCATAGTATCCGGCAACCGCGCCGCGCAGCTCGGCCAGGCCGCGCATCGGCGGATACTGGTTCGACCGCTGCGCCAACGCGCGCTGCGCCGCGGCGATCAGTTCGGGCGGATCGGGCAGGTCGGGGAAGCCCTGGCCCAGGTTGATCGACCCGGTCTCGCGGGCCAGGGCCGACATCCGTTCGAACACGGTGGTCGCGCGCGGCGCGGCCAGTCGCTCCGCCAGACTGGTCATGGCTGGGACCTTTCGGGCAAATGCACCCGCACGATCAGCACGGCGGCCAGCGCCAGCAGGCCGATCGACGCAGCCTGGGCCGGGGCATAAGAGGCATAGCGATCATAGGTTGCACCAAAGCCGATCGCCCCCACTGCGGTCCCGGTCCAGCTGAGCCCCTGCAGCGCCCCATAGATCGTGCCATAGCGCGTCACCGCAAAGCGCCGGGCGATGAAGAACGCGAACACGCCGATGTCGGCGCCCTGCAGAAACCCGATCAGGCCGGCGGCCAGCAGCACCCCGATCGTGCCGGCATTGCCCCACAGCAGCAGGACGAAGCCCAGCGCCGGGATGATGTTGAGCGCCGCGGCCACCAGTCGCGGCTCAAGCCGGTCGAGCAGCAGGCCGCCGCCGAGTTTGCCGAACAGTTGCCCCGCGGCAAAGGCGGAAATCCCCAGCGCGGCGATTGCCGGGCTGTGCCCCTCGGCCTGGAGCATCGGCGAAAGCTGGCTGATCGACCCGGAGATCGCCACCGCGGCAAGGATCGCGGCGATGGTGATCGACCAGAAATCGGCCGTGCGCAGGAAATCGCCACGCGCATGGTCCGGCACCGCTGCGGTACTTTCGCTGCGCTGCAAGGCCTCGGCCGCACCGCGCGGGTACAGCGCCAGCACCGCCGGGATGCCGATACCCACTGCGATCACCGCCAGCGCGATATAGCCGCTGCGCCAGCCGTCTTCGCGGATGATCCGTTCGAGCAGCGGCGGGACCACCAGCGTGGTCAGCGACACGCCTGCGCCGACCACGCCCAGCGCCAGTCCGCGCGCCTTGCGGAAATGCGCATTGACCGGGCGAGTGATGACCACCGCCGAGCTGCCGCCGCCGATCAGTCCGATCGCGGCGATACACAGCGCCAGACCGAAGATCGAATGGACCCCCTTGGCGACTATCACCTCGACCAGCCCGACGAACAGCGTGCAGCCGACAAAGATCGTGCGAAAGCCGACCCGGTCGGCGAGATAGCCGAGCAGCGGCGCGCCCAGTGCAGCGGTGACGATCAGCGACTGGACCAGCCCGCCCTGGCTGCGGGTCATCCCAAGTTCCTGCGAGATCGGCAGCAGGAACAGGCTGAACATGAAGAACATCAGCGCGACGCCGGTGCCGTTGGCGACCGCGCAGGCGGCGGCGATCCGCCAGCCCAGGCGCCATTCGCTGTCGCCGTGCGCCGGGGTCACTCTTCGACTGCGAAAGTGATCTCGGCGTGGTCGCGCAGCCGCTTTACCAGATCTTCGCCGAGCAGCGCCCCCGGGGTCGCCACCCCGCCCGGCGCGGTGCAGGTCAGTAGCGCGATCCCGGTTTCGGCGATCATCCGGCTGGTCGAGCCATAGCCCGGATCGTAGCGGCCCTTGACCCCGTAGCGGATCGACTTGCCGTCGGGCCATTCGCCGATGAACAGCACGTCGTAAAAGCCGTTCTCGCGCTCTTCTTTGCTCGGCCCCTCGCCCGGCTTGGGCGGCTTGGCCCCGAACGGGTTCTTGAGCATCTCGCCGATCGCGTGCGCCGCCTTCTCGCCGATTTCCCCGGCGCTGGTCAGCATCATCTCGTCATAGGTGAAGTCGGTGCCATAGGGATGGCCGAGCAGGAAATTGGTGCGGTGGACGTTCTTGGTGTTGATCGTCGCCATGATGAACGGTGCGGCCCATTTGCCGACGCTCTCCTCGTATTCGGGCATCAGCCCCAAGGGCTGGGGCGGGCCGGTGAAGCCAGGCGTCAGTCCGAAAGCGCTTTGGAGGATCGGGATCAGCTTGGGGTTCTTGGCCACCGCCTTCATCGTTTCGGTGAGGCTCGCCGCGGTCCCGCCCGAGAAGGTGCCCTGCATCGCGCGGACCCGGCCCTTGACTCGCGGCGCCGGGCTGCCATGGCGCGCCGCCGCTTCCTTCTGCAGCATCAGCACGCCGAGATCGAACGGGATCGAATCGAACCCCGACGAGAATGCGATCCGCGCGCCCGAGGCCTTGGCGGCGTCGTGATAGGCGTCGATCATCTCGCGCATCCACGCCGGTTCGCCGCACAGGTCGGCATAGTCGGTCCCGGCTTCGACGCAGGCCTTGACCAGCGGTTCGCCGTAAAGCTGGTACGGCCCGACCGTGGTCACCACCACGCGGGCGCTTTCCACCATGGCCTTGAGGCTGGCGGGATCATCGGCATCGGCGACGATCAGCGGCGTGTCGGCCGGCGCGCCGATCAGATCGCGCACTTCGGCGAGCTTGGCGGCGCTGCGCCCGGCCATCGCCCATTTCGGGCCTTTGCCCTGATAGTGGTGGGCGAGGTATTCGGCGACAAGACGCCCGGTATACCCGGTCGCGCCGTAGACGACGATATCGTAAGGGCGGTCTGCCTTGGCGGTCATGCATGCTCTCCATTGCCGGCGAATCCGTGTGCTTCGCCTTGCCGCGAAACTGCACGGGTTCACCGCCAATGTCGAACCGGATTTGGCTGCCCCTGGGGCAACCGTGCCGGATCAGCCGGCCTTGCGGGCATCGAGGCTCATCGCCCCGGCGCCATGCGCGTAGAGCGTCAGGAAACCGCCGGCCAGGCCCAGGTTCTTCATGAACATCACCATCTGCACCTGGTCGGCGAAATTGGTGTGGAACAGTGCGGCGGTCACCACGCAGAACCCGGCCAGCAGCGGCGCGACGATCCGCGTCTGCCAGCCCAGCAGGATCGCCAATCCGGCCAGCAGTTCGAACGCCGCCGCGGGCAAGGCCAGTGCAGCAGGCACGCCCGCGCTTTGCATGTACGCGCCCGTCCCGGCGAGGTCGCCGAACTTGCTGAGCCCGCCCAGAATGAAGATGATCGCCATCAGAAGCCGCCCAAGCGGCGCTGCCAGATTTGCCATTTCGTCTCTCCCCCCGTCTGCCGCGTGGTGCGGCCTGACGAGGCGCGCAGTTCAGCCCATGCCGGCCGCGATGGCAATGGCCTTGTTCAGAAGCGGTATTGCCGGCTGGCCAGATCGAACATGATCTCCTCGCTGCCGCCGCCGATCGCCATCACGCGGACCTCGCGGTAGATCCGCTCGATCCGGCTGCCGCGCATGAAGCTCGCCCCGCCCAGGATCTGGCAGGCCTCGCGCGCGCAAAATTCCATGGTCTGCGTGGCCTGGACTTTGAGCAGGGCGAAATCGCCGGGAAAGGCCTTGTCGTTCAGCACGCACCAGGCGCAGTGATCGATGAAGGCCTGGGTCGCCTGGATCCGCCGGACCATGTCGGCCAGCTTGTGGCGGATCACCTGGTTGGTCACCAGCGGCTTGCCGAACGTCTCGCGCTGCCGTGCCCAGTCGAGCGCATCCTCGAAGCAGATCCGCGCAAAGGCATTGGCCTGCTGGCTCATCCCCAGCCGCTCGCCGTTGAAATTGCGCATGATCCCGGCAAAGCCGCCGTTCTCGGGCCCGATCAGGTTATCGGCCGGCACCTCGACATCGCCGAAATGGATCGTCGCGGTATCGCTTGCGTGCCAGCCCATCTTGGCCAGCGCGGTGCGCGAAACGCCGGGGCGGTCGGTTTCGACCAGCAGCAGCGATATGCCGCCGATGCCGGGTCCGCCGGTGCGCACCGCCAGGGTGATGTAATCGGCCCGCATCCCGGTGGTGATGAAGGACTTCTCGCCGTTGACGATGTACGACGCACCCTTGCGCTCGGCCCTGGTGCGCAGGTTGGCAACGTCGGAGCCGCCGCCGGGTTCGGTGATGCCAAGGCAAATCAGCTTTTCCCCCGCCAGCACCGCGGGGGCAATCCGGCGCTGCAATTCAGGGCTGCCCATCGCCAGGATCGGGGGCAAGCCGATCCCGTGCGTCATCAGCGAGGCGCAGATTCCGCCCGCGCCGGGACGGGCTAGTTCCTCGGTCTGGACCAGGCTGTGGAACAGGGTGAAGGCCTGGCCGGTGCCGCCGAACTCTTCGGGGTAGTTGAGGCCGAGGATGCCCGCCGCGGCGGCCTTGCGGTGCAGCTCGCGCGGCAGTTCGCCGGCGGCCTCCCACGCATCGACGTGCGGCGTGATTTCCTGCGCAACGAACCGGCGCACCGTGTCGCAGAACGCCTCGTGGCTGTCATCGTAATGCGGAGAACGCGCGCGCCACTGGTCGAACAGGGGGGTTTCCATCGCCGTGCCTCTCCTCGTGCGCACGGGGTGTGACACGATTTAACCGCGCGATGAAACCGAAATCTAGAGGCGGGGCAGCGTCACCCCGCGCTGGCCCATGTATTTGCCCGCGCGGTCGCCATAGCTGACCTCGCACGGCTCGTTGCCTTGGAGGAACAGGAACTGGCAGGCCCCCTCGTTGGCATAGATCTTGGCCGGCAGCGGGGTGGTGTTGGAAAACTCCAGCGTCACATGCCCTTCCCATTCGGGCTCGAGCGGGGTGACATTCACGATGATCCCGCAGCGGGCATAGGTGCTCTTGCCCAGGCAGATCACCAGCACGTCGCGCGGGATGCGGAAATATTCGACCGTCCGCGCCAGGGCAAAGCTGTTGGGCGGAATGATGCAGCAATTGGTCTTCATGTCGACGAAGCTGGTGTCGGAGAAGTTTTTGGGATCGACCACCGCCGAATGGACGTTGGTGAACACCTTGAACTCGTCCGCCACCCGCGCGTCATAGCCATAGCTGGACAGGCCATAGCTGATGCAGCCGCCCGCCTGTTGCCGCTCAACGAACGGTTCGATCATGCCCGAATGACGGGCCTCGTTACGGATCCACTTGTCGGAAAGAATCGCCATGGCGGGGTGATGGCGCGGCGCGGCGCGCGCATCAAGGGTCAGACCCCGTGGTAGTCCCGGTACCAGCGCACAAAGTTGGGGACACCCACCGCGATGCTGGTCGTCGGGGCATAGCCCAGATCGCGCTGGATCGCGGTGATGTCGGCATAGGTTGCGGGGACGTCGCCGGGCTGCATCGGCAGGAACTCGATCGCGGCCTTGCGCCCACAGGCCTCCTCGAGCATGCCGACCACCTTCATCAGGTGTTCGCTGCGGTTGTTGCCGATGTTGTAGAGCGCGTGCGGCTTGACGCTGCCTCCGGCCTTTTCCGCGCCATCGTCGGCGGGCGGGTGATCGAGGCAGGCGACCACCCCGGCGACGATGTCGTCGATGTAGGTGAAATCGCGGTACATCTCGCCGTGATTGAATACCGGGATCGGTTCGCCCGCCAGGATCCGGCGGGTGAAGTTCCACAGCATAATGTCGGGCCGGCCCCACGGGCCATAGACGGTGAAGAAGCGCAGGCCGGTCAGCGGCAGGCGGAAGAGATGGGCGTAGGTCTCGCTCATCAGTTCGTCGGCCTTCTTGGTCGCGGCGTAGAGCGAGAGCGGATGGTCGGTGCGGTCCTCGACCCGGAAAGGGAGCGTATCGTTGCTCCCGTAGATGGAGGAGGAGGAGGCGTAGACCATGTGGCTGCAGCCGCGCTGTCGCGCGAGTTCG
>JBJTLX010000017.1:0-2566 GCA_046063245.1 Novosphingobium sp.
TGTCGGCGAGACCTGGCTCTACAGCGCGGTCCACACCGTCACCCAGGCCGAGCTCGACACCCGCGGCGGCGGCGACGGCGACGTCGACAACATCGCCACGGCGGATTCCAACGAGACCGATCCCGACACCGATCCGGCCGAGGCCCCGCTGGTCTACAACCCGCGCATCGATCTTGAAAAGTACGTCCAGGTCGATTCCGGGGCAGGCTATGGTGCGTGGGAAGACGCCGACGTGCCGACCGGTCCGGAAACCAGCGTGGACACTGCGGTCAACTTCAAGGTGGTGCTGACCAATACCGGCAACATCACCCTGACCGCGATCCACATCAACGACCTGCTGCACGACTATGCCAGCAACACCGACGCGGCAATCAACTACACCACCGCCAACGCCTGGGTCGATCTCGACGGCGATAGCTTCCGCGATGTCGATGAATCGTGGTCGACGCTCGACGCCAACAACGACGGGACACTGGACAATACCTCGCTGGCGGTCGGCGGATCGTTGTCGATCTACTACTCGCTGGCTTTCGCCGAAGGTCAGCACACCAACACGGCGACGGTCACCACCACGCAGGGCGCGACCGACACCGATGCCGCCAACTATTACGGCCTCCACATCGATACCGGTCCGGGGGTGCGTACCCCGGGCTTCTGGAACCGCTGGACCACGCTGTGGGACGGCACGGCGGTGGGCGATCCCAAGCAGATGGGCACCCCCGGGTTCCCGGCGCAGGACCTGCTCTACAAGGTCGACAGCAACGGCGACGGCGTGATCAACGGCCAGGACAAGGCCGGGCTGCTGATCGGCGACTGGGACATGGACGGGATCCGCGATGCCGGCGAAGACGTGATCTTCGTCAGTCTGGCCGATGCCCGCAGCCTGGTCGGTGCGTCGAACAAGACCGTCGGCAGCGACGGGGTGCAGATCATCGGGCGCGACCTGATCGCAACCTGGCTGAACTATCTTGAAGGCAATGCCATCGACAAAGCCGGCACCGCCGACGACAGCCACAACCCGCAGCACTTCATCCAGGATGCGGTGAACTATCTGCAGGCCTTTGCCGGGATCAACGGGCCCAACGAGAGCAACAGCGGGGCCAGCGACACCTTCGACGTGTTCGACCTGGCGACGCACAAGGAAACCCGGACCAACAGCACCTATTGGCAGACCGCACATCCCGAGCTGGGCTATGACCACAGCGGTGCGGCGATGCATACGGCGCTGGATACCTATAACAACACCGGCACGATCGACGGCATCTGGTATGCCGGCAGCGCCGACAGCGCTGCCTTCATCATGGCGCTGACCCAGGTGCAAACACCGTAATAGTGCAACGGAGCCGGGTTATTATCATTGACTGTCCGGGACGGAGGCGGGAAGAAGCGCCCCGTCAATAGGGGAATGTAACCTTGCTCTCGTACTCGGACGTTGACGTGCCCAAGGGCCGGATCGCCCCGTGGCTTTCCGGCCCCTTGCGCAAGAACCGTGCAATCTACACCAGGGTCGCGGTCGCGGCGGTGATGATCAACGTCTTCTCGCTGATCACCTCGCTGTTCACGATGACCGTCTATGACCGGGTCGTGCCCAACAACGCGACGGATTCGCTGATCGGGCTGACGCTTGGCCTGGCGCTGATCCTGTGCTTCGACTTCGCGCTGAAATTGCTGCGCGCCTATTTCGTCGATGTCGCCGGCGCGCGGATCGACCGTGACATCGGCAAGTCGATTTTCCAGCAGATCCTCGACATGCGGCTCGATCTGGGGCGCAGCTCGACCGGGGGCCTCGCCGGGCTGGTCCGCGAGATCGAAACGCTGCGCGATTTCTTCGCCTCGGCCACGCTGACCGCGCTGGTCGACCTGCCCTTCATCTTCATCACCCTGGCGGTCATCGCAGCGATCGGCGGCAACATCGTCTGGGTGCCGCTGCTGCTCATCCCGGTGGTAATCGTCACCGCGCTGGTGTCGCAGCCGGTGATGCAGAAGCTGTCGGCGGAGACGCTGGGCGAGGCGCTGGGCAAGCAGGCGGTGCTGGTCGAAACGATCGGCAGCCTGGAAACGGTCAAGTCGGCCAATGCCGGCGACATGCTGGCCGAGCGCTGGGACAAGGCGGTGATGGGCCATGCCGGGGTTTCGCTGCGCCAGCGGCTGATCTCGACCATCTCGATCAACATGGCCGGGACGATGCAGACCGTCGCCTATACCGGCGTTGTCATCTTCGGGGTCTATGCGATCCAGGCGCGGACCCTGACCATGGGCGGACTGATCGCCTGTTCGATCCTGTCGAGCCGGGCCGTGGCCCCGCTGGCAACGATCGCCCAATTGCTGACCCGGATCAATTCGGCGCGCACCGCCTATCGCCAGATCGACAAGATGATGGCGCAGCCGCCCGAAGGTCCGGCCGGCGAAGGGATCCGGCTGCAGAACCTGGCGGGTGCGATCGAGTTTCGCGACGTCGAATTCCGCTATCCGGGCGCCCCCGAACTGGCGCTGAGCAAGGTTTCGTTCCGGATCAACCCGGGCGAACACGTCGCCCAGATCGGACCGATCGGATCGGGCAAGTCGA
>JBJTLX010000219.1:0-3582 GCA_046063245.1 Novosphingobium sp.
GCCGCGATGATGGTCCAGACTGGCGCGTCGGATGTGGTGATCGCGGGCGGTTGCGAGAGCATGTCCATTGTTGAACATTACACCACCGACATCCGCAA
This sequence comes from Novosphingobium sp., assembly GCA_046063245.1. GTDB lineage: Bacteria > Pseudomonadota > Alphaproteobacteria > Sphingomonadales > Sphingomonadaceae > Novosphingobium. Next base: position 99 of record JBJTLX010000219.1, read on the forward strand.
GGGCGTGCGGGCCGGCAACCTCACCCTGCATGACCGGCTGACCCGGGGGCGGGTGATGAGCCAGCCGATCGAACGCTACGGCGTGATCAGCGGGATGATCGAAACCGCCGAGAACCTGGCCAAGGACTGGAATATCAGCCGCGAGGCTTGCGATGCCTATGCGGTGCGCAGCCACCAGCGCGCCGCCGCGGCCTGGGCCGAGGGCAAGTTCGCCGACGAGCTGGTCCCGGTCGCGGTTCCGCAAAGGAAGGGCGATCCGCTCGTCTTCGACCACGACGAAGGCTACCGCGCCGATGCGACGATGGAGTCTTTGGGCAAGCTGCGCCCGCTTGAGGGCGGCGTCGTCACCGCCGGCAACGCCAGCCAGCAGAACGACGCCGCCGCCGCCTGCCTGGTGGTGGCCGAGGACAAGCTCGACGAACTTGGCCTTGAACCGATCGCATGGTTTCATTCGTGGGCCGCGGCGGGCTGCGATCCCAGCCGGATGGGCTTCGGCCCGGTCCCGGCGACCGAGCGGCTGTTCGCCCGTAACGGCCTGTCATGGTCCGACATCGGCCTGATCGAACTTAACGAGGCCTTCGCCCCGCAGGTGCTCGCCTGCCTCAAGGGATGGGGCTGGAGCGATGATGACAGTCGTCACGACATGCTCAACGTCAACGGCTCGGGCATTTCGCTGGGCCATCCGATCGGCGCGACCGGCGGCCGGATCCTGGCCAACCTGACTCGCGAGATGCAGCGCCGCGACGTGCGCTATGGCCTGGAAACGATGTGCATCGGCGGCGGCCAGGGTATCGCCGCTGTGTTCGAGAAGGCGTGAGCGACTACGCGGCCTGGATCGGGCGCGAAGAGACGCGCCGCGATTTCGCCGATCCCGCGCTGTTCGCCCGCTGGCTGGCCACGCTCGACCGCGCTGCGCCGGACGGGGGGCTGACGGCGCAGGGCTTTCACTGGTGCCTGGCCACTCCCGATGCGCCCACCGCGACGCTGGGTCCCGACGGGCACCCGCGGCGTGACGACAGTCCCGACAGGTTCCTGCCGCCCGTGCCCTTGCCGCGCCGGATGTGGGCCGCGAGCACGCTCGAGTTCGTCGCTCCGCTGACACTCGACCGCGCCATCGAGCGCCGCTCGCGGATCGCCTCGATCGCCGCGAAGACCGGCGCATCCGGCCCACTGACCTTTGTCGAAATCGCACACGAGACGCTGAGCGAGGGCAGGGTTGCCGTGCGCGAGGTCCAGTCGCTGGTCTATCGCGCTGCGCCCGAACCCGGTACGCCGCCCGCGCCGCCGCCGCTGGGCGCGGGGCAGTTCGATCCGGGTGAATGGCAAGCGCACTGCGCGCTGGTCCCCGGTGAAGCGCTGCTGTTCCGCTATTCGGCGCTGACCTTCAACAGCCACCGGATCCACTACGATCTGCCTTATACCACCGGCGCGGAAAACTATCGCGGGCTTGTGGTTCACGGACCGCTCACCGCCACCCTGCTGCTCGATCTTGCAGCGCGCGAGCTGGGCGACAACGCGCTGAAACGCTTCACCTTCCGGGGTGTTTCGCCGGCCATCGCGGGTGAAATGCTGCACCTCGTGCTGCGCAGCAAAGATGCAGCATTCGAGCTCGGCGCCTTTGCCGCCGACGGCCGCCAGGTGATGAGCGCCAGCGCCGCCTAGCGGTTCAATCCACACCATCCGTTGGTGTCTAGCGGAGTCGAGACACCTGCGCGCAGCGTCTCGACTTCGCTCGACGCGAACGGAGAATTGGTCGAGACAGGAATTCAGTCGAGCCGGACCTTGCCGCGCCCGGCCTTGATCGTTCCGCGCTTCTTCTTGCCCTCCAGCCGCTCGCCCTTGTTGATCCGGTTGAGGCGGCTCTTGGCGCGCTTTTCGGGGAGGTTGAAGGCTTCTTCGATCAGCTTGCCCAGGCGCACGCGGGCATCCTCGCGGTTGGCTTCCTGGGTACGAAAGCGCTGCGCGGAGAGCAGCAGTTCGCCCTTGGCGGTCATCCGGCTCCCGGCGAGCTGCTTCAGCCGCGCGAACACCTCGACCGGCAGGCGCAAGGCATAGACATCAAGCCGCAGCTGCACTGCGCTGGCGACCTTGTTGACGTTCTGTCCGCCGGGGCCGGAGGCAGTGATGAAGGTCTCGCTGGCCAGCGCGATCGCACGGTCGATCACTTCAACTGGTGTGGTCGACATCGCCGAAACCCAGGGCAAGAAAATCGGCCGGCACCGGTGCGCGCGCCGCGACCGGCGGTTTGTCGCCGCGCGGCACCGTCAGCGTCAGTGCGTGGAGCATGGTCCGCTTCGCGCCCTCGCCATCGCCGTAGACTGGATCGCCCAGCAGGGCATGGCCAAAGGCCTCGGCGGCGTGGATGCGGATCTGGTGAGTGCGCCCGGTTTCGGGGCGGAACTCGACAAGCGTATTGCCGCCGATCTCTGCCAGCTTGCGCCAGTGGGTGACCGAGGGTTTGCCCTTTTTCGCGGCGATCATCCGCCAGCCCTTTTCGGCGCTGCTGATCTTGCTCAGCGCGAGCTCGATGGTCCCCGCCTCGCCGCTGACCGCGCCGGCAACCACACCAAGGTAGACCTTGTCCACCTCGCGCGCCTCGAAAGCGGCATTTAACCGCTTGAGCGCCTTGGGATTGCGCGCCAGCAGCAGGCAGCCCGAGGTGTCGGTGTCGATCCGGTGGACCGCAACGGGCACGCGCTGAAAGCCCAGCTTCAGCGCTTCGAGATAGTTCTCCAGGCTGAGCCCGCCGGCGCGCGGGCGTTCGACCGCCAGGCCTGCCGGCTTGTTGATGACCAGCGCTTCGCCGTCTTCGAACAGAATCGGCAGCTGGATCATGCCAGCGCCCCGGCGATGCGGCGGCAGGCTTCGTCGAGCGCGTCCTGATCGGCGGCGAAGCTGATGCGAAAACCGTCCTTGCCGCCGAAGGCCGAGGCGGCAACCACCGCGACGCCGTGGTCGAGCAGATGCAGGCACAGCGCCTCGTCATCGCCGAACCGCGCCATGTGCGGGCCGGCATCGAACAGGCAATAGAACGCGCCGTCGGGCACCGGGGTCGAGAGCCCAGGGATGGCATTGATCGCCGCGACCACCGCGTCGCGGCGTGCGCGGAACACCTCGCACCACTCGCCCAGATAGTCCTGCGGGCCTTCGAAGGCGGAGACAGCCGCGGCCTGGCTGATCGAGCAGGGATTGCCCGAGGAATGCGACTGCAGCTTGCCCATCGCCTTGATCAGCCAGTCCGGCCCGGCCGAAACCCCGATGCGAAAGCCGGTCATCGCATGGCTTTTCGAAACGCCCGAAACGGTCAGGATCCGCTCAGCCAGATCGGGGCATTCCACCGCCAGCGTGGCATGGGGGCCCGCCGTGTAGCGCAGCGGGGCATAGATATCGTCCGACAGCACCATGACCTGCGGATGGCGCCGCAGGACCTCGCCCAGCGCCTGCAGCTGGTCGGCGTCGTACGTCGCGCCGGTCGGGTTGCCGG
>JBJTLX010000220.1:0-11921 GCA_046063245.1 Novosphingobium sp.
CGATTTCACGGCCGATCAGCACGTGATCGTGCGCGGCAAGCCCATCGGTGGGCAGAAGTTCGCGCAGCAGCGCACGAAAGCGGCGCTTCATGCGGTTGCGGACCACGGCGTTACCGATCTTCTTGGTGACCGTGATGCCGACTCGCATGGCCCCAACCGTGTTGGGGTTCACCAGCAACACAAAACCGGGACGTGCTATGCGCAGGCCCCGGTTAGCGGCTAGGAAATCCGCCCGCCGCGAAAGGACGGACAGGCCCAAGGTTCAGCTCAGGCGGACAGCTTCTTGCGGCCGCGGGCGCGGCGTGCGCGCAGCACCTTGCGGCAGCCGACAGTGGCCGTGCGGGCGCGGAAGCCGTGGCGACGGGCGCGAACGAGGCGGCTGGGCTGGAAAGTGCGCTTCATGGGAAGAAACCTTCGAATCTCTAAAACAAGGAATGCCGCCCGTGCAGGGAGGCCGAATTACAGAGGCGGGCCGTTACGTGAGGTGCCCGGACGAGTCAAGCGGGGAACGCGCCTAATTCAGGCTGACCCAGGCCTTCATGTCGCCCGCGGTGAGCCACTTCGCCCGCGCGAAGGGGACCGAATTGGTCATGGCGTAAAACGCGCTGGCCTGCGGCGCGGTCAGGCCCATTTCGCGGTAGTAGTCGAGGTAGGCGCGGTTCTCCGGCGCGTCGGCGGGATAGTCCTTGGCCTCGCGCCCGTCCTCGTCTTCCCACGAATGGACTGCGAATTCGGCGCCTTCGTCGGCGATGCGCCTGGTGCCCGCCAGGAACAGCTCGACCCCGCCCGAGCGGACCGAGCCGCCCGCCGGGACGTGGGTGGACATGCCGCGGGCGTGGATCATCCGCCCCAGCCGCAGGTTGGCGCGGTCATCCTCGGTGCCGGGGCATTCGAGCATTTCGATCAGCGTGATGCCGGGGTAGGCCTTGACCATCGCGGCGAACTGCGCCGGGCTGCGCGCGTCGGTCACATCGACCAGCGCGGCGCGGCCCGGATCCAGCACCCGGAACGGACCGTAGGCGGCGATCCCCTTCGGCATGGCCGGCGGCGCAACACCCACGATCCGTTCCGAGCCCCCCTGGCTTTCGAAAACGGTTTCCTCGATCGTCACCACGGTTTCGACCACGACGTCGCGCGCGCTGGCCGGCACGGCGGTCAGCGCAAGCAGCGGCAGGGCAAGGGCGGCAAACAATCGCATCCCAGCCTAATCGCCCGGATCCTTTTACTGCATTGCCAAGGGGGCAGGTTAAGAACAGGTTACCGCCGATTCAGCCGCACTTGCCCTCGACAGCGAACGCTTCCTTCGCCATCACCGCAATACTTCGTATTACTACAGGGGTTTGGCTTTGGTCGCGCTGGTTTCGACGGTTGCCTATCTCGGGCTTGAGGCACGCGCGGTCGAGGTGCAGTGCCAGATCGCCCCCGGCCTGCCGCGCTTCAACCTGGTCGGGCTGCCCGACAAGGCGGTCAACGAAAGCCGTGAGCGGGTCCATGCCGCGCTGGCGGCGATGGGGCTGTCGCTGCCGCCCAAGCGGATCACCATCAATCTCTCGCCTGCCGACTTGCCCAAGGAAGGATCGCACTACGATCTGCCGATCGCACTGGCGCTACTCGCGGCGATGGGGGTGACCGATGCCGAGCAGCTGGCCGACTATGTCGCGGTCGGCGAACTGGCGCTCGACGGGCGGATCGTGGCGACGCCGGGCGTGCTGCTCGCCGCGCTCCACGCCGCGCAGGCGGGCAAGGGGCTGGGCTGCCCCGCGGCGCAGGGGGCCGAGGCAAGCTGGGCCAGCGGAGTCGCGGTGGTCGCCGCGCCCGATCTGGTCAGCCTGCTCAACCATCTCAAGGGCACCCAGCAGCTGGCCCCGCCCCAACCGGGAGAAGCCGCGCCGCCCGGTTTCGGGCCCGACCTCAAGCAGGTCAAAGGCCAGGAAACCGCCAAGCGCGCACTGGAAATCGCCGCAGCGGGTGGACACAACCTGCTAATGATCGGTCCGCCCGGGGCAGGCAAGTCGCTGCTCGCTTCGTGCTTGCCCGGGATCCTGCCCGAACTGTCGGCGGCAGAGGCGCTGGAAGTGTCGATGGTCGCCTCGGTCGCGGGGACGCTGGAAGAGGGGCGGATCAGCCGCGCCCGGCCGTTCCGTTCGCCGCACCATTCGGCCTCGATGGCGGCGCTGACCGGCGGCGGCCTCAGGGTCAAGCCGGGCGAGGTCAGCCTGGCGCACCTTGGCGTGCTGTTTCTCGACGAATTGCCCGAGTTCCAGCGCGCGGTGCTCGATTCGCTGCGCCAGCCGCTCGAAACCGGGGTGGTCGACGTCGCCCGCGCCAATGCCCACGTCACCTTCCCAGCGCGGGTGCAATTGGTCGCGGCGATGAACCCGTGCCGCTGCGGCCACCTCGGCGATCCGGCGCTGGGCTGTTCGCGCGCGCCGCGCTGCGCCGCCGATTACCAGGGCAAGGTTTCGGGGCCGCTGCTCGAACGGATCGACCTGCATGTCGAGGTCGACCCGGTCAGCGCCGCCGACCTCGCGCTGCCGCCACCCGCCGAAGGCAGCGCCGAAGTCGCCGCCCGCGTCGCCGCCGCGCGCCGGGTCCAGACCGCGCGGCTGGAAGGGACCAAACGGCGCAGCAATGCCGAACTCGACGGCGACTTGCTCGAAATGCACGCCACCCCGGACGAGCCGGGGCGCAAGCTGCTGCTCCAGGCCGCCGAAGCGATGCGCCTCTCGGCGCGCGGCTACACCCGGATGTTACGGGTGGCGCGAACCATCGCCGATCTCAGCGGGAGCGAAGGCGTTGGCCGGATTCACGTGGCCGAAGCGCTGAGCTACCGCCGGACCGCGCCGCGAGCCTAGTTCAAACCGCGAACAGCAACCTGTCCGTCTCGCGTGGCAGGGCGTTATCCTCCAGCGCCAGCGGTTCGAAGCCATCGTCGGTGACGGTGACGTTGCTCAGCCCCTTGACCTTGAAATAGCCGAGCCGGCGCTCATCGTCGCTGCGCCAGGCCTTGCCGGTGTTGAGCGCGCCGACATAGAGGTCGGCGTGGCGCTCGATCAGCTGGTGCGGGGCCAGGACCAGCTGGGTGCTGTTGTAATCGGCGCGGATCAGGACGCGGCGGGCGATTGCTTCCAGAAATTTACGTTCATCGCTGGCGGGCAGGTCCGGGGATTGTTGCATTGCAGCATAATGCGCAAGATGCGGCGAAATGCAAACCGGAATACGTAGGCATTGCGCCGCCGGGGTTCAGCGCAGCGCGTTCAGGGCGGGCCTGACCGGCGTGACCGCGTCATCGTGGACGGCGGCGCCGACGTTGGCACGGTCGCGCCATTCGAGATCCTTGGGCCCCAGGGTGCGGCCATCGTGCGCGTGAATTCCGATCGGCGCGATCGGCCGGCCGTCCACGCAATCGCACAGCACTGGGTTGCTCGGCACGCCTTCGCCGTACTTTTCGCCCCACTGCCGCAGCGCCAGCATGGCCGGAAGCAGGTCCAGCCCTTTTTCGGTCAGGCGGTATTCGATCTTGCGGCGATCGTCGGGCAGCGCCTCGCGCTTCATGATGCCGTGCTCGACCAGCCGGGCGAGCCGGTTGGAGAGGATGTTGCGGGCAATGCCCAGCACCCCAAGGAACTCTTCGAAATGATGCAGGCCGTTGAATGCGGCGCGCAGGATCATGAACGACCAGCGTTCACCCATGACCTCCAATGCCGCGGGCAGGCCGCAGTTCTGGCTATCGAGCGGTTCGTGGAGCTTTCCCATTGGCGATCCTCTTCTGGGCGCAGACCCTAACGCATTCCGCCTTAAGGGTGCACAAAAAAATCTTTGCTGCGACGCACAGTTTCACGTTGCAACTCGAAACCTATCCTGATAGGTAGTGATCCGCAACGCAAATCGACATGCCCTCCCTCCCAGGATTGCCGATCCCTGTGTGCATGACACGAAAAGGGGAATTACCATGATCACCCAGACCCAGAACGCCTTCCCGCGCCTGTTCCTCGCCGCCGGCCTTGCCCTGGCCGGCACCATCGCCAGCTTTGGCGTCACCGTCTCGCCGGCCCATGCCGGCACCGGCGCCTATGCCGCCACGCTGGCTGCGGGCCTCGAAGCCCCGGCCAAGAAGGTCGTCAACGGCGTGCTGTGGAAGTGCGCGGGCGATGCCTGCGTTGGCGCCGTCGACGGTGCTCGCCCGGTCAACACCTGCCGTCAGGTCGTCAAGACCTTCGGTACGGTTACCAAGTTCGCCACGCCCAAGGGCGATCTTGGCGCTGAAGACCTTCAGCGCTGCAACGCCGCCGCCTGAGGCGTAATCCAGGCATCCTGACAGCCCCCCCTAGACAGGCCTCCGTCGCAAGACGGGGGCCTTCTTTTTGGGCTCAACCCAGCAGGCCGCGGGCGCGCAGATCGCGCTCCAGGCCGGCGGCATCGCTGAAATGGTGCCCGTGCCAGCCGCGCTGGCGCGCCGCGGTGACATTGGCCAGGCTGTCGTCGATGAACAGCATCGTTTCCGGGGCATGGCCAAAGCGCCGCTCGGCCAGCGCATAGATCGCCGCACCGGGCTTGGTCAGCTTCTCCACACCCGAAACGACGATGTCGCGGAACCGCCCCAGCAGCGGAAAGGTCGGGGCGAAGCCTGCCCAGGTATCTGCGCCGAAATTGGTGATCGCATAAAGCGGCACGCCGCGCGCGTGCAGCGCCTCGACCAGTTCGGGACTGCCCGGCACCGACCCGGGGATCGAATCGTTGAAGCGGGCGAACCAGTCGGCAATCAGCGGGGCATGCTCGGGGAACAGTGCGCTGCGTTCGGCGACCATGTCCGCCGCCGGGCGCCCGGCGTCATGCTCGCCGTGCCACGACAGCGGGATGACCTCTTCAAGGAAGCGGTCGAGCGCCGCCGGATCGTCGAAGTGATCCAGATAGGGCCGCCGCCGGTCCCACTGGACCAGGACGTTGCCGACATCGAACACCACGGCTTCGATCGCGCTCATGCCTTGCTCCATGGCTCAGAAACAGCAGCGGCCCGCGCTCCGTGGGGAGGCGGGCCGTTGACAAACCGGCCGGGCAGCCCGGCCAGCCAGAGTTGCTTAGCCCTGGCGCGCCTTGAAGCGGCGGTTGGTCTTGTTGATCACGTAAGTGCGGCCACGGCGGCGAATCACGCGGTTGTCGCGGTGGCGGCCCTTGAGCGACTTGAGGCTGTTGCGAATCTTCATGGTTTCTCTCGTGCGGGCAAATCCCGCGGAAATTGGAAGTGGCGCCGTTATGGGTGACGGGGCGCGAAGTCAAGAGATTCGCGCCCCATCTCATCCTTATTCGTCCGGATCGGTCACCTTGAACGGATCGGTCGGCACCGGCCGGGTCGGCAGCGGCTGGCGCGGCAGGTCCTTGTCGCTGTTGGCGGCCTGCAGCAGCATCGCCGCCATGATCGTCGCCGCCTGGCGCAGATCGTCGCCGCGCATGTGATCCAGCGTGTCGAGGTTGGAGTGGTGGACCCGGCTGTCGTAATCGAGCGGGTCCTGGATGAACTGGTATCCGGGCAGGCCGATCGCCTGCATGAACACGTGATCGGTGCCGCCGGTCTTGCTGGTCACCACCCGGCTCGCACCCATCCCGTCGAACGGGGCCAGCCACTTCTTCAGCATCGGTTCGGCAGCGATGTTGTTCTCGGCATAGATCCCGCGAACCTTGCCGCCGCCGTTGTCGAGATTGAAATAGGCTTTGAGGTCACTGTAGCCGGCCTTGGGGGTGATCGGCCAGGCATTGGCCCAGGCGGCATAGGCGGCAATCCCGCCCAGCTTGGGGTCGACCGGACGCGTGGCGAGATGCTGTTCGATATAGGCGCGGCTGCCGAGCAGGCCCTGCTCCTCGCCCGCCCACAGGGCAAAGCGGATCGTCCGGCGCGGCTTGACGCCCAGGCGGCTGAGAATGCGCGCCGCCTCCATCACCACCGCGCTCCCCGCGCCGTTGTCGGCGGCGCCGTCACCGGCAATCCACGAATCGAAGTGGCCCCCGGCCATGACGTAGCCGGCCTTGGGGTCGCTGCCGACAATGTCGCCGAACAGGTTCTGCGCCTGCAAGGTGCTGTTGTCATAACGCGCCGCCAGGCTCAGCTCGATTTCGGGGGCGGGGCCGGTCTTGGCCAGGCGGACCAGGCGGCGATAATCCTCCGCGGCAAGCTCGAACGCCGGCAGGGCCAGGGTTTCGCCGGGGCGATAGTTATAGCCTTCGCCGTGAACCAGCTTGCCGTCGCGGTAGCTGATCTTGACCTGGGCCAGCGCGCCTTCGTCCTTGAGGAAGCGGCTGAGGTCGAGCGGATAGGTCACGCGCTTGACCCGGCGGTCCATCGCCGCGGGATCGAAACTGGGCAGGTCGAACTTGTCGGCCTCACCGATTTCCTTATCGTCCAAGCGGCGGAACAGCGGCTTGCTGGGTTCCTGCGTGGTTCCGGGCAGCGAGGTCAGGACGATCTTGCCGGCCAGCTTGCCCTTCCATTCCTGCTTCCACAGCTCGAACCGGCCCGGATTGCCGACCGGGGCGATGATGATTGGCGCGCGCAGGGTGCCACCCGTCGGCGGCGACCAGGCGACCGGCATCACGGTCATTTCGACGCGGCGCGGCGCGATCATTGTCGCCCGGTACGAATCGACGTTCCAGCCCAAGCCGAATTCGAAGCCTTCGCGGTGGACGTTCTGCAGGCCCATCGACTGGAAGCGCGCCACGGCCCAGTCGGCCGCGCGGCGGTAATTCTCCGAATTGGTCAGCCGCGGGCCGATCCCGTCCATCAGCGCCGAGGCGGTGGTCATCGCCTCGCTGCGGTTGAGCCCTTCGTCGATGACGGCGTTGATTTGCGCGTCGCTGGCGTCGGCCAGGACTGGCGCGGAAGACACGGCGGCCAGCGCACTCAGCGCAGCGGCGGCCAGGAAGCCGGATTTCGACATATTATGACATCCCCTAAGACGAATAATGCAGGCTTGCACAACAAAGCCTGCGCGCCAAGGGCAGTGATCTGTCAGGTGCCGCGAATTTCCGACAAACGACGTTCCCAGGCCAGGGCGTGGGCGACGATCGTATCGAGATCGGCATACTTCGGCTGCCACGGCAGGGTCACCTTGATCCGGCTGTTGTCCGAAATCAGTGCGTCGGGATCGCCCGCGCGGCGCGGGCTGAGCCTGCGCTGGATGGTGCGGTTTGTCACCCGGTCGACCGCGTCGAGCACCTGCAGCACCGAAAAGCCGCTGCCGTAGCCCGCGTTCATCGTCAGCGAGCGCGCCGGCTGATCGATCAGCGCCTCGAGCGCGAGGACGTGGGCATCGGCCAAATCGCTGACGTGGATATAGTCGCGCACGCCGGTGCCGTCGGGGGTTGCATAGTCGGTGCCGAACACCTCGACCGTATCGCGCTTGCCCAGCGCGGCTTCGACCGCGACCTTGATCAGGTGGGTGGCCCCGGCGGTCGACTGCCCGGTGCGGGCGCGCGGATCGGCCCCGGCGACGTTGAAATAGCGCAGCGCGCAATAGTTGATGGGATGCGCCCGGGCGACGTCGGCCAGCATGGTCTCGGTCATCAGCTTGGACATGCCATAGGGATTGATCGGCGCCTTGTCGGCATCCTCGGTCACCGGCGATGCCCTGGGCACGCCATAGGTCGCCGCGGTCGAGCTGAAGATGAAGTGCGGGACCCCGGCGGCCACTGCGGCGGCGATCAGCGCGCGGCTCTTGGCAGTGTTGTTGTGATAGTATTTGAGCGGGTTCTCGACCGATTCGGGGACGATGATCGACCCGGCGAAATGCATCACCGCCCCGATCTTCTGCTCGGCGAAGATCCGCGCCAGCAGTTCGCCGTCCTCGATATCGCCTTCGTAGAACGGCACGCCTTCGGGCACCGCCCAGCGAAACCCGGTGGTCAGGTTGTCGATCACCGCAACCGGCCAGCCGGCGTCGGTCAGGGCCAGGACGGCATGGCTGCCGATATAACCAGCGCCGCCGGTGACGAGAACGGGAAGTTTTGTGGTCATCGTCGCCATTTAGCGGGAATGCGTCCAAAACCGAAAGCCTAAACCGGCGAACGAATACGCATTCATCGCCGGGAAAGGTGGCAGGCCGAAGAGGGGATGGGGCAAGCAATCCCTTCGGTCCCGAAAGGCCCAGACATGACGACTGCCATTGTTTCCCGGACCGCCATCGCGGCGCTGGCCCTGACCCTGTCCGGCGGGGCGCTCATGGCCCAGCGCGGACCGTGGGATGGCCCCGGCGATCCGCTGGGGCGCGGCCGTGAGGATACCGCGTGGCAATCGCGCGGAACCTCTGCAGCCGAAGGCAGGATCGAGATCGCGCGGTTCCGCGCCGATGGTCCGGGTGCCGCCGCGCTGCGCAGCGGAACGATCGCCGTCGTGCCCGCGCCCGAAGGCGCCGGCGGGGCCGATCTGCGCCAGGATGCGACCTTTCAGGCGGCTGTCGAAAACGAATTGCTCCGCGCCGGATACCAGGCCGCCGTGACTGCCGCCGGCGCGCAGGTGGCCGAAGTGCGGATCGTGCGCAGCGAGCTCGTCCCCGCCGAGGTCAAGCGCAAGCCGGTCAGCGGGGAAATGAGCGTCGGCCTGTCGAACCGCGGGTCGATGCTGGGCCTCGGCCTCTATGTCGATGCCTCCAAGCCGCGCAAGGCACTACTTTCGACGCTGCTCGAAACCCGCATCCGCGACCGCGCCAGCGGCGCGGTGCTGTGGGAAGGGCGCGCCGCAATCGCCACGCGCGACGGCGACGCCAAGTGGAACGAAGGTGCCATCGCCGAACGTCTGAGCCATGCCCTGTTCGACGGTTTCCCGCTGCGCACCGGTGAGGAAAGCCTGAAGCGTTGAGCGCGCTTGCACGCGCCGGAATTGCAGGACACATTCGCCCGGCCAGAATGCCTTGAAAGGTCGCCCGTGATGAAGTTGCTGCCGCTTGCGCTTGCCGCCCTTGGTTTTGCCGCCCTGTCCGGCTGCGTCGCGCCGGTCGGGCCGGTTCAGGTCACGCGGTTCCACGCTGTTGACACCGCGCCGCTGGGCAAGGGATCGATCGCGGTCGAGCCGGCACCGGGCAGCGATGGCAAGTCGCTCGAATGGCAGACCTACCAGATCGCGGTGCAGCGCCAGCTGGCACTGCTTGGCTATGGCGAGGCCGCGCCGGGCCAGGGCAGCCAGATCGCCCAGCTGCGCCTCAGCCGCACGGTCAGCGATCCGGTGCGCCGCGAAGGCCCGGTTTCGGTCGGGCTGGGCGGATCGACCGGCAGCTATGGCAGCGGGCTCGGTATCGGTCTGGGCTTCAACCTCGGCGGCAAGCCAGCGCAGCAGGTTCAGACCGAGCTGGGGGTGATGATCAGGGACCGCGCCACCGGCCAGACCCTGTGGGAAGGCCGCGCCAGCTTCGCGGTCGACAGCCGCTCACCGCTCGCCTCGACCGACCTGGCCGCGGCGAAGATGGCCGAGGCGCTGTTCAAGGGCTTTCCCGGCCAGTCGGGTGAGACTATCGAGGTCAAATGACCCTGCCGAACATCTCCATCGACGCCGCCTTCGACAGCGGCAATATCGAAGTCCTGTCCATCGCCGGCGCTACCGCCAAGCTGCGCATCCGCAAGGACCGCGAATCGGACTTTTTCCAGTGGTTCCACTTCCGCGTCGCCGGGGCGGCGGGGCGCGTGCTCGACCTCAGGATCACCGGGCTGTCCGCCTCGGCCTATCCCGACGGCTGGCCCGGTTATGATGCGGCAGTCAGCGAGGACCGCGAATTCTGGGGCCGCGCCGACAGCAGCTATGACAAGCAGGCCGATGGCGGCACCCTGACCATCCGCTATCTGCCCGAAAGCGACCTGGCCTGGTTCGCCTATTTCGCGCCCTATTCGATGGAGCGGCATCACGATCTGGTCGCCGAGGCGGCCGGCGCCGATGGCGTGTCCTATCGCTGCCTGGGCCACAGCCTCGAAGGCCAGCCGATCGACTGCCTTGAGCTTGGCGAGGGCGATCTGCAGGTGTGGCTCTATGCCCGCCAGCATCCCGGCGAATCGATGGCCGAATGGTGGATGGAAGGCGCGCTCGACTGCCTGACCGACGCGGCCGATCCGGTCGCCCGGCGGCTGCGCCAGCTGTGCCGCTTCCACATTGTTCCCAACGCCAACCCCGACGGGTCGCGGCGCGGGCACCTGCGCACCAACTATGCCGGGATCAACCTCAACCGCGAATGGGCCGCGCCCAGCGCGGACAAATCGCCCGAGGTGCTGGCGATTCGCGATGCAATGGACGAAAGCGGCGTCGATTTCGCGATGGACGTCCATGGCGACGAGGCGATCCCCGCGGTGTTCCTCGCCGGGTTCGAAGGCATCCCGTCATGGACGCAGGGGCTGCAGGATGGGTTCGATCGCTACAAGGCGATCCTCGCGCGGCGCACGCCCGATTTCCAGACCCGGCTGGGCTATCCGGTCGCCCGTGCCGGCCAGGCCAACCTGACCATGTCGACCAACCAGCTGGCCGAACGCTTCGGCGCGGTATCGATGACGCTGGAAATGCCGTTCAAGGACTATGCCGGGCTGCCCGACCCGGCCCAGGGCTGGTCGGCGGAGCGCAGCGCGCAGCTGGGCCGCGACTGCCTGGGGGCGCTGCTCGAATGGGCCGAGGCGCGCGCAGCGGGCTGACCCCGCTTAGCCGAGGCTGGCCGGGCCGAAGGCGTTCGGCAGCAGCTCCGACAGCCGGAATTCGGTGATGTCGCTCGCCCCGGCGCACCACACCAGCGGATCGGTGCCGCCAAGCTGGGCGAGCTCGCTCAGCACCTGGCGGCACCGCCCGCACGGGGCGACCGGATCGGCCACCGTGCCCTGCGGTCCGCCCGTAACTGCCACGGCCAAAAGTCCGCCGCGCACCCCGTCGTTCATCGCCCGCGCCACAGCGGCGGTCTCCGCGCACAGCGTCAGGCCGTAGCTGGCGTTCTCGACATTTGCCCCGGTCACCACCGTGCCGTCGGCAAAGCCCAGCGCGGCGCCGACATGGAACGTGCTGTAGGGGGCATAGGCCCGCGCCAGCGCATCGCGCGCGGCAGCGATCAGGGTGTCACGATCGATCATCGGCGGCTCCATCACGGTTGCACCACGACCCAGCGCAGCCCGGCCTCGCCCGCTTCGGTGCTGAGCGTGGCATTGGCCGTCCACAGCGTCCACGGGCGGCCGGCATAGTCGGGCTGGAACCGCGTGCGCACCAGCCACAGGTTACGGTCGATCTGCGAGGCGATCCTGTAGCGCGACTGGAACCGCGCGGTCAGCTTGAGGATCGCCGGCTTGCCGGTGTGGTTCTCGATCTGGTTGAGAAACGTAGTGAGTTCGCTCTCGATCCCCTGGTCGCTGACCGGGGTCGGGCATTCGTCGCCCAGCATGTCGAGTTCGACCGCGGGCGGCAGCATGGCTGCATCGCGCGGCACCACGGTGACGAAGTTGGCCGCCTGGCGTTCGGCCGGCTGGCACGGGTCATAGCGGTGCAGCGCCCCGATCTGGACCTTGGCGGCCTTGGCCTCCTCCAGATTGCGGGCGAAGCTGTCGTCGCGGGCAAAGGCGCTGGCCGAAGCGTCGAGGTAGGCGAAATCGGCGCCGATCGCCTTCAGCGCCTTCCAGTCGACCGGGCCGTCGCCGGTGCCGATTTCGGCGCCCTGCATCGGATAGGCACTGCGCGGCGGCTGCCAGTGCCGGACCTGCCACCACGCCCAGCCGCCGCCAAGCAGCGCCAGCAGGCCAAGCACGCCAAGCAGGCGCAGCCGCAGCCGGCGGGAAGGATTCTTGCGAGCCATAGGTGTTGTTCTGCGCCCCGTCTTATTTACCCCCTGATATGCAGCACGCAGATCAGGGTAAACAGCCGCCGCGCCGTGGCGAAGTCGGTCTCGACCTTGCCCTCCAGCCGTTCCAGCAGCATCTCCGCC
>JBJTLX010000221.1:0-5835 GCA_046063245.1 Novosphingobium sp.
GGCGAGCCTCGGCAAAGCTTCCAGCAACAAGCGCCAAAGCGGCGCACGATATGATGATCGTTTTCCTCATGGCCGTCTCCCTTGCCGCAAGGTTATTGCGCAAAGGTTTCGGCGCGAGTCGCGAATTGTCGCGGTCTGTCACAACATAGTGGGGGCTGCGCCTTGCTCTCGGCCGCACCTTCCCCTAGGGCGCGGCACGGTTTGCAGCAGCACAGAAAGGCCCGCAGTTGGCCAACGTAACCGTGATCGGCGCCCAGTGGGGCGATGAAGGCAAGGGCAAGATCGTCGACTGGCTGGCCAGCCGCGCCGATGCCGTGGTCCGCTTCCAGGGTGGCCACAATGCCGGGCACACGCTGGTGGTCGGCGATCAGGTCTACAAGCTCAGTCTGCTGCCCTCGGGTATCGTCACCGGCACCCTGTCGATCATCGGCAACGGCGTGGTGCTCGATCCCTGGCACCTCAAGAGCGAGATAGAAAAGCTCGAAGGGCAGGGCGTGTCGATCACCACCGACAACTTCGCCATCGCCGACAACTGCCCGCTGATCCTGCCGCTGCACCGCGATCTCGATGGCTTGCGCGAAGCCGCCGCCGGGTCGGGCAAGATCGGCACCACCGGGCGCGGGATCGGCCCGGCCTATGAGGACAAGGTCGGGCGCCGCGCGATCCGGGTTTGTGATCTCGCGCACCTCGATGCGCTCGACGCGCAGCTCGACCGGCTCTGCGCGCATCACGATGCGCTGCGCGCTGGGTTCGGCCAGCCCCCGGTCGACCGCGCTGCGCTGCTTGCCCAGCTCAGCGAAATCGCCCCTTCGGTGCTGCAATATGCCCAGCCGGTGTGGAAGCGGCTCAACACCGTGCGCAAGGCCGGGGCGCGGATCCTGTTCGAAGGCGCACAGGGCGTGCTGCTCGATGTCGATCACGGCACCTATCCCTTCGTCACCAGTTCCAACACCGTCAGCGGCACCGCGGCGAGCGGATCGGGGCTGGGGCCGTCGGCCACCGGCTTCGTCCTCGGCATCGTCAAGGCCTATACCACCCGGGTCGGCTCGGGCCCGTTCCCGACCGAACTCGACGACGCCACCGGCCAGCGCCTGGGCGAACGCGGGCACGAGTTCGGCACGGTGACGGGGCGCAAGCGTCGCTGCGGCTGGTTCGATGCGGTGCTGGTGCGCCAGTCCTGCGCGATTTCGGGCGTCACCGGGATCGCCCTGACCAAGCTCGACGTGCTCGACGGGTTCGAGACGGTGAAGATCTGCACCGGCTATCGCCTCAACGGAAAAGTGCTCGACTATTTCCCCAGCCACGCCGCCGACCAGGCCGCGGTCGAACCGATCTACGAGGAAATCGAAGGCTGGAGCGGCACCACCGCCGGCGCGCGCAGCTGGGCCGATCTCCCGGCCCAGGCGATCAAGTACATCCAGCGCGTCCAGGAACTGATCGAAACCCCGGTCGCCCTGGTCAGCACCAGCCCCGAGCGCGAGGACACGATCCTGGTCCGCGATCCGTTTGTGGATTGAAGTGGTCTTGCAATACTTGAATTGAAAAGCCCTTCCCCGGTGGGGAAGGGTTGGGATGGGGGTTCGGCGTTAGCCGGACAGCGCCCAACCCCCACCCCCAACCCCTCCCCACCGGGGAGGGGAGACTTTCAGTGCTGCAGGGCCTGACTTTACCCCACCGCGTCCAGCGCGATCTGCCTGGCGGTCTTGTAGTCCGCCTTGCCGTTGGCGGCGCGCGGGACGGTTTCGACCGTGACGATCCGGCGCGGCATCTTGTAGCCGGCCAGCCGGGTCCGGGCGAAGTCGGTCAGCGCGGCGGGGTCGATGGCGTGCTCCGCGCTGGCCGAGACCACCGCGACGACACGTTCGCCAAAGCGCTCGTCTGGCACCCCGACGACCAGCGCGTCCCACACGCTGTCGTGGGCTTTCAGCGCTTCCTCGACCTCTTCGGGGAAGACCTTTTCGCCGCCGGTGTTGATGCAGACCGATCCGCGCCCGAGCAGAATCAGGGTGCCGTCGGCCGCTACCTTGGCGAAATCGCCGGGGAAGGCATAGCGCGTGCCGCGGATCGTGCGAAAGGTCTTGGCGCTCTTTTCCGGGTCCTTGTAATAGCCAATCGGGACATAGCCGCTGGTCCCGATCATCCCGATCGCCTCCGAACCCGGCATCACCTCTTCGTCATTCTCGTCGAACACGCGCGCCTTGGGATTGATCGCGAAGCGCGCGGTCTCGCCCGGCGGCGCGGCGCGCGAGACGATCGAGGTGCCCATCGAACCCTCGGTCGATCCCATCCCGTCGGTAATCTCGATGTCGGCGTGTTCGAGCAGGCCGAGCTTGACCTCGGTCGAGAACATCACCCCCGACGAGACCATGCCGAGCAGCGACGACAGGTCATAGGGTGCGCCCCGGGCCTTGGCCTCATCCAGCGCGGCGAGCAGCGGCTTGGCAAAGGCATCGCCGACGATCACCAGCGCATTGATCCGTTCCAGCGCGACATAGCGCCACAGGCGGTGCGGATCGAAGGTCTCCTCGCGCAGCAGCGCGACCGTGCCGCCGAAATAGTGCCCGCCGAACGCGCCCAGCCACATGCCGGTGCCGTGCATCAGCGGGCAGGCCGGTAACACGATCGGGGCAGGGCCCGCCTCGGCCACCTGGCGGATGAAATCGATCAGCAGCTCCGGCGTGGGCTCGACCTCTGGCCCCAGGCGCCACGCCGCGATGATCTTGGCCAGATCGCCGTGGCGGTACATCACCCCTTTGGGCATCCCGGTGGTGCCGCCGGTGTAGAGCATGTAGACATCGTCTTCGCTGTAGGCGAGCCGGGGCAGGGGCTGGTTGCCTGCGATCAGACCTTCGTAATCGACCGAGCCGGCAAGGTCTTCGCCCGATCCGTCATCGATCCGCACGAACAGTTTTACCGCGGGCAGGCGGTCGCGGATCGCGGCCAGGCGCGGGGCAAAGCGCGCGTCGAAGAACACCGCCTCGACATCGGCATTGTCGAACAGGTAGACCAGCTCTTCCTCGACATAGCGGTAGTTGACGTTGATCGGCACGCCGCGCGCCTTGAACACGGCGAACTGCGCCTCAAGGTATTCGGCCGAATTGTAGCCATAGAGCGCGACCTTTGCGCCCGGCGCGATTCCCGCCGCCACCAGCGCGCCGGCCAGCCGCGCGGCGCGGTCCGCGTAGTCGCGCCATGTCCGCCGCGTCGCGGCCTCGATCAGGGCAAGCCGATCGGGCACCAGCGCGGCAACTGTCTCGAACACGTCGGCGAAATGCCAGATCATCCCCGTCTCCCCGTGCGCGCCCTTGCGCCACTATGATCGCCGATGCGGTGCTTGTCATCCGTGATGACTGGCACCCCTGTCGCCTCATGTATTCTTGACTTGAACTCTTTTTGTTCTACTCATGTTCATCCGAATCGGAGAAGATCATGGGCCAGTCCAATTTCGCCTATAGCACCGCCGCCAACGATGCCGCCGGCCTGCCGCTGACCGTCAGCGTCTTTGCCGATCGCGATCATGTCGCCGCGCAGGTCCGCGACGATGCCGAGGCGGCGGGGTTCCGGCTGGTTGCCGGGGGCAAGGTTGCCGCGCTGCTCGATGACGAGGCGCGGGTGCTGGGTGAGGTGGTGCTGGTCGATTGCCCGCAGCCCGATGGCGCCGCGCTGGCCGCGCTGGCGCGGATCGATCTGCGCGCTGCGCATAGCGGGGCGCACCTGATCGTTTCGACCAATGTCGCCGGGCTGGAAGACGTGTTCGGCTGTCTTGACCAGTCGAACCCGCAGATCCTGGTCGAGCCGAGCCGGGCCGACCGCGTCATTGCGCTGGGCCGGGTGCTCGGCCAGGTCTCGGGCGCGCGGCTGCGCGAACTGAGCGAGGAAGACCGGCTGGTGCTGCTGCGCCTGACCGAACAGGTCGGGCAGATCGCCCAGCGGCTCGACCGGCTCGAATCGCCGCTTGGCCCGGCCGGGGCGGCGGACCGCGATGGCGCTTTCCGCTTCGAAAGCCCGCGTCCGGCCTTCGCGCCGGCCGAAAGCGACACGAGCGAGCGGCTGGTCCGCGCGGCGCGGCCGGCGCTGCCCGATCCGCGGCTGGTCCGCCGGATCATCCGCCAGCGCCAGATGCGCGCGCGCTTTTTCGATGGCGATCTGTTCGGCGATCCGGCCTGGGACATGCTGCTCGATCTGACCGCAGCGCGCGCCGAACATGCCCGCGTTTCGGTCACCAGCCTGTGCATCGCCAGCGGCGTTCCGCCGACCACCGCGCTGCGCTGGATCGGGCAGATGACCGACGCCGGTCTGTTCCAGCGCGTCGAGGACGACAGCGACCGTCGCCGCGCCTTCATCACCCTGACCGACAAGGCCGCCGACGGCATGGCCCGCTATTTCGCCGAACTCGGCAACAGCGCCGCGCGGGCGCTGTGACCACGCCGGACGATTGACGCTCTGCCCGACCCGGCCTAAAGGCCCGCTTCCCGAATGGGGCGCTTAGCTCAGTTGGTAGAGCATCTCGTTTACACCGAGAGGGTCGGCGGTTCGAGCCCGTCAGCGCCCACCAGGATTTCCCAAGATAGCCGCAACACCGGCCCGCTCCCCCTGCCCGGCCACCCGTCAATGGTACCCTATGGGTGGTCGGGCAGGGGGAGTGGGCAGGTGTTGCCTCTTTCGGCGCAGCCGAAACAAACGGAAACGCTTGCCCATCGTCATAGCCGTTGCGAAATTTAATTGAGCGGTTAAACGAGTCGCAACGCGCTGACAGGGAGAGGCACATGGCGATCAGGACCCGCATTACCGAACTGCTCGGGATCGAACATCCGATCGTCCAGGGCGGGATGCAATGGGTCGGCGTGGCCGAGATGGCCAGCGCCGTGTCCAACGCCGGCGGCCTGGGCATCCTGACCGGCCTGACCCAGCCGAGCGCCGGGGCGCTCGCCGCGGAGATCGAGCGCTGCCGGGCGATGACCGACAAACCGTTCGGGGTGAACATGACCGTGTTCCCGACGATCAACCCGCCCGATTACAAGGCCTATGCCCAGGCGATCATCGACAGCGGGATCAAGATCGTCGAAACCGCCGGGACGCCGGCGGTGCGCGAGCTGTGGGAAATGATGAAGCCCCACGGCATCCTGATCCTGCACAAGTGCACCGCGGTGCGCCACGCGCTTTCGGCCGAACGCGCCGGGGTCGACGTGATCTCGATCGACGGCTTCGAATGCGCCGGGCACCCGGGCGAGGACGACATTCCCGGGCTGATCCTGATCCCGGCGGCGGCCGACAAGGTCAAGATCCCGATGCTCGCCAGCGGCGGCTTCGGCGATGGCCGCGGTCTGGCCGCCGCGCTGGCGCTGGGCGCCGACGGGATCAACATGGGCACGCGCTTTACCGCCACGGTCGAGGCCCCGATCCACCAGAGCTTCAAGGATGCGATGGTCGCCAATGACGAACGCGGCACCGACCTGATCTTCCGCACCTTCCGCAACACCGCGCGGGTGGCCAAGAACGACATATCGCAGCAAGTCGTTGCCGCCGAGGCCGAGGGCAAGGACTTTGCCGCGGTGGCCGATCTGGTCAAGGGCGTGCGCGGCCGCGAAGGGCTGCAGAGCGGCGATACCAATCACGGGATCTGGTCGGCGGGGATGATCCAGGGCCTGATCCACGACATTCCGACCTGCGACGAACTCGTCACCCGCATCGTTGCCGACGCCGAAGCCATCATCCGCCAGCGCCTGTCCGGCATGCTGGCCTGAGAGGAGAACACCTATGCCCGAAGCCTATATCATCGACGCCGTCCGCACCCCGCGCGGGGTGGGCAAGCCCGGCAAGGGCGCGCTTTCGCAC
>JBJTLX010000222.1:0-24188 GCA_046063245.1 Novosphingobium sp.
GCCCTCACCCCGCGCGCCTTCGGTGATCAGCACGCCCGCGCCGTAGATCCCGGTCGGGTGGAACTGGACGAACTCCATGTCCTGCAGCGGCAGGCCCGCGCGCAGCACCATCCCGCCGCCGTCGCCGGTGCAGGTGTGGGCGCTGGTCGCGGTGTAGTAGCTGCGGCCATAACCGCCGGTCGCCAGCACCACCGCCTGGCTGCGGAAGCGGTGGATCGAGCCATCGTCCATGCACAGCGCGATCACGCCGACGCACTTGCCGCCGTCCATGATCAGGTCGATCGCGAAGTATTCGATGAAGAAGTCCGCCGCGTACTTCAGGCTCTGCTGGTAAAGCGCGTGAAGCATGGCGTGGCCGGTGCGGTCAGCTGCAGCGCAGGTGCGCTGGACCGGGGGACCTTCGCCCATGTTCTGCATGTGCCCGCCGAACGGGCGCTGATAGATCGTGCCGTCGGGGTTGCGGCTAAACGGCACCCCGGCGTGCTCCAGCTCGTAGACCGCCTGCGGCGCTTCGCGCACCATGTATTCGATCGCGTCCTGATCGCCCAGCCAGTCCGACCCCTTGACGGTATCGTACATGTGCCAGGTCCAGTGATCGGGCGTGTTGTTGCACAGCGACGCGGCAATCCCGCCCTGCGCCGCGACGGTGTGGCTGCGGGTCGGGAACACCTTGGTGATGCAGGCGGTGCGCAGGCCGGCCTCGGCACTGCCCATCGTGGCGCGCAGGCCCGATCCCCCGGCGCCGACGACGACGGTGTCATAGGTGTGATCGATGATCTTGTAGGCGGGGCCAGTGGCGGCTTCAGTCATCTCAGGCTCCGAGCGCAAGGCGGACGACGCACAGCAGGCCGAAAGCGGCCCCGGCGAAAGCGGACAGGTTGAGCAGTGCCATGGCGGCGAACTTGTTGGCGTGTTCGTGGACATAGTCCTCGACCAGCACCTGCAGCCCCAGCCGGGCGTGCCAGAAGGTGGAAATCACGAATAGGCCCAGCGCCGTGGCCGGGACTGGCCGGGCGAAGAATTCGCGCATCGCGCCATAGGAGTGGTCGGGCATGGTCAGCAGCGTGATCAGCAGCCACAGCCCCAGCACCAGGTTGCCGATCGCGGTGAAGCGCTGCAGCAGCCAGTGGTGCGTGCCTGAGTGCGCCGCACCCAGTCCGCGCACCCGTCCGATTTCGGTTCCGTTACCCATTGCCCCGTCCTCCTAACGCACCAGCACCAGGGTCCAGACGGCGACCGTCAGGACCACGGCAACGACCGGCGCGACGACCGACCAGAAGGCGTTGGTTTTCAGTTCATACCCCGCGCCGATATCCAGCACGAAGTGACGCAGGCCCGACAGCATGTGGCTGAAGAAGGCGAAGGTCAGTCCGATCAGCACGACCTTGCCGTACCACGTGCCGGCGTGGCCCAGGAACGCGGCATAGCTTTCCGGACCGCCGGCGAGCGAACCCAGCCAATAGAGCAGCACACCCAGACCGACGAAGGCCATGCCATCGCCCGTCGCGCGGTGGAGGATCGACACGAACATCGCCGGTCCCCACCGCCAGATCTGCAGATGCGGTGAAAGCGGTCGGTTGCTGGCAGCGGCCATCGGCCAATATCCCTTCACGAAGCCCATGTCCGGCGCGGACGCCGGTCAAGGCACCCCCTTAATCAAAACGACCGGCGGTGCAAGCTGGCGCAAGGGCATTTTTGCGCGGGCCGCGGATCGGTCCTTGAGGTGCGGCCCGGCCTGCGCCAAAGACCGTCCATGACCCAGCTTGGCGCCCCACTGACGGCCTTGGTTACCGGCTCATCGCGCGGGATCGGTGCGGCGATCGCGGCGCGGCTGCGCGCTCGCGGCGTCACGGTGATCGGCCATGCCCGCAGCGCCGCCGATGCCGAGACGATTGCCGCCGACCTGACCGACCCCACCGCCGCCGCGCGGATCTGGGAGCAGGCGCTTGCGCGTTCGCCCCACGGGCGGATCGACTGCCTGATCAACAATGCCGGGCTGTTCGAGGCCAATCCGCTGGGCCTGTCCGACATCGCCTGGCTCGACAACTGGGAAGACACGCTGCGGATCAACCTGACCGCCGCGGCAGAGCTGTCGCGCTATGCGGTGCGGGCCTGGCTGGACGGCGGCCGCAAGGGCCGGATCGTCCACGTCGCCAGCCGCGCCGGCTACCGCGGCGATTCGCCCGATCACTGGCACTATGCTGCGGCCAAGGGCGGGATGATCGCGATGCACAAGACCATCGCCCGGCAATATGCCGCGCAGGGCGTGATGAGCTATGCGATCTGCCCCGGCTTTACCGATACCGCGATGGCCGGGGACTATCTCGCCAGTCGCGGCGGGGCGGGCCTGCTGGCCGACATTCCGCTGGGCCGCGTCGCCACCCCGGACGAGATCGCCGCGATTGCCGAATTCTGCACGCTCGACGCGCCCGAAAGCATGACCGGCACGGTGATCGACGCCAATGGAGCGAGTTATGTTCGGTAGAGGGAAGAAGGCACCACCCCCAACCCCCTCCTCTGAAGAGGAGGGGGCTTTTCGGTCAGCGCCTTTGCGCCCCCTCCTCTTCAGAGGAGGGGGCTGGGGGGTGGTGGCGGCATGCGCCACCCTGTCCCTGACCTCCGCCGCGCCGGCGCCGTCAAATCACCCCGGCGCGTCCAAGGATATTGCTGCCGCCTGCGGAACGCGCAATGGCTGGTCCGATCCCGCCCCACCGGCGCACATCTATGCCAACACCTGGTATGTCGGCACTTGCGGGATCACCGTGGTATTGATCGAGACCAGGCAGGGCCTGGTCCTGATCGACACCGGCCCGGCCGATGCCGCGCCGCACGTGCTGGCCAACATCAAGGCGCTGGGCTTCGACTCGCGCCAGGTCAAATGGCTGCTGATGACCCACGAGCATTTTGACCATGTCGGCGGCATGGCGGCGATCAAGGCGGCGACCGGCGCGAAGCTGCTGACCCAGCCGGTCGTCGCGCCGGTGATGCGCAGCGGCAAGCCCGATCCGTCCGATCCGCAGGCCGCACTGCTCAATAAGGAGCCAATGGCTCCGGTCGCGGTCGATCGCACGATGCGCGGCGGCGGCACGCTGACGCTGGGCGACACGCGCTTCACCCTCCACGCCAACCCGACCCATTCGCCCGGATCGACCAGCTGGACCTGGCAGAGCTGCGAGGCGGGCAAGTGTCTGACCATCGCTTATGCCGATTCGATCAGCACGATCTCGTCCGACGACTATCGCTTCGCCGATCACCCGGAACGGATCGCAGCGGCGCGCAGCGGGCTGCGCACGATCGAGGCGATGCCCTGCGACGTCCTGCTCACCCCGCACCCGGGTGGCAGCGATTTGCTGGAGCGCCTGTCGGGCAAGGCGCCGCTGGCCGGCCCGCGCGCCTGTATCGCTTACGCTGCCGGGGGCAGCGAACGGCTGATGCAGCGTCTCGCCAAGGAAGCCGCGCCCAAGTGACCAGCTGGAAGCTCACCCTGCTGGCCCCGCGCGGGGTGATCGAGGCGGCCCTGCTGGCGCACGAGGACGCGCTCGACTGGGATCCGGAGATCGTGCTTTCCGGCAGCGAGATTGCCGAGGACCGGCCCGAGGACTGGCAGCTGGAAGCATGGCTGCCGCGCAAGCCGAGCAACCAGGACAAGGATGCGGTGGCCGCACTGTTTCCCGGCCAGGCACCGCGGCTGAAAGCCGAACGCTTGCCCGACACGGACTGGCTGACGCAGAGCCAGCAGGGGCTGGAGCCGATCCGCGCCGGACGGTTTCATGTCCACACGCCGGAACACGCGCCGCTTGCCGAGCCAGGCGTGCGCGATTTCGTCATTCCCGCCAGCCAGGCCTTCGGCACCGGCCAGCACGCCACCACCGCGGGCTGCCTGGCCATGCTTGACCGGATGAAGCGCGACGGGGTGATCGCGCGCAACCTCGCCGACATCGGCACCGGCACCGGACTGCTCGCCTTTGCCGCGCTGCACCTGTGGCCGCGCGCGCTGGCCACCGCGAGCGACATCGACGCGGTCTGCCTTGACGTCGTTGCCGATAACGCCGCCGCCAACGCCATCGCGCTGGGCGCGCGGCCGGGCGAGCAGACCATGCTGGTTGCCGACGGGATGGCGCATCCCTTGCTCCAGGCACGCGGGCCCTATGACCTGATCATCGCCAATATCCTCGCCGGGCCTTTGATCGGTCTGGCCCCGCACTTTGCCAGGTCGCTGGTGCCGGGCGGACACCTGCTGCTCGCGGGCCTACTCGAAAGCCAGGAAGCCCAGGTCCGCCGCGCCTGCCGCCGCGCCGGCCTGCGCCTCGCCCGGCGCATGGTCAATGGCGACTGGTCGATCCTCTGGCTGCGGAAGCGCAGCGGACGATGAAGCCGCGCGACCTTGCCCTGATGGTCCTGATCTGCGTGATCTGGGCGACCAACAATATCATGAGCAAGTTGATCGTCGGCACCCTGCACGTGCCGCCACTGTTCTTCACATCGCTGCGCTTTGGCATTGTTGCGCTGGCCACCCTGCCCTGGCTGCTGCCGATGCCGCGCCCGGCCTGGCGGCTGCTGCTGATCGGGCTGTTCATGGGCGGGGGCAGTTTTGGCCTGATGTTCATCGCGCTGACCTGGGTTTCGCCGAGCGAAGCGGCGGTGGTGGTCCAGGCCAGCGTGCCGATCACCGCGCTGCTCTCGATCGTCATGCTGGGCGAGCGGATCCGCTGGCGCCGCGGGATCGGGATCGCCCTCGCCCTCGCCGGGGTGCTGCTGGTGGTCTACCAGCCGGGGCTGCACCTGTCGGCGGGCATGGCCTTCCTGCTCGCTTCGGCGGTCTGCGGATCGTTCGGTGCGGTGATGATGAAGCAGATGGGCGAGATTGCCCCGCTGCGCTTCCAGGCCTGGGTCGGGGTGACCGGGCTGGTCGTGCTCGCCCCCGCTTCGTTGCTGTTCGAACCGGGTGCCTTCGCCGCGGCGCGCGCGGCGGGCTGGGTCATTGTCGCCTGCGCGCTCTATGCCGCGCTGGTCACTTCGGTCTTTGCCCATACCGCCTACTACTTCCTGATCGGGCGCTATGAGGCCAACCTGGTCGCGCCGCTGACCCTGCTGACCCCGCTGATCACGATCGGCCTGGGGGTGTGGATCACCGGCGATCACATCGACGCCAAGATGATCGTCGGATCGGCCATCGCCCTGACCGGCGTGCTGATCATCGCCCTGCGCAGCCGCTCGGCCCCGCTGGTCCAGGCGCAGGAGCATACCTGACCTTAACCCCTGCCGCGCTAGGCCGGGGTCATGGGATTGCAGCGATCTTCCGCCAGCGCGCCGGGCGGCCGTCATTTCAACCGGCTGCGGCTGGGTGTGCCGGCCACGCTGGTGCTGACCTGCGGCAACCGCCCCTGCCTGATCGATGACATTTCCTGCACCGGCACCCGCCTGCGCAGCGACCCGGCGCTGAGCGCCGGCCAGACCGCGATGCTGGTGTTCCACGAACTGCGCCTGTTCGCCACGGTCCGCTGGGCGCACGGGCGCGAGTGCGGCCTCCACTTCGATCGCCCGCTCGACCTTGAGGACATGCAGGGCATGCTGTGGATCACCAAGAACCGCGCACTCTACGACCGGATGTGCGAAGCCGGCCACGCGATGGACTGGGCCGAGGGGATCGGCGCGTAGACCGCCCCCCGGCCCGGGTCCGGTTTGACCGCGTCAGGCTGCGCAGGACGGGGCCGGCGCGTCGATCCGCGGTCCGGTGCCCTGCGGCCTGATCTGCACCGCGGTGATCGTCGCGGTGTTGCCGAAGGGATTGGTCACGTTGTGAACGTGATTGGCCGGCTCCACGAACGAATCCCCGGCGTGATAGGTCTTGGGCTGGCAGCCCGACCCATCGTACCAGGTGACCTGGCCCGAGGTGATCGTGATCAGCGTGATCCCGGTGTGGGTGTGCCAGCCGCTGTAGCCGCCCGGCTGGATCGTCAGATAGTCGACCCCGACGGTCGAGGTATCCTTGGTCGCCAGCGTCGCGTCCCACTTGTCGGTCTTGTCGGCCTTGGCCATCACATCGTCGAGCGTGCCGACCGCGGCAAGCGAGGGATTGCCGCTGAAACCCGACCCCGGCGTCGCCAGCGCGGGTATCGCGGCCGCCGCGAGCAGTCCCGTCACCGCCACTGCACCCAGCAGCATACCGTGCTTCCACTTGCGACCGTCCGCCTTGTTCAATTCAGCCATAGTCCGCCTCCTGAAAGGAGCGCGCGCCGCCCGTGCCGAACGCACAAGTGGTCGGCAGCGTCGCTCGACATGTTTCGTGAGGCGTCGGATGAGCGATCAGCGACCCGTTATGCTTTGGTCAGCCAATTCGACTCGATCACGGAACCCGACGAGGTTAGTTGAACCGGCATCTTATCGCAATTTAATTTCGCAAACGCGCCGCCAAGCGCAAGATACTGATTGCGAAGCCTTATCCCGCCGCCTTGACGATCTCGGCCCAGGCCGCTTCGTCGATCACCTCGATCCCCAGCTCCTGCGCCTTCTTGAGCTTGCTCCCCGCGCCCGGTCCGGCGACGACCAGATCGGTCTTGGCGCTGACCGTTCCCGCTGCCCGCGCGCCGAGCCGTTCGGCCTGAGCTTTGGCCTCGTCGCGGCTCATTGTCTCGAGCGCACCGGTGAACACCACGGTCTTGCCGGCGACCGCGCTGTCCTTGGTTTCGACCACATAGGGCGGCGGGCTGACTTCGCTGAGCAGATCGTCCCAGACGCTCACATTGTGCGGTTCGTGGAAGAAATCGCCGAGCGCTTCGACCACAGCTGGGCCGATTCCGTCGATGGCGAGCAATTCCTCCCCGGCACGGGGAGGGGAACCATGCGCAGCATGGTGGAGGGGTACAGGCGAGTGCTCCTGACCTTCCGGCGTGGTGATCACCTGCGCGTACCCCTCCACCACCTTCGGTGGTCCCCCTCCCCGTTCCGGGGAGGAAAGCGTTGCTTCGACAACCTCGCGCAGCGCCGGCAGCGTCACAAACCGCTTGAGCAGATCGCGCGCGGTCACCGCCCCGACGTGCCTGATCCCCAGCCCGAACAGCAGCCGCGCGGCGTCGGGCGCGCGCTTGGCCTCGATCGCGGCGAGCAGATTGTCGACCGACTTGTCCTTCCACCCCTCGCGTTCGAGGATCGCGCTGCGCCGCGCCTTGAGGCGGAAAATGTCGGCCGGGCTTTCAAGCCAGCCGAGCGCGAAGAATTCGTCGATGGTCTTCTCCCCCAGTCCTTCGATGTCGAGCGCGGCGCGGCTGACGAAGTGCTTGAGGCGTTCGGTGCGCTGCGCCGGGCAGATCAGCCCACCAGTGCAGCGCACGTCGACCTCGCCCTCCTCGGCCACGGCTTCGGACTGGCACTCGGGGCAATGGTCGGGGAAGACATAGGCAGCGCGCGGATCATCGCGGGTCAGGTTGTCGACCACCTGCGGGATTACGTCGCCGGCGCGCTGGATCACCACCCGGTCGCCGGGGCGCACCCCAAGCCGGGCGATCTCGTCACGGTTGTGCAGCGTGACGTTGGAAACCACCACCCCGCCGACGGTGACCGGCCTCAGCCGCCCGACCGGGGTCAGCTTGCCGGTGCGGCCAACCTGGATGTCGATCGCCTCCAGCGTGGTCTCGGCGCGCTCGGCCGGGAACTTGTGCGCCATCGCCCAGCGCGGCGCCTTGGCGACGAAGCCCAGCCGCTCCTGCCAGTCGAGCCGGTCGACCTTGTAGACCACCCCGTCGATGTCATAGGGCAGGTCCGCGCGGGCCTGTTCGATGCTGCGGTAATGCTGCAGCATCGCCGCAGCATTTTCGCAGCGCACCAGATGCGGCGAAACCGGCACGCCCCAGGCCGCCATGCGCTGCATCATCGCGTACTGCGTGTCTTCCGGAATCGCCGATGCTGCGCCCCAGCCATGCGCCAGAAAGCGCAGCGGGCGCGCCGCGGTGACGCTGGCGTCCTTCTGCCGCAGCGACCCTGCCGCAGCATTGCGCGGGTTGGCGAAGAGCTTGCCCCCGCCCGCTTCCTGCGCGGCGTTGAGCGCCTCGAAATCGGCCTTGGCCATATAGACTTCGCCGCGCACTTCGAACAGCGAAGGCACCTCGCCGTGAAGCATTTGCGGAATGTCGGTAATCGTCGCGACGTTGGCGGTGACGTCCTCGCCGACCTGGCCGTCGCCGCGGGTCGCGGCGCGGACCAGCACGCCGTTCTCGTAGCGCAGCGAGCACGACAGCCCGTCGATCTTGTCCTCGGCGGTCATTGCGATATCGCAATCTGCAGCAAGGTTGAGGTAGCGCCGCACCCGCGCGACGAACTCCTCCACTTCCGCGTCCGAAAAGGCGTTGTCGAGGCTCATCATCCGCACCGCGTGAGTCACCTTGGACAGCGGCGAGGCGGCAACTTCGTGACCGACCTGGCGGCTGGGCGAATCGGCGCGGACCAGATGCGGGAACGCCGCTTCCAGCTCGGCATTGCGCCGGACCAGCGCGTCGTACTGCGCGTCGGACACCTCCGGCGCGTCCTCGCCGTGGTACAGCCGGTTGTGATGCGCAATCTGCCGGGCAAGCCGCATCAGTTCGTTGGCGGCCTCGGCTTCGCTGATCTCGATTCCCATGGGGAGACCTTAAACCGGGCCCAGCACCGTCGCCACCATTTCGCGCCGCACGCGAAAGCCCAGCGTCTCGTAAAGGCCGATCGCCCGGCTATTGCCGGCGTAGGCGTGGAGGAACGGCGTTGCGCCGCGCGCGGTCATGTCAGCCATGACCCGGCGGGTCAGCCGCGCGGCAAGCCCCTGCCCCTGGAACTCGGGCCAGGTGCACACCGCCGAGACTTCGTCGAAGCCAGGCGCCGGCAGCATCCGTTGCCCGGCCATGGCCATCAGCCGCCCGTCGCGCTTCAGACCGTAGAACGGGCCGTAGAGCCGGGTCTTGTCGCCCCACGGCCCTGGCTGCGTTGCCAGCGCCAGCGCGGTCATGTCGGCGCTGTCCGCTTCGCTCAGCAGCACGCAGTCATCGTCGCCCGGTTGCAGCGGCGCGGGTTGATCCGCGACCATCTGCACCAGCGCGCCAGTCCCCAAGACCTGCGTTCCGGGCGGCGCGGGCCAGGCCTCCGGCTCGACCAGCCAGACTTCGCCCGCGGCGACGATTGCAGCCAGCGCCGCCTGGGCCTCTGCCCCGGTATCGCGCGCCGCCGCGAACGGCCCATAACCCGGATCGAGCCGCACCGCCGCGCCCTGCACCGCGGCAAGGTGCGCCTGGCGCCCGGTCAGCGCGCCCCAGATCGGGCGGTCGAGAGGGTGCGCGCTCACACCCCCTCCAACAAGCGATCCGCCTGGGCGCGGGCTTCGGGCGTAACCTCGGCGCCCGAGAGCATCCTGGCGATTTCTTCCTGGCGCCCGCCGGCGTCGAGCAGGTGGACCGAGGTGCGGGTTACGGTGCCCTCGCTCGACTTGGCGATCACGTAATGCTGGCCGCCGCGCGCCGCGACCTGCGGGCTGTGGGTGACCGCGAGCAATTGCCCGGTTCCGGCGAGCCGCGCCAGCCGCTCGCCGATTGCGCTGGCGACCGCGCCGCCGACCCCGCGGTCGATCTCGTCGAAGATGATTGTCGCCGCCCCGCCCTGCTCGGCCAAGGCGACCTTGAGCGCGAGGATGAAGCGCGACAGTTCGCCGCCGCTGGCGATCTTGGTCAGGGGGGCGAAATCGGCGCCGGGGTTGGTGCTGATCAGGAATTCGACCGCATCGATTCCCGCCGGGCCCCAGCGCTCCTCGGGCAATTGCCGCACGCTGGTCTGGAACCGCGCCGCATCGAGCTTGAGCGGGGCGAGTTCGGCCGCGACCGCCGTGTCGAGCCGCACCGCCGCTTCGCTGCGCCGCGCCGACAGTGCGGACGCCTTGGCGCGATAGTCTGCGCCCGCGTCCTCGGCCGCCGCTTCGAGCGCCGCCAGCCCCGCCTCGCCGCTTTCGATCAGGTCGAGCGCGCTGCGCATCTCGCGCATCGTGTGGGGCAGATCGTCGACCTGGCACTGGTGCTTGCGCGCGGCGGCGCGCAATTCGAACAGGCGCATCTCGATCCGGTCGAGCGCGGCGGGATCATGGCTCAACGCCTCGGCGGCGCGGACCAGCTTGTCCTCGGCCTCGCTGCCCTCGATCACCGCGCGGTCGAGCGCGGCGAGCGCTTCGGTCAGTAGCGGATGCTCGGCAGCGATCCGGTCGAGCCGCCGGGCCGCGCTGCGCAAGCTGGCCAGCGCGGAATCCGATCCAGCCCAGAGGTGCTGCAATTCGGCGAGGTCGCCCGACAGGCGCTCGCCCTTCTGCATCGTCGCGCGGGCTTCGGCGAGCTCCGCCTCCTCGCCCTGCACCGGCTCCAGCGCGGTCAGTTCGGCGAGATGGGCGAGCAGCAGGTCGCGGTCGGCCGAGGCCTGGCTGACTGCGCTGCGCGCCGCGTCCAGCGCATCCTGCGCCGCGCGCCAGGCGTGCCAGGCGGCTTCGACCCCGGCGGCGTCAGCCCCGGCAAAACGGTCGAGCAGCAGCCGGTGACCGCGCGGATTGACCAGCCCGCGATCGTCGTGCTGGCCGTGCAGTTCGACCAGGTGCGCCGCCAGTTCGCGCAGCAGCGCGGCGCCGACCGGCTGATCGTTGATGAAGGCCTTCGACCCGCCATCGGCCTTGAGCCGGCGCTTGATCAGCAGCGGTTCGCCTGGTTCGACCTCGATCTCGGCCTCGGTCAGGACGGCGCGGATCGGCGGCGGCAGGCGGTCGAATTCGAAGCTGGCGGTGACGCTGGCCTGATCTTCTCCGGCCCGGACCAGCGCGCTGTCGGCGCGATTGCCCAGCACCAGCCCGAGCGCGTCGAGCAGGATCGACTTGCCCGCCCCGGTCTCGCCCGTGAGAACGCCCAGCCCCGCGGAAAAATCGAGGTCGAGCGCTTCGATCAGGACGATGTTGCGGATGGCGAGGCGGGTCAGCATGTTCGCGGGCTGTTCTAGCGAAGCCGCAGCGCCGAGTCACGCCCAAGCGCTATGGGCGGGACACCGCTGCCGACGCCCCGCCCCAAGCCAGGCCCCCGAATGGAAGGGGCCGCTGAAACAGCGATCTAGAACTGCACCTTCAGTGTCCCGCCGAAGGTGCGCGGATCGCCCGGCGTGCCGACGATCAGCCCGGTGCTGCCGGGAGCGACCTGGAGCAGTTCGAAATACTTGACGTCGAAGGCGTTGCGGATCCAGCCGAACAGGTCGATCCCGCCCTTGGTGCGAAAGCCGAGGCGGAAATTGGACAAGGCGTAGCCGGCGATGTCGGTCGCCGCCGAGGGCGACGGGTTCGACGAAAAGTGCGTCCGGGCATTGCCGTCGAAGCCGAAATAGACCTGGCCCTGCTTGGCGAACACGGTGGCCGGCAGGTTGTATTCGGCGCCGTAGGATGCGCTCCACTTCGACACCCCGGGGAGCGGCGAGCCCGAGATGTCGCAGCTCGCCGGGCTGTTGCCGCCGGGTGTGCCGGCCGGCGAGGCCGGGGTCCCGGTGCCGCCGCCCGACAGCCCCGGCGGGCACGGCGCGCCCGAGAACTTGCGATAGGTCGCATCGGTATAGGCGCCGTTGACATAGAGATGGAACCGCTCGCTGGGGCGCAGCGACAGGTCGGCCTCGAACCCCTGGGTGCGGACCTTCTCGGCATTGGCAAGATAGCCGCGGGTGGTGCTGACCTGGCCCGAATTGACCAGCGCCTGGAAGTTGCTGATGTCGGTGCGGAACGCCGCAAGGTTGAGCGTCACCGCATCGTCGAGAAAGCGCGACTTGATCCCGATTTCGAAGTGGTTGACCGATTCGGGCTTGATCGTGGCAACGGCCAGGATCGGCTCGCCGGTGGCGGCGTTGTTGGGCACCCCGTTGAGGTTGATCCCGAACGATTTGAAGGTCTTGGCATAGGTGCCATAGACCAGCACCGCCGGCGTCACCTTGTAACTGACGTTGATGTCGTAGGAGAAGTTCCAGTCGCTGTCCGCCACGTCGAACTTCTGCGGGGTGAACTGGTCGCGCCGCGCGGCGGTGCGGATGTCGGTAATCGGCAGACCGGTGAGCGGATCGGTGAACAGCACCGGATTGCCCGATCCGTCGAACACCAGCCGCTGATAGCCGCCGACCTTCTTGTCGTAGTTCACCCGCACACCCGGCTGCACGGTCAGGGCATCGGTAACCTTCCAGGCAAACTGGCCGAACAGCGCCGCGCTGGTGTTGTTGAGGTAGATGGTGTTGAAGGCGGTCAGCCCGTTCAATACGCTGGGATCGCAGGCCAGCTGGTTGCTGGCGCTGGGGCCGCAACCGGGCAGGCCCGGCGGGGCGGCAGCGACCGATCCGGGGTTGAGCAGCCAGCGGCTGGCGGCGCTGCCCAGCTGTTCGGTCCCCTGGGTCCGCACGGTCTGGTAATAGCCGAAGGCGCCCAGCACGAAGTCATAGTGCGTCCCCGAATAGTTGTAGCGCAGTTCCTGGGTATACTGGTTCTGCTGCGAGGGGTTCTGCGACTTGGTGGTGATCGGCAGGCCGGTAAAGTCGCGGTCGTTGGCCGGCTTCCAGTCCCAGAAGCGCCAGGCAGTGACCGAGGTCAGCGTGCCTTCGCCGCGGTCCCATTTCAGCCGCAGCGCCGCGCCGCCGATCTTGTTGCCGGCGTTGAGATCGGCATCGACGTCGGTCAGCCGGTCGAAGGCATTGCGGCTGGCGACGGTGTAGCCGAGCGACTGGGCCAGCGCGTCGTACTGGCGGTTGGCGGCGCGCTGGGTGGTGGTGACCCGGGCAAAGACCGTGCCGCAGCATTCGGGATCCTGGATCGAATAGTCGCCCGACAGGGTGACATCGAGGTTGTCGGTCGGGCGGAAGAGCAGCTGCGCGCGCAGCCCCAGGTTGTCCTGCTCGTTGATCCAGTTGCCGCTCTTGACGTTGTAGAGCGTGCCGCGGCGGCTGGTGCTGGAAATCGCCAGGCGCACCGCGACCTTGTCCGACAAGGGCCCGGAAATCGCCGCCTTGGCCTGCTTGAACTGCAGGTTTCCGACCGTCACCTCGGCCCGGCCTTCGAAATCGAAGGTCGGCTGGCGGCTGGTGATGTTGATCGCGCCCGCCGTGGTGTTCTTGCCATAGAGCGTGCCCTGCGGTCCGCGCAGCACCTCGATCTGGGCGACGTCGAGGAAGTCGAAGGTCGAGCTGGCGGCGCGGCTGTAATAGACGTCGTCGACATAGATCCCGACGCCCTGTTCGAAGCCGTCGTTGGTCAGCCCGAACGGCGCCCCGATGCCGCGGATCGACAGCGTGGTGTTGCGCGGGTTGGACGAGGAGAACTGCACCGCCGGGGTCAGCTGTTGCAGCCGCCCGACGTTGAAGGTGCCGGTGTTGTCGATGTGTTCGCCCCCGACCACCGAGATCGCCAGCGGCACCGACTGCGCCGATTCCTGGCGGCGGCGCGCGGTGACGATGATCTCGGGCTCGTCGGTCGCACCGGTGCCGACCGAACTGGGCACATCCTGTGCGGCGTCGGCGACAACGGGTGCGACAGGGGTGTTGGTATCGGCCAGCGCCGGCGTGGCGGCAAGAATGGTCGAGGCAAGCAGAGTGGTACGGACAAAGGTAAGCATTGGCCAAATCCTTGGTAGGGAATTGGAATGCATCCGGCGGTCCGGTCTGCCCCCCATTGTAAAGAGAACGGCGGAAAAGGAACCGGGGCCGGTCATGCGCGGCCGGCCCCGGGGTAAAGAAAGATCAGACGAAACGCTGGCGCTCGGTCACGTCGAGCTGGACCACCTTGCCGTCATGCACGGTCAGCTGGACCACGCCGTAGCGCAGCCGCGCCACGGCCTCGGCCACCGCCTGGAGAGGGGTTTCGGCGGGTTGAGGCTGCGGCGGACGGGCTTGGGGAATCGATGACAGTTCGCCAGACATCGCTGATCTCCTTCGCCGCCCATGGTATCTCTACCATTTAGATAGACAAGAGCAGATTCGCTTGGCGGCGACGAAGCGCGGCTTTTGCGCGCCGTGTTGAAGGACGCTGCGCAAAGCGGCTGTCCGGCAGCTGTAACACCGCTGTCATACAGCCACACAACCGCAATATCCGCGGTCCACATGCGGCCCTGACGAACCGCATGTGAAGGGCAAGACATGACGAATCGCGCGAAGACTTCCGCCGCGCCAAAGGCGCTCCCGGCATGGCTCGACCTGCCCGAACCGCGCGGCTTCCGGCCCAAGCGCAAATGCCGGACGATCTGGATTTCGGACATTCACCTCGGCACGCGGGGCTGCAACGCCGATCTGCTGCTCGATTTCCTCCGCGCGCACGAGTGCGAGACGCTGTACCTGGTCGGCGACATCGTCGACGGCTGGCGGCTGAAAAAGGGTTGGTACTGGCCCGACGCCCACAGCGAAGTGGTCCGCCGCGTGCTCAAGATGGCGCACCGCGGCACCCGCGTGGTGCTGATCGCGGGCAACCATGACGAGATGCTGCGGCCCTATGCCGGGCTCAGCTTCGGCGGGGTCGAGATCGCGCTGGAGGCGATCCACGTCACCGCCGACAAACGCCGCCTGCTGATCACCCACGGCGACGCCTTCGACGTGGTGGTGCTCTATCACCGCTGGCTCGCCTTCCTTGGCGATCAGGCTTACGAACTGCTGCTGCGCGGCAATGTCCTGCTTAACGCGGTGCGGCGGCGCCTGAAGATGCCGTACTGGTCGCTGTCGTCCTACCTCAAGAAGCGGGTCAAGAACGCCGTCGCCTTCATCGGCGAGTTCGAGGAAGCCGTGGCCCACGCCGCGCGCGAACGCCACGTCGATGGCGTGGTCTGCGGCCATATCCACTGCGCCGAAATCCGCCAGATCGGCGGGGTCACCTATTACAACGATGGCGACTGGGTCGAAAGCTGCACCGCGCTGGTCGAAGACTTCAACGGCACCATCGCCATCGTCGACTGGCTGGCGGAACAGCGCAAGACCCGGCCCGAAGATACCCGGCCGGCCCTGCCACTGCCGGCGGCCGATAAACGCCCCGAATATCTTCCGACGGAGGAACTGGTATGAGAATCGCGCTCTGCACCGATGCGTGGCACCCGCAGGTCAACGGCGTCGTCCGCTCGCTCTCGACCACGGTCGGCGGCCTGGTCGAACGCGGCCACGAGGTCGAGCTGGTCGTCCCCTCGCAATTCGCCACCGTCGCCATGCCCGGCTACAGCGAGATCCGCCTGGCGGTGCTGCCGCGCTTCGGCACCCGCCGCACCCTGGCCGATTTCCAGCCCGACGTGGTCCACATCGCCACCGAGGGACCGATCGGGTGGTCGGCCCGGGCCTGGTGCCTGGCGCGCGGGGTGCCCTTCACCAGCGCCTTCCACACCCGCTTTCCCGACTATGCCGCGGTCCGCACCGGGATCGACGCCGAGCGCTTCTGGCCGATCATGCGCCGCTTCCACGCGCCGAGCCGCGCGGTGCTGGTTTCGACCCCGGCGCTGCAGCGCGAACTGGCCGAGCGCGGCCTGCCGCACAGCCACCTGTGGACTCGCGGGATCGACCGCAGCCTGTTCCACCCCGGCCACGCCCCGCTGCCCGAACTGGCCGCGCTGCAGGGACCGATCCAGCTCTATGTCGGCCGCGTTGCCGCCGAAAAGAACCTGCCCGCCTTCCTCTCGGCCGACACCCCCGGTCACAAGGTGGTGGTCGGTGACGGCCCCGACCTGAACCGGCTCAAGGCCCAGTTCCCGGCGGCACGCTTCCTTGGCGCGCTGAGCGGGATCGATCTGGCCCGCGCCTATTGCAGCGCCGACGTGTTCGTCTTCCCCAGCCGCACCGATACCTTCGGGCTGGTGCTGATCGAGGCGCTGGCCTGCGGCGTGCCGGTCGCGGCCTATCCGGTGCCGGGTCCGCTCGACATCGTCGGGCCTGACGGGCGCGGTCCCGACAACACGCATCCGGCAACGGTCGGCGCGCTGGACGAGGATCTGGGCCTGGCCATCCGCAAGGCGCTGCGCTGCGATCCGCTGGGGGCCGCGGTGCTGGGCGCCAGCTACAGCTGGGACCGGGCGACCGACCAGTTCGTCGCGGCGCTGACTGCCGCCACGCAGCGCGCCGCTACGCCGGCTCTTCCGCGAAAGGCGGTTCCAGCGTAATCGGATCGGCCAGCGTCATCCGGTCGAGCATCGCCGCCATCTCGTCGCGCAGGGTCAGCATCAGCCCGCGCAGGCGGCATTCGGCCTCGGGCAGGCAGTTGTTGCAGGTTTCGTGGGCATTGCGCGCGGCGCAGGGGACCAGCGCCAGGCTGCCCCGCGTCAGGCGGATGATGTCGCCGTAACGAATATCGACCGGGGCCAGCGCCAGTTCGTACCCGCCGTCGCGCCCGCGGTGCGACACGACCAGGCCTTCGCGGACCATTTCCGAGAGGATTACGGTCAGGAACTTGCGCGGAATGTTCTGCGCCTCGGCAATCGCATCGAGCCGCACCGGCCCCTGCCGCCAGGTATCGGCCAGGTGCTGTAGCGCGCGGATCGTATAGCGG
Organism: Novosphingobium sp.; assembly: GCA_046063245.1. Taxonomy (GTDB): domain Bacteria; phylum Pseudomonadota; class Alphaproteobacteria; order Sphingomonadales; family Sphingomonadaceae; genus Novosphingobium. The sequence continues at coordinate 16,514 of JBJTLX010000222.1, forward strand.
GTTTTCTGCGAAAGCATGGGCGGCGCCATAACAGCGCCTGCCTGAACACAATGTCAACCGCGCAGGTAGAGGGTGCGCATCTCGCAAATCATCGCGACGTGGCGACTTCATCCAGCAATGCCTCGATCCGCAGCACCAGCCGGCCCCGTGCCAGCCAGTAATTCTCGTTCATTGCGGGAATGTCGCTCCAGTCGCGCAGTTCGTGGATGCGGGTCCGGTCGAACGTCGGCGGCAGGGCCTGGAAGGTCACGACCACATCGGCAGCGGCAAGATCGGCCATGGTCAGCCGCAGCAGCGGATCGCGGCGCGGGTCGATCCCGTCCTGCGCCAGCGCGGCGGCAAGCTTGGGCGAGACGTCTTCGGACGGATTGATCCCGCGTGACATGGCACGGACGCGCAGCCCGCGCTGCGCGGCGATGCGGCGCAGGTGTTCGCGCGCGATCGGGCTTTTGACGGTGCCGTGCTCGCAGACGAACAGCACCAGCGGCGCGGTGCGTGCAGGCCGGTTCGTGGCGCAGCCTGCCAGCAGCGCAAGGCCGCCAAGAACCGCCGCGCGCCGCGCGATCGGAAAACCGGATATGGACACAATGCGCCTCCTGCCAGGAAAGGCGCGACTGTTGGGCATTGCTGCCTGACCGGGGAGTCGCCTGGACCCGGTACGATCGTGTCAGCCCTGCGCGATCAGCTCGCCGTCGTTCCTGCGGCATGCTTCTGAATCAGGTCGAAGGCCTTCTTGTACCATTCGTTGCCGGGATAGTTGGCACCCAGCACCGCGGCGTTCTTCTGCGCTTCCTCGGGAATGCCCAGCGCCAGGTTGGTTTCGACCAGGCGGTACAGCGCCTCGGGGGTGTGGCTGGTGGTCTGATAGGTGTCGAGCACGTTGCGGAAGCGCTGCGATGCGGCGAGCCACTTGCCCGAACGCTCATAGAACCGCCCGATGTCCATCTCCTTGCCCGCCAGGTGATCGTTGACCAGATCGAGCTTGAGTCGGGCATCGTCGGCATAGCGGGTCGCGGGATAGCGGCGGATCAGCTCGGTCAGCGCGTCCTTGGCCTGCAGCGTGTCCTTCTGGTCGCGCGCCACGTCACTGATCTGCTCGTAGTACGACAGCGCGATCAGGTAATAGGCATAGGGCGCATCGCGGTTACCCGGATGGATCGAGAGGAAGCGCTGCGCGTTCTGGATCGCCTTGGTGTAATCGCCCCCGGCATAATAGGAAAAGGCGCTCATCAGCTGGGCGCGGCGGGCCCAGGGCGAATAGGGATGCTGGCGCTCGACCTCGTCGAACAGCGCCGCGGCCACCTTGGTATCGCCGCGATCGAGCTTGTCCTTGGCGGCGGTGTAGAGCGTATCGACATCGCGCGCGACGAAGGCGGTATCGCGCGCTTTGCCGCCCCGCCCGGCACAGCCCCCGGTCAGCACCACCGCCACTCCCGCGGCGGCAAGCAGGGCGAGTTTCAGGGGCGAACGGGCAGAGGCACGGGCGATCATGGGCCCAGCCTATAGCCAGAGCCTTGCTGAACGCCAAGTGAAGTTCGCCCGGTCGTGCACAGGCGCGCCGGGCTGTCCTACAACCCCGGCGCTGTGGCATGAGCGCTGCCCCTTCAGCCCCACGGATCCGCCCGCCCATGACCATCGACAAGCGCCGCAGCCCGGCCCGCGCCGCCCCGCTCCCCCAGTTCACCCCCGTCCCGCGCCAGTGCCAACGCCACGACGGCTGGACCGAAGCGCGCCAGCGCGGCTTTATCGAGGCGCTGGCCGACACCGGCAGCGTCAAGGCCGCTGCCCACCGCGTCAACATGACCCCCGAAGGCGCCTACCTGCTGCGCCGCCACCCCCAGGCGCACAGCTTTCGCACCGCATGGGAGGCCGCGCTCGCCCTCGGCGTGCAGCAGCTTGAGGATATCGCCATGGAACGCGCGCTCCACGGCACCGAGGTTCCGGTCTATTCCTATGGCAAGCTGATCGGCAGCCGGATCGTCCACAACGACCGTCTGCTGATGTTCATGCTGCGCAACCGCGCCCCGACCCGCTTCGCCGCAGACGGCCGCGCCACGGCCCGGCGCTCGGCCCTCCACGACCCGGCCGAGGCCAATCGCCTCTCCCGCCTGAAAGCGCAGTGGCGCAAGGAATGGGAGGCCGTGCGCGCCGCCGCCAGCGCCAAGTCGAGCGAGGAGCTGATCGAATCGATCAACGCCAAGCTCGAAAAGATCAAGGAGCGCCGCCACGCCGCCATGACCCCGCAAACCCGCGCGCTCCACGACGCCTACCACGCCGCCCTCGCTGCCGATGAAGCCGCCGACGAAGCGGCAGAGGCAGCCGAGCGCGAAGACGACGAACCCGCCCCCACCCACCGCCTCGAATGGCGCGACTACCGCCCCGACCAGGACAATGGGCCGGAGACCAACCCATGAGCATCCGCGAACTGCCCGACTTCCTCAAGCACGGCGACGGTGACCTCGGCGCCGGCCGCCCCCGCTACCCCGGCATGCAGATCGGCCGCGGCTTCCCCGAAGCGCGCCCCCGACCCGAGCCGCTGGGCGGGGATCCGGCGAGCGAGCGGGAATGGGCGGTGTGGGAGTGGGTGTGGTCAAGATCGACAATGCCTTGAGATCCCCTCGATCCTCGCCACATCATAGGAATGGTGGATAACCGCACTCAGGAGAGCCGCAGCCGATTGATGTCGCGCATCGGCTCGAAGCATACCAAACCAGAACTTGTGGTGCGCTCGCTTCTGCACCGGTTGGGCTATCGTTACCGGCTCCATCGGAAGGACCTACCCGGACGCCCCGACATTGCTTTTATCGGTCGCAAGAAGGCGATCTTCGTTCACGGGTGCTTTTGGCATGGCCACGGCTGCAAGATCGGCAAACTTCCGAAGTCCAATCTTTCGTTCTGGTCGCCCAAGATCGAGCGAAATTGCCAACGCGACCGCGAAAAAACATCCGAGTTGGAGCAGGTTGGGTTCACAGTCGAACAGGTGTGGCAATGTGAACTCAAGGATTTTCAGGCACTTGAGGCCCGATTGGTCGATTTTCTCGGACCTGCAATTCCGATCGACATTTCATAGGTGTTCTGCTACTGTTCTTCAGGCAAGATTCGCAGGGAGTATCGCATGAGGCCTATTGGGATCGACCTTTTCGCCGGTGCTGGCGGAATGAGCTTGGGCTTCGAGCAGGCAGGATTCGATGTCGTTGCCGCGGTCGAAATCGACCCGGTCCATTGCGCGGTGCACAAGTTCAATTTCCCGCATTGCGCCGTTATCCCGCGCTCGGTGGTCGGCCTCAAGGGTAGCGAAATCAGACTTGCGGCCGGGATTGGCAATCGCTCGGTCGATGTTGTTTTTGGCGGGGCTCCTTGCCAAGGTTTCTCCATGATCGGTCAGCGCGTTCTCGATGATCCGCGCAATGCACTAGTGCTCGATTTTCTGCGTATAGCTTCCGAACTCGAAGCTAAGACCTTTGTGTTCGAGAACGTCAAAGGTATAACCGTGGGTAGACATCGCCAGTTCCTCGACGAGTTTGTCGCCAAGGCAAACGAGCTAGGGTACGAGGTGAGATTGCCTTGGCGCGTACTCAACGCGGCGCATTTCGGTACCCCGCAAAACCGCGAGCGGTTGATTCTCTATGGGGCGAAGCGAGCGGAACATCTGCCACAATACCCAAAGGCTACCACCCGCCCTGCAGACGGGAGAGGCAAGTTCGACTCCGACTTGCCGCTTGGACCCAACGTGGCCGATGCGCTGGGTGACCTACCCGATGCAGATGACTTCGATGAACTCATCAAGTCAGATACAGTGCGAACGAAAGCTTGGCGCCAGCCAAGCGCCTATGCCAGCGAACTTCGCTGCATGACGAACAATGCGTGGTATTTCGGCTATGTCCGCAACTGGGATCCTTCATTGCTGACGGGCAGCATCCGCACCGACCACACCGACATTTCGCGCCGCAGGTTCTCGGAAACCAAAGGCGGTCAGACCGAACCGATTTCGCGGTTCTACAAGCTGTTCGCGAAAGGGCTTTCAAACACCCTGCGCGCCGGAACGGATGGCGCACGCGGGGCGTTCACTAGCCCGCGTCCGATCCATCCCGAACACAATCGCTGCGTTACCGTGCGCGAAATGGCGCGATTGCATGGCTACCCAGACTGGTTCAGGCTGCACGAGACCAAATGGCACGGCGCACGACAGATCGGCAATTCAGTGCCGCCGCCGCTGGCGCGGGCTGTGGCTGCCGTTCTAATCGAAGCGTTGGGCGAAACGCCGATGCGGCCATTTGAGACGCTCGAATTGGGTTCGACAGAGCTGCTTGGATTGACAGTGTCGCAGGCTGCAGATCATTTTGGGATTCCTGCACCGATGTCTCGCCGAGATCGCAAGAGTGGCGCGACCAAACGAAAGCAAGTAGACATAGAAAATCTGCAGCGAGCGATTGGCTGACTAAATTCATGTCATCAGACAAAACAGAAGTGGTCGAATACTTGGGAAAGCGCTTTATCGCAGGCGATTTCCCAGACGGCATTGTTACAAACGATGACATCGTTGACGCGATTGAAACGATGAAATCAAGCCTCAGCAAGAGAAATCCCGCGAATTTTCTAAAAGACATTATCCGCAAATCGTCTGCAAATGAAAACTGGCCTGAGAGTCTGAAACAACAGAGAATTACCGCAAGGCAGCGCTATGGTAAGAAGCGGGTCATGCAGTTTTATCGCTACCCTGCCGACCAAACTGTCCCGTTTCCCGATCCATTCGGATCGAACTCGGAGACGCACGACTACTTGGTGCAAACAGCATCGCTTCCATACATATCTCGGCAATTGGGTCGATCCGAGGAAACTTGGCTAACTCAAATTGCAGTCAACCTCCGACTGGTTGAGACCCAGCTATCGCTCTTTTCTGCGGATGCCAGAGCCGGCCGTCTACGGGACGTATCGCACCTCCAAACCGGCATCAAAACTCAACCGGAAATTGACGCGGGTTACGTTGCCAGCTTCTCGGTTGGCGAGCGACCGGGGGCCGGAGTTGAATATTGCTATGTGACTTGTGAGGTTAAGCAGAGAAACGAGCGCATACTCCCCGATCAAATTAGAGAGCAAGTTGCAAAGGCATTTGAAATCACCAAATCGTTGAAAGAGCCGATCATCTCACTCGTAAAGCCAATTGCAATGCATGCAGTTGCGACTGGCATGGGGAAAGCGAGCGAGGTTGGAATTTATCTTGTTGAATTCCAGAGCATAAGTCGAGGGGATTTCGAAGCTCAAGTCGTTGGAAATCCTAACGAAGAAGCGTTGTATGGACTCGAGCTCATCCGAAGCTCAACGACGCTGTATCGTTGCCGCCCACCAATCAATGCTTTGAAGTGAGCGCCAACCCAGCAACCGGAATAGCACAAAAATCATCTATTCCCTTCTCGCAACTCCGCCGCTGAAATCCGCACCACCTTGCCGTCGCGCACCACAACAATCCCGGTATTGGTCTCGATTGCGATCCGTCGGGCCTCGGCAGCGGCTCGACGCAAGGCATCGAGGGCGCGGTTCATTTCGGCGCGCCTTTCTTTCGAGAGCTTGGCATGGTTGGTTTCAGCGTTGGTCACACTGCTTCTTTGCGCGCTTTGCGTCTTTGCGCGAGACAATTTGTTGCCTGCGTTGCGGTAGGACGTGAGGCTGGGATCACTCGCGGGTGCCCCTCCACCACCTGCGGTGGTCCCCCTCCCCCGTCGGGGGAGGAATTATTCCTCTCCCATCCGCAACGCCGCAATGAAAGCCTCCTGCGGAATGCTCACATTCCCATACTCCCGCATCCGCGCCTTGCCCTTCTTCTGCTTTTCCAGCAGCTTCTTCTTCCGGGTGATGTCGCCGCCATAACACTTGGCGGTGACGTCCTTGCGCATCGCGGCGATGGTTTCGCGGGCGATGACCTTGCCGCCGATCGCGGCCTGGATCGGGATCTTGAACAGGTGGCGGGGGATCAGGTCCTTCAGGCGTTCGCACATGCCGCGGCCGCGTTCTTCTGCGACGGCGCGGTGGACGATCATCGATAGCGCGTCGACAGGTTCGTTGTTGACCAGGATGCTCATCTTGACCAGGTCGCCTTCGCGCAGGCCGATCTGCTCGTAATCGAAGCTGGCATAGCCGCGGCTGATGCTTTTGAGGCGGTCGTAGAAATCGAACACCACTTCGTTGAGCGGCAGCTCGTAGGTTACCTGGGCGCGGCCGCCGACATAGGTGAGCCCGGTCTGGACCCCGCGGCGATCCTGGCAGAGCTTGAGGATCGAGCCGAGGTATTCGTCGGGAGTGTAGATCACCGCCTTGATCCACGGTTCGTCGATCTGCTCGATCCGACTGGGATCGGGGTAGTCGGCAGGGTTGTGGAGCATGATCTCGCGCGCGTCGTCGGTCTTCGATTTGCGCAGTTCGATGCGGTAGACCACCGAGGGCGCGGTGGTGATCAGATCGAGATCGTATTCGCGGGTCAGCCGTTCCTGGATGATTTCGAGGTGGAGCAGGCCGAGGAAGCCGCAGCGGAAGCCGAAGCCGAGCGCGGCGCTGCTTTCCATCTCGAAGCTGAACGACGCGTCGTTGAGGCGCAGCTTGGCGATGCTCTCACGCAGCTTCTCGAAATCGGCGGCGTCGACCGGGAACAGCCCGCAGAACACCACCGGCTGGACTTCCTTGAAGCCGGGGAGCGCCTGCACGGCGCCGGCCTTGACCGTGGTGATGGTATCGCCGACCTTGGCCTGGGCGACTTCCTTGATCTGGGCGGTGATGAAGCCGATCTCGCCCGGGCCGAGTTCGCTTAGCTGCTCGATCTTGGGGGTCATGCAGCCGACCCGGTCGATCAGGTGTTCGGTGCCGCCGGCCATGAATTTGACGCTGAGCCCCTTCCTGATCACCCCGTCGATCACGCGGACGAGAATGACTACGCCGAGGTAGGGATCGTACCAGCTGTCGACCAGCATCGCCTTCAATGGCGCGTCGCGGTCGCCCTTGGGGGGCGGGATGCGGGTGACCACGGCCTCGAGCACTTCGGCGATGCCGATGCCCGACTTGGCGCTGGTGAGGACGGCCTGGCTGGCATCGAGGCCGATGATCTCCTCGATCTCAGCCTTGACCTTGTCGGGTTCGGCGGCGGGAAGATCGATCTTGTTGATCACGGGGACGATCTCGTGGTCGTGCTCGATCGACTGGTAGACGTTGGCGAGGGTCTGCGCCTCGACCCCCTGCGCGGCGTCGACCACCAGCAGCGCGCCTTCGCAGGCGGCGAGGGAGCGCGAGACTTCATAGGCGAAGTCGACGTGGCCGGGGGTGTCCATCAGGTTGAGCTCGTAGTCGAGGCCGTCCTGGGCCTTGTACTTGAGGCGCACCGTCTGCGCCTTGATGGTGATCCCGCGCTCTTTCTCGATGTCCATATTATCAAGCACTTGCGCACTCATCTCGCGCTCGGTCAGGCCGCCGGTGAACTGGATCAGCCGGTCCGCCAGCGTCGACTTGCCGTGGTCGATGTGGGCAATGATGGAAAAATTGCGGATCAGCGCGAGGTCGGTCATCCCGCGCCCTTAGCCGCGCCGCCCGCCGCTGTCAGCAGCTACCGCACCCGGCGGGCACGCTATCTCACGCCGCCTTGCCGCGCTTTCGCTGGTCGGTCGCCTGGGCGAAGCGGGGCAGCGAGAAAGCA
>JBJTLX010000223.1:0-2998 GCA_046063245.1 Novosphingobium sp.
GAGCCAGTCGCTGCGCAAGCTGACCGGTTCGATCAGCCGCTCGCGCTGCATGGTGATCTTCATCAACCAGCTGCGCATGAAGATCGGGGTGATGTACGGCAATCCGGAAACCACCACCGGCGGCAACGCGCTCAAGTTCTATGCCTCGGTCCGGCTCGACATCCGCCGCACCGGCCAGATCAAGGACCGCGACGATATCGTCGGCAACGCCACCCGCGTGAAAGTGGTCAAGAACAAGGTCGCCCCGCCGTTCAAGCAGGTCGAATTCGACATCATGTACGGCCAGGGCATTTCCAAGATCGGCGAAATCCTCGACCTCGGGGTCAAGGCCGGCCTGGTCGAAAAGTCGGGCGCCTGGTTCTCCTACGACAGCGTCCGGATCGGCCAGGGGCGTGAAAACGCCAAGACCTATCTCAAGGACAATCCCGAAATGTGCGACCGGCTGGAGGCTGCGATCCGCGGCCAGACCGAAGGTCTGTCGGGCGAAATGATGGCGGGTCCGGACGCGGAAGACGACATCTGATCGCCCAGAACTTCCGGCGCGGCCCCTTCCGTCGCCGCCGGGGTTGAACGGAGGGCACCCCAAGTCCCCTAGCCCAACAAAGGGTGTCCTCCACGAAACGGAACCGGCGCGGCTGCCTTTGCGGGCACCGCGCCGGTTTTTCGTTGCGGTAAGCCGGGCGCAGCGCCACCTTGGCGCAAATGCCGATGGGAGAATCCGCAATGAGCCTGATCGTCCACCACCTCAACAACAGCCGTTCGCAGCGCGTGCTGTGGCTGCTCGAAGAGCTCGAGCTGCCGTACGAGATTCGCCATTACCAGCGCGACGCGGTGACCAACCTCGCGCCGCCCGAACTCAAGGCGGTCCACCCGCTCGGCAAGTCGCCGCTGCTCGAAGAGGACGGCGTGGTGATCGAGGAATCAGGCGCGATCGTCCAGCATCTGATCGACGCTTACGGCAAGGGCCGCTTCGCCCCGGCGCCCGGCGATGCGCTGCGCCACTTGCAGTGGATGCACTGGGCCGAAGGCTCGGCGATGACCCCGATCCTGCTCCAGCTTTACACCGCGCGCCTCGGCGAAGCTGCCGCGCCGCTCCAGCCGCGGATTGCCGAGCAGCTGCAGAGCCATTTCGCCTACCTTGAAAGCGAACTGCGCCCCTCGGGCCATTTCGTCGGTGACGATTGGACCGGGGCCGACGTCATGCTCAGTTTTCCGGTCGAGATCGCAGTGATGCAAGGCCAGGGCGCGGCCTATCCCAAACTCGCCGATTTCGTCGCGCGCGTCCACGCTCGCCCGGCCTGGCAGCGCGCGCGCGAAAAGGGCGGGGCCTATTACGGCTTCTAGGCGCCCGCCCGGACGTTTCGCTCAGGCCATTTCGATGGCGCGGGCCTTGACCACGTCGTCGGCGTGCTTGCCGCCCAGTTCGGCGAGGTGATCGAACTGCGCGACAAAGCTGGCCAGCCCCTGGCTGAGCGAGCGCAGTTCGGCGTCGAGGCCGTGGAGCGCGCTTTCGGGCAGCAGCGCCTCGACCTGCTCCCACCGCGCCCAATCGGGATGGGGTGACAGGCCCAGGATCTGCCCGCGCCGTGCCGACAGCACCGATCCGGCTTTCGATCCGGTGCCCGGCGGGGTATCGACCGTCACCTTGACCACCGGTTCGAGCAGATAGGGCGCGGCCTGGGCCAGCGCATCGCCATCGCCATGCGCCCGGCGATGCGGAAGGCCAGTTCGGAACTGTCGACCGCGTGGAACGAACCGTCGGTCAGGGTCACTTCGACATCGACCACCGGGAAGCCCAGAGGCCCTTTCTCCATCGCGTCGCGCACGCCGCTTTCCACCGCCGGGATCCACTGTTTGGGGATCACCCCGCCGGTAATCCGGTCGACGAAGCGGAAGCCTTCACCGCGCGGCAAGGGGCGCACGTCGATCACGCAGTCGCCGTACTGGCCGTGCCCGCCCGACTGCTTCTTGTGGCGCCCGCGCTGGGTGGCACCTTTGCGGATCGATTCGCGGTAGGCGATGCGCGGCGCGCTGGTGTCGACCGCCACGCCATAGCGGCGCTGCAGGCGGCCGATCACCACCGCCAGGTGATCCTCGTTGATCCCGCGCAGCACGGTTTCGTGGCTGGCATCGTCCTGGGTCCATTCGAGCGCGGGGTCTTCCTCACACAGGCGGTGCAGCGCGGTCGACAGCTTGACGTCGTCCTTGCGGTCGCGAGTCCGGATCGCCAGCGCCGCGTTGCGCGCCGGGTATTCGACCAGGTCGGCGCCATTGCAGTGCGCATCCCTGCGCCCCAGCACCATGCCGCTGCGTGCGCCGTCGACCTTGGCCACCGCGATCACGTCGCCGGGGCGGGCTGCGGCCTGCTTGGCGGTCTTCTCGCCCTGGACGAAGAACAGCGACCCGGTCCGCTCGGCACTGCTGCCGACGATCAACTCGTCACCTTCGGCCAGGCCGTCGCCCAGCACCCGCCCCAGCGCCAGCCGGCCCATCGCGCCGCCATTGGCGATCTTGAAGACGTGCAGCCCGCCGCCCGCTTCCAGCCCGACCCGCTGCGCCGCGGCCGCGGGGGCAGGGGCCTCGTGCCGCAGCAGCTTGAGCAGCCGGTGGACCCCGCCGCCGCTCAGCGCCGAACCGAGCATGACCGGCACGACCTTGCCTTCGCCGGTGTCGGCGGCAAGATCGGCCAGGACCAGCGCGGGATCAGGGGTTTCGTCCATCAGCAAGGCTTCGAGCAGGGTGTCGTCGAAGTCGGCCAGGGTTTCGAGCAAGTGCGCGCGTTCGGCCTGTTCGCGCGGCAGCACCGCGTCGGGAATGGCGACCCGCTCGCTTTCCTTGCCCGGGCGATAGCGATAGGCCCGTTCCAGCGCGAGATCGACGTAGCCGGTCACCTCGTCGCCCTCGCGCAGCGGGATCTGGCGCAGCGCCAATGGTTCGCGGCTGACCGGCTGCAATTGCGCAATCAGGTCGCGCACGCCGCCCGCGCGGGCATGTTCGA
>JBJTLX010000224.1:0-5822 GCA_046063245.1 Novosphingobium sp.
GCGCTCGATCCGCATTCGACCTATCTCGAAGGGGCGACGCTGACCCGGCTGACGACGATGATCGACGGCAACTATTCGGGGCTGGGGCTGTCGGTCGAAATGGACGACGGCGCGGTCCACGTGGTCTCGCCGATGCGCGGCAGCCCGGCCGAAGCCGCCGGGGTCAAGGCCGGGGACTATATCACCCACCTCGACGGCAAGCTGATCTACGGCGGCGATCTTGACGATGCCGTGGCCCAGATGCGCGGCGAGGCGGGCAGCAAGATCCGCCTGACGATCTTCCGCGCCGGGCGCGACCAGCCATTCGACCTGACCGTGACCCGCGGGGTGATCAGCCTCGGGCCGGTCACCTCGAAGCTCGAAAAGGACGTCGGGGTGATCAGCGTCAACGAGTTTTCGCGCGACGTCGGGGTCAACGTCAACAAGGCGATCACCGAGCTCAAGCGGCAGAGCGGCGGCAAGCTTAACGGGCTGGTGCTCGACCTGCGCTCGAACCCGGGCGGGGCACTGGACGAAGCGGTGGCGCTGTCCGACCTGTTCCTGACCAAGGGCGACATCGTCTCGCAGCGCGGCCGCAACGCTCAGGACAACGAATTCTACAAGGCCGAATCGATGTTCCCTGGCGATGCCGCCAAGGGGCTGCCGCTGGTCGTGCTGATCGATGCCGGCTCGGCCTCGGCCTCGGAAATCGTCGCCGGGGCGCTGCAGGATCAGCACCGCGCGGTGATCATGGGCGAACGCAGCTTTGGCAAGGGCTCGGTCCAGTCGCTGTTCGAACTCGACAAGAGCCACGCGGTCAAGCTGACCACGGCGCGCTATTTCACCCCCTCGGGCCGCTCGGTCCAGGAAGGCGGGGTCGAACCCGACATCCGCGTCCCGCAGCTGTCCGATCCCGATGCCCAGCGTCGCAACCAGATGGCGATGCGCGAAAGCGACCTGCGCCGTCACCTGGTCAACGAGGTGTCGATCGACGACAAGAAGCTCGAGGCCGATCGCCAGATCGATCCGCGCTTCAAACTGACCGCGGACGAGGTCAAGGCCAAGGGGATCAAGGACTTCCAGCTCTATTACGCGATGGAAACGCTGCGCCGCACCGGCGGCGTCGCGCTCGCGGCCAAGGGCAAGTAGGCCATGCCAAGCGGGGCAAAGGCACTTTCGCTGGCACGGCTGCTCGCCTTCGGGGTTCCGGCGGCCTTGCTGGTCGCGGTCTATGTCGGCCAGTACGGCTTCGATCTCTACCCGTGCGAGATGTGCTGGTGGCAGCGCTATCCGCACTTTGTCGCGGCGGTGCTGGGCGCACTGGCCTTTGCTCTGCGCGGCCAGGCGCGGTTGCTGATCGCGCTGGCGGCGCTGGCGATGCTGGCCTCCGGCGCGATCGGGGCGATGCACGCCGGGGTCGAATACGGCTGGTGGGAAGGGTTCACGACCTGCACCGCCAATGCCGTCGACGGCGCGGCCGATCCGCTGAAAGCGATCCTGGCCGCCCCGATCATCCGCTGCGACCAGGTGCAATGGTCGCTGCTGGGGATCAGCCTGGCGGGCTACAACTTCCTGGTCTCGACCGGCACCGCGCTGCTGGTCTTCGTCCTGCTGCGCCGCGCCAAGGGGGCCTGAACGATGAACCGCAAGGCCTCGGACCGGATGCTGCGGGTCGACCAGGCGGGCGAGTATGGCGCGACGCGGATCTATGCCGGTCAGCTCGCGGTGATGGGTGACCGCGCCCCGCATTCCGCCACGATCCACCATATGGCCGAACAGGAAGCCGGACACCGCGCCAAGTTCGACGCGCTGATTGCCGAGCGGCGGGTGCGCCCGACCATGCTCCAGCCGTTCTGGAACGTCGCCGGGTTTGCGCTGGGCGCTGCGACCGCGCTGATCTCGCCCGAAGCGGCGATGGCCTGCACCGCCGCGGTCGAGGAAGAGATCGACCGGCACTATACCCAGCAGCTCGATGAACTGGGCGAGGACGATCCCGAACTGGGCGCGCTGATCGAGCAGTTCCGCGCCGACGAACGCGAGCACCGCGAAACCGCGCTGGCTGCCGGGGCAGAGCGGGCGCCCGCCTATCCGCTGCTCTCGGGGGCGATCCGCCTGGGTTGCCGCGCTGCGATCCGGCTGGCCGAGCGGATTTGATCCCGCGCAACCAGCGCGCCGCTTCATCTGTTATTCACAGCATAAGGCCCCTATAGCGGGCCATCAGCGCCGCGCGAAGGAGTTTGCCCGTGATCCGTTCCAGCCTAGCCGCCCTGGCGGCGCTTGCCAGCCTTGCCGCGCCTGCGGCGGCGCAGGATGCGGCCGAGCCCAAGGTCAACCAACTGATCGTCTTCGGCGATGACCAGTGCCCCGAATCGCAAGGCGACGAAATCGTCGTCTGCGCGCGCAAGGCGGAGAGCGAACGCTACCGCATCCCGTCGATCCTGCGCCAGTCGACCTCGCCGCAGAACGAAGCCTGGACCAACAAGGTGCTGGCTTACGAAACCGTCGGGCGCGGCGGGATCCAGAGCTGCTCGCCGGTCGGCCCGGGCGGCTGGACCGGCTGCAGCAGCAAGCTGATCCGCGATGCCTATGCCGAAAAGGCCACCGGCAACGACGTCAAGATGGCCGAACTGATCGCAGCCGAACGCGCCAAGCGCCTATCGACCATCGATGCCGACGCGGCCGAAACCCAGAAGCGGGTCGAGCAGGCCGAGAAGGAATATCTTGCCCGCCAGCAGGCACTCGAAGCCGCCGAAGATGCCAGCAAGGGCCCGTTGCCCCAGCCGGTTGCGCCCAAAAAGCCTTGACGCTCAGCCCAGGGCGATGTCCGGGGCGTCTTCCTGTTTCATGCCGACGGTGTGATAGCCCGCGTCGACGTGGTGGTTCTCACCGGTCACGCCCGAGGCGAGGTCGGAGAGCAGGTACAGCGCCGCACCGCCGACATCGGCGATCGTCACATTGCGGCGCAGCGGCGCATTGTATTCGTTCCATTTCAGGATGTAGCGGAAATCGCCGATCCCGCTGGCGGCCAGGGTCTTGATCGGCCCGGCCGAGATCGAATTGACCCGGATCCCGGCGGGGCCGAAATCGTTGGCGAGATACTTGACGCTGGTTTCGAGCGCGGCCTTGGCCACCCCCATGACGTTGTAATGCGGCACGACTTTCTCCGCGCCGTAGTACGACAGCGTCAGCATCGCCCCGCCGCCGGTCCCGGTTTCGGGATCGTAGGCCGGCATCATCGCCGCGGCGCGGCGCGCGACTGCGGTGAAACTGTAGACCGAGATGTTCATGGTCAGCAGGAAATCGTCGAGGCCGATGTTGGCATAGTGGCCGCGCAGCGCTTCCTTGTTGGTATAGCCGATCGCGTGGACCACGAAATCGATCGTCGGCCAGCGCGCGGCCAGCACGGCAAAGGCCTTGTCGAGCTCGTCCTCGGTCGAGACGTCGCAATCGATCAGGAAATCGCAGCCCAGCTGTTCGGCCAGCGGGCGAACGCGCTTTTCCATCACTTCGCCCTGATAGGAAATCGCCAGTTCGGCGCCCTGTTCCTTGAGCTTCTGGGCGATGCCCCAGGCCAGCGACTTGTCGTTGGCCAGCCCCATGATCAGGCCACGCTTGCCGTGCATCAGTCCATTCATGCCTACCTCGTCTGTCTTTCTCAGCGGCTCGGGCCGGCGCGCTGGCGGTTGTCTTCCTGGCCGATTGCATCGCGCTCTTCCGGGCTTTCCGTAAGGGCGGCGTTGAGTTCGGCACCGACCACCATCCCTAAGCCGACCAGCCAGAAAAAGAAAAGCGCGATCATCACCCCGGCCAGGCTGCCATAGGTCAGGTCGTACGTGAAAAAGCGCTGGAGCACCTGCGGCAGCGCGGTGCTGACCACCATCCACCACGCCGTCACCAGCAGCGCGCCGGGCCACTTGGGATAGGCGCGGGTGCGGTAAGCGGCGGGGGTCAGGGTCAGGAACAGCAGGTACAGCGACAGGTAGATGACCAGCGCCGGTATCAGCCGCGATGTCGTCAGGGTCAGGATCCAGTCGCTGGCGCGGGGAAACCACGCCCCGATCACTTCCTGCGCCGCGCCGATCGCGACCTGGGCGAGCAGCGCGAAGAGCATGGCCACCACGGCGACCACGATCACCCCGGTCGAAGCCAGCCGATAGCGCCAGAAGGCATGCATCTGGCGGGTGCCATAGGCGCGGCGCAGGATGTCGCGGATCGTTTCGATCAGACTCCCCACGGTCCACAGCCCGACCGCGCCGCCGATCCACAGCAGCCACCCGGTGCGCGCCGCGACGACATCCTTGGCGACGGGTTCCAGCGCATGGGCGACCACCGGCGGCAGCCCCATCAGGAAAGCATGGACCGAGGCCTCACGCTGGGCCTGTTCGCCGAACAGCGAAAACCCCGCCGCCACAGTGATGAAGAACGGGAACAGCGCCAGGATCGCCATGTAGGCCAGGTTGCCGGCGTGGATGAAGCCGTCGTGATAGGCCCCGGTCCAGACCCGATTGAACACCTGGAAGAACCGCGTGTCCCAGAACTTGCCGTGCGGGCCGACGTGTTCGTCGAGCGTTTCCTGCAGGCCCGCGCGCAGCCGCAGCGCGCGCTTGCGCCGCGCCTCGGGCGACAGGTCGGGCGGGGTCAGCGGCGGCAGGTTCCCTTCGTCGAGCGGCCGCTCTTCCATGCCGCGCGCTCAGACGCCCAGCCGGGCGCGCAGATTGCGCGGGTCGCGCCAGCCATCCAGACGGCGGGTCAGGTCATCGTCCTGTTCGGGCAGTTGCACTTCAAGGGTTACCAGCTGGTCGCCGCGGCTGCCGTCCTTGCGGGTAAAGCCCTTGCCGCCCAGCCGCAGGGTCTTGCCCGAACTCGATCCCGGGGCAACCGTCAGCATCACCACGCCCTCGGCCGTGGGGACCTTGACCTTGGCCCCGTGGACCGCCTCGTCGAGGCTGATCGGCAGGTCGAGCCGCAGGTTGTCGCCCTCGCGGCGGAAAAACGGATGCGGCTGCAGGTGGATCGTCACCAGGGCGTCGCCCGCGCCGCCCGGACCAGGTTCGCCCTTGCCCGACAGGCGCATCTGGGTGCCGTCCTCGACCCCGGCGGGCAGCTTGAGATCGATGGTCTTGCCGTCGGCCAGGGTGATCCGCTGGGTATGGAGCAGCGCCGCATCGGGCAGCGATACGCCCAGCTTGTACTGGATGCTCGCCCCCTTGGGGGCGGCACGGCTGCGGCCGCCGGGCTGGGCCCCGCCACCGCCCATGCCGCCCCCCATCCCGCCGCGCCCGCCGAACAGCCCGTCGAAGATGTCGCCGATGTCGATTCCTTCGCCGCCGAAGCCTTCGAACCCGTCGGCGCGAAAGCCGCGCTGCGCCCCGCCGCCAAAGCCGCCGCCTGCGCCGCCATGCCCGAAGCCCATCGGATTGCCCTCGCTGTCGATCTCGCCGCGATCGAACCGCGCCCGCTTGTCCTTGTCGGACAGCAGGTCATAGGCGCCGGTCACTTCGGCAAAGCGCTCGGCCGCTTTGGGATTGTCGGTGTTACGATCGGGATGAAGCTCTTTCGCCAGCTTGCGATAGGCGGACTTGATGTCCTTCTCGGTCGCGCTGCGGGTTACGCCCAGGATCGAATAGGGATCGGCCATCACCGCTAGCTAGGTGGCCGCGCCGCGTCCGGCAAGCCGCCATGCGCTTATTGCGAGACGGTCGCGCTTTTGTTGCGGGGCCGGCGCGGCTATGCGCTTGCGCCATGGACCATGATACGGCCGACGCCATTACCGGCGCAGATCCCTTCGCGCTGTTCGACGAATGGTTTGCCGCGGCGCGCAAAAGCGAACCCAACGATCCCGA
>JBJTLX010000225.1:0-14030 GCA_046063245.1 Novosphingobium sp.
GCCTTTGATCTCTTAGAGCGCTTCGGCGCCAGCGATGATTTCAATGAGTTCGGTGGTGATCGCGGCCTGGCGGCTGCGGTTGTACTGGATGGTCAGCTTGCCGATCAGGTCGCCGGCGTTGCGCGTGGCGTTGTCCATCGCTGTCATCGAGGCGCCCTGTTCCGACGCCATGTTCTCGAGCAACGCGCCGAACAGCTGGGTCTTGAGGTAACGCGGCAGGAGCGCGGCGAGGATTTCTTCCTCGTCGGGCTCGTATTCCACCGCAGCGCTCCCGGCAGCCGTTTCGGCGACCTTGGGGGCAGGGACGGGGATGATCTGCTGCTCGGTCGGTTCCTGGACCAGCGCGGAGCGGAACTTGGAGAAGAACAGGTGAGCGACGTCGAACTTGCCCGCTTCGTACAGCGCGACCAGTTCGGCGGCGATCTTCTCGGCTTCGGTGTAACCGGGTTCGCGCACCTCGGTGGTGTCGAACATCGCGAGAATGTCCTTGGGGTATTCGCGGCGGATCACCGCGCGGCCCTTGCGCCCGATCAGGTAGAACAGCACCGTCTTGCCCTCGGCCTTGAGGCGGCGGGCAGCGACCAGCGCGGCCTTGACGATGTTCGAGTTGAACGCGCCGGCCAGGCCCTTGTCGCTGTTGGCGACGACCAGCAGGTGGACCTGGTCCTTGCCCGTGCCGGCGAGCAGCTTGGGGCTGTTTTCGCTGACGACCACTTTGCTCGCGATCGAGCCCATCACCGTGGCCAGCCGCGCGGCATAGGGACGCGCGGCTTCGGCCGCGGCCTGCGCCTTGCGCAGCTTGGCGGCGGCGACCATCTGCTTGGCCTTGGTGATCTTCTGGGTCGACTTGACCGAGTTGATCCGCCCTTTGAGTTCTTTGAGGCTAGCCATAGTCTTTACATCTTCTTTGCAGCGTCTGCTGCTGCTCTTGCTGCGTCCTCAGCAGCTGCGCGTGCCGCTTCTGCTGCGTCTGTGGCACTGGCCAGCGCATCATCTGAGTATCCTTGAGGGTAACTCAACGCCGAACCAGCATCACCCAAAGTGGGCGAACTTGCCTTGACCTGTTCGCCTGCCAGATAGATCAACGAGATTGCTGAAACCACAGCCAACACTGCCGCGATTGTCGAAAGCGCCTCTGAACCGGGAGTTCCGGATGCGCGAGAGATCGACTGTTGATGCAAGACGTCGAGCGCCTTTACAATCAACATCGCGGCGATGCCCCAGATGGCTATTTGCAGCATTTATGCGAACTGCTTCGCGAAAGCGTCGAGCGCGGCAACGGTCTGTTTCTTCGCGTCGTCGCCGAAGTCGCGGGTATCGCGGATCAGCCCCAGCGTATCGGCATGGCTGTCGCGCATGAAGCTGAGCATTTCGGCTTCGTACTCGGTGACCTTGTTGACCGGAATCGCATCGAGATAGCCGTTGGTCCCGGCGAAGATCGAGACGGTCTGCTCTTCGAACGACAGCGGGCTGAACTGGGCCTGCTTGAGCAGCTCGGTCAGGCGCGAACCGCGGTTGAGCAGCTTCTGGGTCGAAGCGTCGAGGTCCGAACCGAACTGGGCGAAGGCCGCCATTTCGCGGTACTGCGCCAGCTCCAGCTTGATCGAGCCCGACACCTTCTTCATCGCCTTGGTCTGGGCCGCGCCGCCGACGCGGCTGACCGACAGGCCGACGTTGATCGCCGGGCGGACGCCCTGATAGAACAAGCCGGTTTCAAGGAAGATCTGGCCATCGGTGATCGAGATCACGTTGGTCGGGATATAGGCCGAAACGTCCCCGGCCTGGGTTTCGATGATCGGCAGCGCGGTCAGCGAACCGCCACCCTGGCTGTCATTCATCTTGGCCGCACGCTCGAGCAGGCGGCTGTGCAGATAGAACACGTCGCCCGGATAGGCTTCGCGGCCCGGCGGGCGGCGCAGCAGCAGCGACATCTGGCGATAGGCCACGGCCTGCTTCGAAAGATCGTCATAGACGATCACGGCGTGCATGCCGTTGTCGCGGAAGAATTCGCCCATGGTCGCGCCGGTGTAGGGGGCGAGGTACTGCAGCGGGGCGGGTTCCGACGCGGTTGCGGCAACCACGATCGAATATTCCATCGCGCCGTTTTCTTCGAGCTGGCGGACGATCTGCGCAACGGTCGAGCGCTTCTGCCCGACCGCGACGTAAATGCAGTAAAGCTTCTTCTTTTCGTCGTTGCCCGCGTTGGCTTCCTTCTGGTTGATGAAGGTATCGATCGCCACGGCGGTCTTGCCGGTCTGGCGGTCGCCGATGATCAGTTCGCGCTGGCCGCGGCCGACGGGGACCAGGGCGTCGATCGCCTTGAGCCCGGTCTGCACTGGTTCGTTGACCGACTGGCGCGGGATGATGCCCGGCGCCTTGACTTCGACGCGCATGCGGGTGGCGTCCTTGATCGGGCCCTTGCCGTCGATCGGGTTGCCCAGCGCATCGACCACGCGGCCAAGCAGGCCCTTGCCGACGGGCACGTCGACGATGGTGCCGGTGCGCTTAACGACATCGCCTTCCTTGATCTCGGCGTCGGAGCCGAAGATCACGACGCCGACATTGTCGGCTTCGAGGTTGAGCGCCATGCCCTGCACGCCGTTGGCGAAGGCGACCATTTCGCCGGCCTGGACATTGTCGAGCCCGTGGATGCGGGCGATGCCGTCGCCGACCGACAGCACCGAACCGACTTCCGAGACCTGGGCCTCGGTGCCGAAGTTGGCGATCTGGTCCTTGATGACCTTCGAGATTTCAGCGGCGCGGATATCCATTGCTTTAGCCTTCAGCCTTTCATCGCGTTAGCGAGCGTGTTCAAACGGGTGCGGATCGAGCTGTCGATCTGGGTCGAACCGATCCGGACGACGAGGCCGCCGAGAATCGCAGGATCGACCTTGGCGGTAATCTTGACGTCCTTGCCCTGGCGCGCCTTTAGCCGCTCGGTCAACTGCTTCAGCTGCGCGGGCGAAAGCGGGTGGGCGCTGGTCACTTCGGCGCTGGCCTCGCCGCGGGCGGCGGCGGCGATCGCCGTGAAAGCACGGATCACTTCGGGCAGCTTGCCCAGCCGGCGGTTGGCGGCGAGCACGCCGAGGAAATTCTTCGTCAGCGGCGACAGGCCGAGCACGCCGGCGACGCCGTCGATTGCCTTGGCGGCCACATCGCGGCCAATCTGCGGGTTGCGAATCAGGGCAGCAAGATCGGCCGAACCGAGAATCGCCTGACCCAGCTTTTCCAGGTCGGATTCGACCGCGCTGACGGCGGCCTGCTCACTCGCCAGATCGTACAAGGCAGAGGCATATCGCCCCTGCAGACTGGCCGTAATGCCGCCGGAATTCTCCACGCGCTCAGGTTCCTTGCATCGGGTGCGTTGGCAGGGCAGAACCGGCACCGGACGTGCCTTTTGCCCCTTGGACGGGGGCGCGCATAGCGACGATTTTGCTGCGATGCAAGGTGGCAGGGCCGCGAAGTTTTCCGGGGAGGTTGCATTGGCGGAGTGGATCACGCTGACGATGGGCGATGGCCACGCCATGCCGTGCTACCACGCCATGCCCCAGGGCGAACGACGTGGCGGCCTGATCCTGGTCCAGGAAATCTTCGGGGTGACCGAACACATCCGCGAACTGTGCGACGAATATGCTGCAGACGGGTACGAAGTGCTCAGCCCCGGGCTGTTCGACCGGCAAGAGCCGGGCTGTGCGCTGGGCTACAGCGGGGCCGACTGGGAACGCGCAGTCCAGATCGCGCGAAAGGAGCACGACTGGGATCAGGGGATCGACGATACCGCGCGCTGCGTGGCCTGGATGAAAGAGAAGGGCGGGCCGGTGTTCATCACCGGCTTTTGCTTCGGCGGTTCGGTCTCGTGGCGGATGGCCCAGCTGTCGGACGATCTCGACGCGGCGAGCTGCTATTACGGCGGCCACATCGCCACCCGCTTTGCTGACCAGGCGCCCAAATGCGCGACGATCACCCATTTCGGGCGCTACGATTCGCTGGTGCCGATCGAGCCGGTCGAAAAGCTGATCGCGAAAGCCCACCCGACCGCGCAACACTTCATCTACGAGGCCGGGCACGGCTTCAATTCCGACCGGCGCAAGGACTACCACCCGGAAAGCGCCGAACTGGCCAAGCAGCGCACCTTGATGCTGTTCAAGGCGCTGGGCGGCTGACATGACGCGGATCCTGTCCGTTCTGCCGCAAAGCGATTTCGATCCAACCGAGGTGGCCTTTCCGTGGAAGGTGTGGACCGACGCAGGCCACGCCGTCAGCTTCGCCACCGAAACCGGCCAGCCCGGCACCTGCGATCCGATCACCCTGACCGGAGAGGGGCTGCCCGGCCTTGCCAAGTCGCTGCGCGCCCGGCCCGCGGCGCGTGCGGCCTATGCGGCGATGATCGCCGATCCCGACTATCGCCGCCCGATCACATGGGCCGCGGCGCGCGCCAGCGACTTTGCCGCGCTGCACTTTCCCGGCGGCCACGCCCCGGGGATGAGACGCTATTGCGAAGCGGGCGAGGTGCAGCGCCTGGCGCGCGAGGCCTTTGCCGCCAGCCAGCCGGTCAGCGCGATCTGCCACGGGGTGCTGCCCGTCGCCCGCTCGGGCGTACTTGCCGGGCGGCGCACGACTGCGCTCACGGCCGTGCAGGAAGGCATTTCGGTGGCGCTGACGCGGCGCGCGCTGCCCGGCCATTACCGCACCTATGACGAAAGCGTCGAGACCGAGGTCACCCGGCTGATCGGCCCCGACGGAAGCTTCGCGCGCGGCCCGCTGATCCCGCGCTATGCCGATAGCACGGCCCCGCACGTCGGCTTCGTGGTGCAGGACCTGCGCTATCTCTCGGCGCGCTGGCCCGGCGATGCCTGGACCCTGGCCGAGCGGCTGCTCGATCTGCTTTGAACGCAAGGCGCGGGACGCGGCGATTGTGGCGGCGCGCTAACGGCGGGTCTCCATCGCAAGGAGCCCGACCATGACCTATCGCATTACCGGACTTGAACCCGATACCTTCGCCCCGCTGTTCGCGCTGAGCGACACCGAACTGGCTGCGCGCAACGCCCGCCGCGTCACTGCAGCCGCATCGCAAGGTTTCCCGTGCCGCATTTCGCTGCAGGACGCGGGCGTGGGCGAGGAGCTGATCCTGCTCCACCACACCAGCCACGATGTCGCCACGCCCTATCGCAGCGCCTATGCCATCTATGTGCGCAAGGACGTTGCAACCGCCGACTACGTCGACGCGGTCCCCCCGGTGTTCGAAGGCCGCCCGCTTGGCCTGCGCGGGTTCGACGCGGAGGGCATCCTGCGCGATGCCCGGCTCGCTTTGCCGGGTGAGGCCGATGCCCGCATCCGCGACCTGCTGGACAACCCCGCCGTTGCCTATATCCATGCCCACAACGCCGCGCATGGCTGCTTTGCCGCGCGGGTCGATCGCCATGGAGCCGTGTCGTGATCCTCGACGCCGACGAATGCTGGAACGCCGCGATCGCCCGCGACCGCAGCTATGACGGGCGGTTCGTCTCGGGGGTGCTGTCGACCGGGATCTATTGCCGCCCGTCATGTCCGGCGCGCCATCCCAAGCGCGAGAACGTGCGCTTCTTTGCCGACGGCGCCGCGGCGCGCGCGGCGGGACTGCGGCCGTGCCTGCGCTGCAGCCCCGACGACGTCAGCCGCGACGAGCGCGCGGTGCTGGCCGCCATCGCCGCGGTCAAGGCGGCGGGGCAGCCGTTGGCGCTGGCCGAGCTGGCGGGCGAGGCGGGCTATTCCCCGGCGCACTTCCAGCGGGTGTTCAAGCGCCATACCGGGTTGTCGCCCGCGGCCTTTGCCCGCGCGCTGATGGCCGAACGCGCTGCTGACGCTCTGACCGGCGAAGGCAGCGTCACCGAAGCGATCTATGCCGCGGGCTATTCCGGCCCCTCGCGGTTCTATGAAGGCACGCAAGGGAGACTGGGGATGACACCATCAGCCTGGGCCAATGGCGGCAAGGGCGCGACGATCCACTGGGCGGTGGTCGACACCACGCTGGGCCGGATGCTGGTTGCCGCCACCGCCAAGGGGGTGTGCCGCCTGTCGTTCAACGAAGGCCGCGCCGCGCTGGAGAGGCGCTTTCCGCAGGCTGAATTGATCGAAGGCGGGGAAGCGTTTTCGGCACTGCTTTCCGAAGTCGTCGCTGCGGTCGAAACGCCTGGCGACTTTGGCCATATTCCGCTCGACGTTAAAGGCACCGTCTTTCAGGAAGCAGTATGGCGCGAACTGCGCAAAATTCCCTTGGGTGAAACCCGGACCTATGCGGAACTTGCGGCCGCAGTGGGCAAGCCCAAGGCGGTGCGCGCCGCCGGCAGCGCCAATGGATCGAACCACGTATCGGTGCTGATCCCCTGCCACCGGGTAATCCGCACAGGGGGCGGGCTGGGCGGCTATGCCTGGGGCCTCGATATCAAGCGCAAACTGCTGGAAAAGGAATCGAAATGAACGCCCCCAACACCGCCAAAGTCGAAGCATTCCGCGCGCTCCACGTGCCGGGTGATCCGCTGGTCCTGTTCAACATCTGGGACGCGGGCAGCGCCAAGGCGGTCGCCGATGCGGGGGCGAAAGCGATCGCCACCGGCAGCTACGGCGTGGCCGAGGCGCAAGGCTTCAAGGACGGCGAGACCTTCCCGCTCGACCGCGCTCTGGATGTTGTCGCCGGGGTGGTGCGGGTGACCGATCTGCCGGTAACCTTCGACATGGAGTCGGGCTATGGCGACACGCCCCAAGCGGTCGGCCGCTCGGTGGCGCGGGCGCTGGCCGGCGGCGCGGCGGGGATCAACATGGAAGACCGCATGCCCGGCGAGACCACGCTGGTCCCGCTGACCGAGCAGGCCGCACGGCTGAAGGCGGCGGCGGAAACCGGCATTTTCGTCAATGCCCGCTGCGACCTGTTCCGCGGCCAGCCGCCTGAAAGCCATGGGGCGCTGGTGGCGCAGGTGCTCGAACGGGCGCGGGCCTATGCCGATGCCGGAGCCAGCGGGCTGTTCGTGCCGTTTACCACGGACCTGTCGGCGCTGGGCGCAATCTGCGCAGGCACACCGCTGCCGGTCAACATCATCTGGAACCCCGCCTTCCGCGACCGCGCCCAACTGGCCGAACTCGGCGCGGCGCGGATCAGTCACGGCCACCGTCCCTGGGCCGCGGCGATGGACTGGGTCGGGGCCATGGCGAAAGGGGTGCTGGCGGGGGGCAAGCCGCCATACGATGCAGGTTGACCGCCACCCGGCCATGTGTATTATGTGAGTAACACAGAAAACGGGGGAATAGCGTGAACCAGATCAAGCCGGCCGATCCCGCGTTGCCTTTGCGGATTTTGCGCTTTCCCCTGACGGCGATGATCGTCGGCTTCGTGGTGTTCTCCTTCGCCTATGGCTTTTCCGCCCAGCCTGCCAGCCGGGCGATGCCGTGGCACGGCACCCCGCTGCAGGCGCTGGCCGCATTGGCCGGAGCGGCGGCCGGGATCGGACTCTACAAGCTGTTCCGCCGCTATGTCGAAGGCGGTGCCGACTTCGAGTTTCCCTTGCCCCTGGCTGCGCGCGAACTCGGCACGGGGCTGCTATTCGGCTTTCTGCTGTTTTCCGGCATGACCGGGGTGGTCTGGCTGCTCGGCGGGATCCAGTTCGGCGGCGTGCGCGGCATGGGTAACCTGTGGGGCATGATCGCGCTGGGGATCATTTCGGGCACCTTCGAGGAAATCCTGTTCCGCGGGATCCTGTTCCGCCAGTTCGAGGCGATGCTCGGCACCTGGGCGGCGCTGGCGATCACCTCGATCCTGTTCGGCGCGGGCCACATCTTCAACCCCGGCGCGACCTGGTTCAGTTCCTTCGCGATCGCGGTCGAGGCCGGGATCCTGCTCGGCGCGGCCTACATGATCACCCGGCGGCTGTGGTTCCCGGTCGCGATCCATGCCGCCTGGAACTTCACCCAGGGCTGGGTCTTCAGCGTCCCGGTATCGGGCGGCAAGGCGCCGGAAGGGCTACTCATCACCAGCCGCAATGGCCCCGACTGGCTGACCGGCGGTGCCTTCGGGCTGGAGGCAAGCGCGGTGGCGATGGTCGTCGCGACGCTGGCCGGGGTGATCCTGCTGGCCCGCGCAATCAAGCGCGACGGGGTGCGCCCGCCGATGTGGCTCAGGCCGGCCGCGCCCAGCCCGGTGCCGCCGGTTGCAGCGTCGCCAGAAACGCTTCCGCCGACTTGAGATATTCGGCGCGCTTGTCGGCGTCGATCCGGTTCCACGTGGCATAGGGATTGACCAAGCGGCGATTGCCTTTCAGCGTGTCCGCGTTGCGTGCCAGGAAATGCCAGTAGAGCGCATTGAACGGGCAGGCCTCCGGCCCGGTCTTGACCTTCACCTTGTAGCGGCACGACCCGCAATAATCGCTCATCCGATCGATATAGGCGCCGCTGGCCGCATAGGGTTTTGACGCCAGCCTGCTTCCGTCGGCGTAAAGGGCCATCCCGGCAACGTTGGGCAGTTCCACCCAGTCGAAGGCGTCCGCGTAGACGACCAGGAACCAGTCGGCGACATCCTGCGGACGGATACCTGCGAGCAGGGCGAAATTGCCCAATACCATCAGGCGCTGGATATGATGGGCATAGGCGTTTTCGCGGGTGGTCCGCACGCAGTCCGCCAGGCAGGCCATGTCGGTCTCGCCGGTCCAGTAGAAGTCGGGCAGCGGACGCTTTGCCTCCAGCCCATTGGCTTCGGCCAGGCCTGGCATGGTCTGCCAGTAGACCCCGCGGACGTATTCGCGCCAACCGATAATCTGGCGGATGAAGCCTTCCGCGGCGGGCAATGGCACGCGTCCCCTGCGGTATTCCTCTTCTGCCCGGCGGCACAGCCACAGCGGATCGAGCAATCCCAGATTGATTGCGGGCGAAAGGACCGCGTGAAACAGGAAGTCCTCGCCCGTCACCATCGCGTCCTGCCACTGGCCGAATGTGGGCAGTCGCTCCGCCAGGAAGGCTTCGGCGGCGCGTTCGGCCTCGGCAGCAGTCACCGGCCAGGCGAAGGTCTCGAGCGATCCGAAATGGCGGGCAAAGCGGGTTTCGACCAGGGCGATCAAATCCCTTGTCACGCTGTCGGGCGGGAAAGCGGCCGGGGCAGGGGCGGCCAATCCTTTGGGCGGGCCCGAGCGGTTTTCGGCGTCGAAGTTCCAGCGGCCGCCTTCGGGATGCTCGCCCTCCATCAACAGTCCGGTCTGGCGGCGCATGACGCGATAGAACCACTCCATCCGCCATTCGCGGCGACCTTCGGCCCAGTCGGCAAAGGCCGCCTTGCTGCACAGGAAGCGGTCGTCTTCCAGCAGCTCGAGCGGTAGTCCAAGCCGCCGCGACCAAGTCTTGCAGTCCTGTACCACGCGCCATACGCTCGGCTCGACCATCCGCACCACACTGGCCCGATGGCGGTCCGCCGCGCGCTTCATTTCACCGTAGAAGGATTGGCTATTATCCGGGTCGTCCAGTGTCACATAGTCGACGTTCCAGCCCGCCGCGCGCAGTTCTTCGGCGAAATGGCGCATGGCCGACAGGATCAGCGCGATCTTGGCCTTGTGGTGCCTGATATGCGTCGCCTCGTCAGCGACTTCCATCATCAGGACCACGCTGCCGGCGGGATCGCTGCGGGCCAGACTGGCCAGCGCGTGGCTCAGCTGGTCGCCCAGCACCGGGATAAGTACCGGTCCGGTCATACGAAACTGTAGGGATCGATGTCGATCGCGACGCGGACGCCGGGCGGGAAGGTCAGTTGCCCCAGCCAGTCGCGGATCACGTCCTGGACCTGGGCGCTGCGCCGGGCGTTGATCAGCAGGCGGTAGCGATAGCGTCCGCGCAGCAGCGCCAGCGGGGCTGGGGCCGGGCCCAGCACCATGACGTCGGGCAGGCTGGGCCGGGCTCCGCCGACCGCGCGGGCTGCCTCGCGTGCTTCGGCCTCGGTCTCGCTCGACACGATGATCGCCGCCCAGCGCCCGAACGGCGGAGCGCCGGCATCCTTGCGCGCTTCGGCCTCGGCTGCACACAACGCATCGCGGTCGCATGCAGCGAGCGCGACGATCACCGCGGCTTCGGGATGGCGGGTCTGGATCAGCACAGCGCCGGGCTTTTCCCCGCGACCCGCGCGTCCGGCGACCTGGGCGATCTGCTGATAGGTCCGCTCGCCGGCACGCAGATCACCGCCTTCAAGGCCAATGTCGGCATCGACCACTCCGACCAAGGTCAGTTCGGGAAAGTGATAGCCCTTGGTCACCAGCTGGGTGCCGATGATTACGTCGATCGCCCCGCCTTCGGCCGCAGCAACGAAGGCGCCGATCTTTTCCGGCGTATTGAGCGTGTCCGACGTGACCAGCGCGAGCCGCGCCTCGGGCAGCAGTTCGGCTACCTCGTCGGCGATGCGCTCCACGCCAGGGCCGCAGGCGACCAGGCAGTCCCCGGTGTGGCATTCGGGGCATTCCTCAGGCACCGGGGTCTCGTGTCCGCAGTGATGGCAGGCAAGGCGGCGCGAAAGCCGGTGCTCGACCAGCCAGGCGCTGCAATTGGGGCACTGGAAGCGATAGCCGCAGTGCCGGCACAAGGTCAGCGGAGCATAGCCGCGGCGGTTGAGGAACAGCAGCGATTGCTCGCCGCGTTCCAGCCGCGCGCGCATCTCGCTGACCAGCCGCGGGGCGAGCCAATGCCCGCGTTCGGGCACTTCGGCGCGCAGGTCGACGATAGCGATCGCCGGCAATTCTGCCCCGCCGAAGCGCGCGGGCAGGTCGATCTTTTCATAGACCCCGGCCTCGGCCAGCTGGAGCGATTCGAGCGCCGGGGTGGCGCTGGCGAGGATCACCGGGATCTTCTCGAAGCGGGCGCGGATCACCGCGACGTCACGGGCGTTGTAACGTACCCCGTCATCCTGCTTGAACGAGACCTCGTGCGCCTCGTCGACCACGATCAGGCCGAGTTGGCGGTACGGCATGAACAGCGCCGAGCGCGCCCCGACCACCACCTGCGCCTCACCAGACACGATCGCCCGCCAGGCGCGGCGGCGCTCGCTTTGCTTGAGGCTGGAGTGCCACAGCACCGGCGGCATGCCGAAGCGTGCTTCGAAGCGGCGCAGGAAGTTCTGGGTCAGCGCGATTTCGGGCAGCAGCACCAGGACCTGGCGGTTCTGCCGGATAGCTTCGGCGACGCCTTCGAAATAGCATTCGGTCTTGCCCGATCCGGTCACCCCGTCGAGCAGGAACGGGGCAAAGGCCGTATCCTGCACTGCCGCGACAAAGCGGTTGGCCGCCGCCTGCTGATCCTCCGACAGATCGGGCACGGCGTGATCGGGGCGGGCACGGGGATAGGGCCGGTCGAGATCGACGGTCACGGGCTCTAGCAGCCCCGCACCCAGCATCCCGCGCAGCACGCCTTCGGAGACGCTGGCCAGCTCGGCCAGTTCGCGAATGCTGGCCTGTTCGCCGTGCAGCGCATCCAGCGCCGCGGCGCGCTGCGGGGTCATCCGCGCGGGCTCAAGCCCCGATAGCCGGTACTCGGTGGTCGAACCGCCGCCGCGCAGCGCCGCCATCGATCCCAGCGCCATCCGCGCCACCGCGTTCAGCGGCGCGCAGTAATAGTCCGCGGTCCATTCGATCAGCCGGCGCAGCGGGGCCGGGAAGGGCGGCACCGGCAGCACTTCGAGGATCGGGCGCAGCTTGGCATCGGGAACTTCGGCGCCGGGCAGCCGTTCCGCTTCCCAGACAATGCCCAGCACCTGGCGCGGGCCAAGCGGGGCGAGCACGACCGTGCCGAATTCTGTCGTCATTCCAGATGGAAGGCGATAGTCAAGCACGCTCAGCACGGGGTTGAAGACAAGGAGTCGGACGCGGGTCATCGGTGACGCTTCTATGCAGCGATACGGGCCGCGTAGTCACCCCCGCCGGGTCATTCTTTCGGTAAAAGGAACACGGGACAATGCAGACCAATCCGCAAATGGCCGTCGCGCGCCGCGGTTTCATCCTTGGCGCGGGCGCGACCGCGACGCTTGCGGTGACCGGCTGCACCGGTCTCGGCGGCTTTTCGATGACCGAGGCGCTCAAGCGCTTGCTGACCCTGTCGTCGCAGAATGCCTTTGCCAAGCTGACTGCGCCCGGCGGGTTCTGGGACAACGCGGTGGCGCGCTTCGACGTGCCCGAGCAGTTCAACGTCGGTGGCGGGCTGATCAAGACTCTGCTAACCTCGGGCGCGTTCCGCCAGCAGCTGCAGCGTCAGCTCAACGTCGTGGCGGAAAAGGGCGCCGAACGGGCCGCGCCGATCGTGCTCGACACGGTGCGCAACATCTCGATCCCCGATGCCATCGGTCTGGTCCGCGGCGGGCCGACCGCGGCGAGCACCTGGCTGCGCGGGCAAATGGGTACCGCGCTGATCAATGCGATGGTTCCGGGCTTGTCCGACGCGATCCGGGTCAGCGGCGATCCGGTGCTGGGCAAGGCGATCGCCGCACTGTCGGGGGTCGACATCGGTTCGATCGCCCAATCGGTCGCCAACCGCGCCGACAATTCGATCTGGTCGCAGATCGGGGTTGAAGAAAGTGCGATCCGGGCGAATCCCGAAGCGACCCGCGATCCGCTGCTGATCGGGGTGCTAAAGGTGCTCTAAGGGGCAAAGGCCGGGCGCGGGGCTTGGTTCCGCGCCGGTTTGGTGTCTATAGCACCGGGTGACTCGCGATCAGGAGCGTAGACCCGTGAAATTCTTTGCCGACACCGCCGAAATTGCCGACATCAAGGAACTGGCCGCCACCGGCCTGCTCGACGGCGTCACCACCAACCCCAGCCTGATCATGAAATCGGGGCGCGATTTCCTGGAAGTGACCAAGGAAATCTGCGGCATCGTCGATGGCCCGGTCAGCGCCGAAGTGGTCGCGCTGGACTATGACGGGATGATGCGCGAGGCGGCAATCCTGCGCAAGATCGCCGACAATGTCTGCATCAAGGTGCCGATGACGCTCGACGGCCTCAAAACCTGCAAGGCGCTGACCGACGACGGATCGATGGTCAACGTCACGCTGTGCTTCAGCGCCAACCAGGCGCTGCTCGCGGCCAAGGCCGGAGCGACCTTCGTCTCGCCCTTCGTCGGCCGCCATGACGACAACGGCTTCGACGGGATGGAGCTGATCAGCGACATCCGCCTGATCTATGACAACTATGATTTCGCCACCGAGATCCTGGTCGCTTCGGTGCGCCACGGCATCCACGTGCTCGAAGCCGCCAAGATTGGCGCCGACGTGATGACCGCGCCGCCGGCGGTGATCAAGGGGCTGGTCAAGCACGTCCTGACCGACAAGGGCATCGAAGGCTTCATGGCCGATTGGGCCAAGACCGGGCAGAAAATCTGAGACTCCCCTGAATGGCCGACGAATCTCCCCTTGATCGTTTCAAGAGCGTGCTGACCGGCGCCAGCCGGGCGATCGCGCATGAGCCTGAGGTGGAGGTGGCCTGGACCGCCGATACCGCGGTGGCCAACGGCAAGAACTTTCGCGTGCCGATGCCCGGTCGCAACCTGCCACGCGCGCAGGCGATGGAAGCGCGCGGGTTTGCCGATGCGATGGCGCTGAAGCTGAAGCATCATGACGAGGCGCTGCACGCCCGCCATGCCCCCAGCGAGCCATCGGCCCGTGCTTGCTATGACGCGGTCGAAGCTGTGCGGTATGAGGCATTGGGCGCCAATGCCTATGCCGGGATGCGCGACAATCTGGACGCGGCGACCATGGTGCGGCTTGGCGGCGATCCGATCACCCGCGCCAGCCGGCCCGACGAAGTGCCGCTCCAGGCGGCGCTGGCGCTGCTGCTGCGCGAACACCTTACCGGCCAGCCGGTGCCCGAAAGCGCCCGCGCCGGGGCTGATTTCGAAGCGCTTGCCCTGTCGCTTGATGATCAGGCCGCCTTCCAATCGCTCAGCCTCGATATGCTCCAGCACCTCGAACTGACCCGTTCCGAACCACTCGAAAACGAGCCGGAGGAAGGCGAGGATCAGGACAGCGACGACGAGCAGGATCAGGA
>JBJTLX010000226.1:0-3462 GCA_046063245.1 Novosphingobium sp.
TCACGCCAAAGCGCCCGCTGGCGACCTGCTTGATCGCGCTGCGCATCGAATCACCGTTGGCCAGCGGGGTGAAGCGGGCCGGATCCTCGCCGCCTTCTCCGGTGTTCGACTTGCCGCCGATGCGGTTCATCGCCACCGCCAGGGTGGTGTGGGCTTCCCAGCTGATCGAGCCATAGCTCATCGCCCCGGTGGCGAAGCGCTTGACGATTTCAGCCGCCGGTTCAACTTCTTCGAGGCTGATCGGGGTCGCCGCCTTGCGGAAGGCCATCAGCCCGCGGATCGTCAGCATGCGCTGCGACTGGTCGTTGATCGACCGCGCGAAGTCTTCGTAGTTCTTGAAATTGTTGCCGCGCACCGCGTGCTGGAGGCTGGCGATGTTGTCCGCGGTCCAGGCGTGCTCTTCGCCGCGCAGGCGCAGGCCGTACATCCCGCCGACGTCGAGCATGTGGCGGTAGATCGGATTGTCGCCATAGGCGGCGGCGTGGCGGCGCACCGTCTCTTCGGCCACTTCGCCCAGCCCGACCCCTTCGATCATCGTCGCGGTACCGGTGAAATAGCGTTCGATGAACGCGCTCGACAGCCCGACCGCGTCGAAGATCTGCGCCCCGCAGTACGACTGGTAAGTCGAGATGCCCACCTTGGACATGACCTTGAGCACGCCCTTGCCGACCGCCTTGATGTAGTTCTTCTTGGCCGTCTTGGCATCGAGTTCGGGGTGCTTGCGCGCCCGGATGTCCTCGATCGTCTCGAACGCGACATAGGGATTGATCGCCTCGGCACCGTATCCGGCCAGCACGCAGAAATGGTGGACTTCGCGCGCTTCGCCGGTTTCGACGACCAGCCCGGTCTGCATCCGCAGCCCTTGACGGACCAGGTGGTGATGCACCGCCGCAGTGGCCAGCAGCGCCGGCATGGCGATGCGGTCCGGCCCCTGGGCGCGGTCGGACAGGATCAGGATGTTCTTGTCCTGCAGCACCGCCTCGGTCGCGGCCCAGCACATTTCCTTGATCGCCATTTCCAGGCCCGCGGCGCCGCTGGCGGCATCCCAGGTGCAGTCGATCGTCTCGGTGCGGAAGGCCCCGTCGAGCGCGGCCTCGACCGAGCGGATCTTGGCGATCTCGTCATTGGTCAGGATCGGCTGGTCGACCTCAAGCCGCTTGTGCGTCCCGGCTTCCATGCCGAGCAGGTTGGGGCGCGGGCCGATCATGCTGACCAGGCTCATCACCAGTTCCTCGCGGATCGGGTCGATCGGCGGGTTGGTGACCTGGGCGAAGTTCTGCTTGAAGTAATCGTAAAGCAGGCGGCTGCGGTTCGACAGCACCGCGATCGGGGTGTCGGTGCCCATCGAACCAAGCGGATCGTCGGCATTGACCGCCATCGGCTCAAGGAAGCGCGCGACGTCTTCCTGGGTGTAGCCGAAGGCCTGCTGGCGATCGAGCAGGCTGGTCGTCTCGACCGGCAACTGCGCCAGCTCGGGCTCGATCAGATCGAGGTCCTTGAGCTTGTACTGCGCGGCTTCGAGCCAGCTTTCATAGGGCTCGGCTGCGGCGAGCTGGGCCTTGAGCTCCTCATCCTCGATAATCCGCCCTTCGGCGAAATCGATCAGCAGCATGCGCCCGGGCTGGAGCCGCCACTTGCGTACGATGCGCTCTTCCTTGATCGGCAGCACGCCGCTTTCCGATGCCATGACCACCAGATCGTCATCGGTGACCAGGAAGCGCGCGGGGCGCAGGCCGTTGCGATCGAGCGTCGCGCCGATCTGGCGGCCATCGGTGAAGGCGACCGCGGCGGGGCCGTCCCACGGTTCCATCAGCGCGGCATGGTATTCGTAGAAAGCGCGGCGCTCGGCGCTCATCAGCGGGTTGCCGGCCCAGGCCTCGGGGATCAGCATCATCACCGCGTGAGCGAGCGAATAGCCGCCGGCCAGCAGCAGTTCGAGCGCGTTGTCGAGGCAGGCGGTATCCGACTGGCCGTGCGGGATCAGCGGCCACATCTTGTCGAGATCGGCGCCGAGCAGATCGCTTTCCATCGTGCGGCGGCGCGCGTTCATCCAGTTGACGTTGCCGCGCACGGTGTTGATTTCGCCGTTGTGGGCGATGAAGCGATAGGGGTGCGCCAGCTTCCAGCTGGGGAAGGTGTTGGTGCTGAAGCGCTGGTGGACCAGCCCCAGCGCCGAAACACAGTCGGGATCGCGCAGATCGTCATAGAACGCGCCGACCTGGGTCGCCAGCAGCAGTCCCTTGTAGACCACGGTGCGGGTCGAGAAACTGGGCATGTAGAGCTCGGTCAGGCCGGGCAGATCATGCTTTTGCGCCAGCGCGGCCAGCGGGTTTTGCGTCTGCTTGCGGATCGTCAGGATCTTGCGCTCAAACGCGTCCTGATCGGCGCAGCCTTCGCCGCGGCCGACAAAGCATTGCCGGATCACCGGCATCTGTTCCAGCACCGCTTTGCCCAGAACTTGCGGGTTAACCGGAACATCACGCCAGCCGATCAGGCGCTGGCCTTCCTTGGCAATGAACTTCTCGAACGCACCGATCACGAAGCTGCGTGCCGCTTCATCTTGCGGCAGGAAACACATCGCCACGGCATAATCGCCAACCGGCGGGAGGTTCAGCCCCTCGTTGGCGGCCCAGCCGCGGTACAGCGCATCGGGAATCTGGATCAGGATGCCCGCGCCGTCCCCCAACAGCGGATCCGCCCCGACCGCACCGCGATGGTCAAGGTTCTTGAGGATCTCCAGTGCCTGGGTAATGATGCCGTGGCTTTGCCCGCCTTTGATATGGGCAACAAAGCCCACACCGCACGCGTCGTGCTCGTTGCCCGGATCATACAGCCCTTGCGGCTTTGGATAGCCCATCGATCAATCTTCCTGTCACGCGCCGAAGAGTCAGCGATTCGCGCGCGCGGACGCGCAAATCGCGGATTTCCGGCAATTTTGCGCAAGGCACACCACGGCAAAACGCTGTGAATATTGCGCAGACTTTTCCCATGACGACAGGAAGCTGTTTTTGCAACTGCGAAAGCGCCGCCGCGCCCGGGCTACGGGGCGGGCGGCAGTTGAATAGCAATGCGCTTGGCCGGCGTGGCCTGGATATTGTCAGGCGGCGCCGCTGATCCGCTGGAGGCTGGCGAGTGCCGTGCGCAGCGCCTGCGCAGCCTCATCGGGAGCCAGTGTCGCCGCGGCGCTGCCAAGATCGACCGGCTGGCCGTGCTCGGCGGCGGCCGGGCTGTCAAAGCGCCGCAGCGTGGCACTGTCATCGTTGCCTGCCGCCGGGCTCGGCTGCGAAAACGGGCTTGGCTTGCCAAGCGGAGCCTGGCCGGGAAAGATTACCACGGGCTCAGGGGCTGCCAGATCGGCTTCAGGCTCTTCGATCCGGACGAAGCCGGTCCGCTGGCCAGAAATTCCCAGCAGCGAAGCGTAGTTTTCCTCGGCGACCGGCTCTTCAGGTGGTTCGGCCGGGC
>JBJTLX010000227.1:0-4220 GCA_046063245.1 Novosphingobium sp.
GCCCATGGTGCGGGCGCAGGCGGCGTAGCGGGGCAGGGCGGCGGGGGCGCTCCACGCGGTGACTACCGGCATTAGCATGGCGTTGCTGAGGCCGTGGCTGACGTGGAAATGCGCGCCTATGGGCCGGCTCATCCCGTGGACCAGCGCGACCGAGCTGTTGGAAAAGGCGATCCCGCCGTGCAGCGCGCCGAGCATCAGCGCCTCGCGCGCCGCCCGGTTGCCGGGGTCGGCGCAGGCCAGCGGCAGGTTGGGCCAGATCAGCCGCATCGCGGTCAGTGCGGCCTGGTCGGCGAAGGGGTTGGCGCGCTTCGAGACATAGGCCTCGACCGCGTGGACCAGGCTGTCGATCCCGGTATCGGCGGTCAGCCGCGCCGGCTTGCTCAGGGTCAGTTCGTAGTCGATCACCGCGATGGTCGGCAGATAGGCGAGGCCGGCGCAGAGCATCTTCTCGTCGGTCGCTTCGTCGGTGATGACGGTGAAGCGGGTCGCCTCGCTGCCGGTCCCGGCGGTGGTCGGCACGGCAACGATCGGCAGCGCCGGGGCGTCCTCCTGGTGCGGGGCCTTGAACGCGCTGACCGGGGCATCGCGCAGCGCCTTCACCGCGACGATCTTGGCGGTGTCGATCGGGCTGCCGCCGCCAAGGCCAATGACGCAGTCGTGGTTCCCTTCGCGCAGGCAGGCCAGCGCCGCTTCGACCGAGGCGACGGTCGGATCGGGCACCACCCCGGTGAAGCTGCGCGCGGCAATCCCGGCCTGTGCCAGCAGGTGCTCGACCCGCTCGAGCACGCCCGACTGGGCCAGCCACGCGTCGGTCAGGATCAGCGGACGGCTGAGCCCGAACTGCGCGAGAACCTCGGGCAGTTCGGCCAGCACGCCGCCGCCGATGCGCATCGCGCGGGGAAGGTGGATTGCGGGCATTGTCGAAGTTTACTCCAACCTCCGTTCGTGTCGAGCGCAGTCGAGACACGCGCGCGGCTTCTCGACTTCGCTCGAAGCGAACGGATGGGGGTGGGGTCAGGTCAGCAAGTGTTCCAAGCCATAGAACCGCGCCGCCGTGCCGGCATAAAGCGCGCGCTTGTCATCGGCGCTGGCGCCGTGGGTCAGGCGCTTGAACGCGTTCCACAGCACAGCATAGCTCGCCCCCCATTTGTCGACCGGGTAATTGCTCTCGAACATCGCCCGCGACGGCCCGAAGGCCTCGATGCAGGTTTCGATATAGGGCCGCCACATCGCCGCCAGCACTTCGGACGAGAGCCCGGCAGCCGGGCCGTGATCGGGCATCCCGGCGAAGGACATGGCCAGCCCGCCGAGCTTGACCGAGACGTTGGGGCAGGCGGCGAGATCCTTGATCATCGCCCGCCACACGTCGAAACGTTCGTGCAGTTTGCCGTGATAGCTCGCCATGCCCAGCGGGGTGCCGCAGTGATCGAGGCAGATCGGCTGATCGGGGAAAGCGCGCGCCAGGCTGAGCACGTCGCCGAGTTGGGGTTCGAGCAGCCAGGCGTCGAAGGTCAGCCCGCGCTTGCCAAGTTCGGCAAAACCCTCGCGGAAGGTGGTATCGAGATAGAGCCCGGCAGGCGCGTGGAACGGCGGGCCGAGCACTTCCGGATCGGCGTCCCAGGCGGCGGCGTGGCGGATCCCCTTGAAGCGCGGGCTGGCCGCCATCAGCGCGTCGAGCACCGCGCCCGCCGCGCTGCCGCGGGTCAGGTCGGCGTGGCCAATGATCGCCGCGCACAGCCGCGTGTCGCCATAGAGCCCACTGGCGCTCTGCGCGGCGACGCCGTTCACATATTCGACCTCACCCAGAACCTTCAGCGCATCGCTGGCCCCGGCGCGGTAGAAGGCGCCGCATTCCATGAACACCGTGCCGATCACATTGTGGCCGCTGGTGGTATCGGCAAGCAGCGTGTCGAAGGTGTAGTACGGCGACAGCGTCAGCGCGGTGAGGAAGGGATGGAGCGGCTCGGGAAAGGCGCCAAGTAGCGGGCGCAGGTCCCACAGGTGGTGGTGCGGATCGATGATCGGCAGTTCGGGCTCGAGGATCGCTTCGCTCATGTCCATTCCTCTCTCGTTTGTTGTTGTGCTGCGTTGTGCGGGTCTCAGTCGTCGATTTCAACCATCGCGGTGAGCGACCGAGCGATGCGGGTCAAAGTGGCGTCGGCGCTCCAGGTCGGATGGGGGCGAGAGCGGTCGGCCAGCTCGGCCTCACGCGCGGCAAGGATCGCACCGAGCGCCGAGCCCATGAACAGCAGCCGCTGGTTGAGCTCCTTGCGCGGGACCTGCGGCATCAATTGGCGCACGTGTTCGAAGCAGCGCTGGTAGCCCGAGTTCCAGCGTCCCTCGAGCGCGTCCATGAAGTCCATGCGGTGGGCCAGGCCCAGGCCGACGACAAAGCGGTTGTAGCATTCGCCCCATTCGGGCGGATCGGGATCGAGCGAGGTTCGCACCAGGCCTTCGATCACTTCGCCGACCGAGCGCGGGCCGCCTTCGGCCTCGACCGCGTCGAGCCAGGCATTGCGCTGGTCGTCGATCCGCCGCGCCCCGTCGACGATCACTGCGCGGATCAGGTCTTCCTTCGATCCGAAGTAATAGCCGACCACGGCGTGGTTCTTCTGCCCGGCGGCGGCGGCGATCTGCCGCACGGTCACCCCGTCGACCCCGCGCTGCGCGAACAGCCGCAGCGCCACCGCCTTGAGGTGTTCGGCTGCGTCGGAACGCGCGGGCAGGGCAGTGCTGGCCATGGTGTAAATCTTAGTTTGACTTCGCCTTACGTCAATTGCATTATCCAAATGGATAAACAGACGATGTGGAGAAGAGGGTGCAAGGCGACACCGACTTTACCGGCAAGCGCGTGCTTGTCGTCGGCGGATCGAGCGGGATCGGCAACGGCATTGCCCACGGTTTCGCCCAGCGCGGCGCGCAGATTCACGTTTGGGGGACGCGTGCGAAAGCCGCCGACTACGATCCCGCCGACGGTTCCGACCTGAGCGGACTGGGCTATACCTGCGTCGATGTCGGCGATCCCGATGCGATCGCCGCCGCGCCATTGCCGTTCGGCACGCTCGACGTGCTGGTGCTGTGCCAGGGCACCGTGGTCTATCGCCGCGGCGAGTTCGAACGGCCCGGCTGGGACCACGTCATGGCGGTCAACCTCGACAGCCTGATGCACTGCGCAGGCAAGTTCCGCGACCAGTTGGCGGCGGCCAGGGGCAGCGTGATCATCGTCAGCTCGGTCTCGGGCTTCAAGGCCAATGTCGGCAACCCGGCCTATGCCGCCTCGAAAGCCGGTGCGGTCAGCCTGACCAAGACCCTGGGCCAGGCCTGGGCCCCGCTCGGCATCCGCGTCAACGGCCTGGCCCCCGGGCTGGTCGATACCAAGCTGACCAAGGTCACCACCGATCATCCCGACCGCCTGGCGGGCGCCCTGGCGCGCATTCCCGACGGGCGGATGGGCACCCCTGCCGACATGGCCGGCGCCGCGATCTTCCTGGCTTCCCCGCTCGCTTCCTACGTCACCGGGCACACCCTGGTGGTCGATGGCGGCCTCTCGCTCTAGAAAAGGCTTAAACGATGAACTTCGAACACAGCGACAAGGTCAAGGATCTGCTGGCCAAGGTCAGCGCCTTCATGGACCAGCACATCTACCCCGCCGAACAGGACTATCACGACTACATCACCGATCCCGCCAACCTGTGGAAGGAATGGCCGGGGATGGAACCGCTCAAGGACAAGGCGCGCGCTGCGGGGCTGTGGAACCTGTTCCTGCCGCATGAATACGGGGAATTCTCGCCGGGGCTGACCAACCTTGAATATGCGCCGATCGCCGAGCTGCTGGGCCGGGTGCCGTGGTCGAGCCAGGTGCTCAACTGCTCCGCGCCTGACACCGGCAACATGGAAGTGCTGGCCAAGTTCGGTTCGCCCCAGCAGCAGGAAAAATGGCTGCGGCCACTGCTCGATGGCACGATCCGCTCGGCCTATGTGATGACCGAGCCGCAAGTCGCCTCGTCCGATGCGACCAATCTGGAACTGTCGATCACGCCAGACTGCGATGACTATGTGCTCAACGGGCGCAAGTGGTGGATTTCCAACGCGATGCACCCGTGCGGCGATATCTGGATCGTAATGGGTAAGACCGATTTCAACGCCCCGCGCCACGCCCAGCAGTCGCAAATCCTGGTCGAGCCCAACACGCCGGGGATCACTATCGTGCGGCATCTGAC
>JBJTLX010000228.1:0-3532 GCA_046063245.1 Novosphingobium sp.
TTTAAAACACTTCCACCAACTTCCTCCCCTTCCCCTCAACACGAACGGCTAAGGTTTGGAATGGACCTGGACGTCTCCATCGAAGCCGCATGGCCCTCTCCCCCCGACTGGGAGGACCTGGCCGTCGGCGCCGCCACCGCCCTCGCCCGGGTCGCGCCTGAACTCGCCAACCCGCGCCTGACGGCCTCGCTGCTGTTTGCCGACGACGCCGAGGTTCACGCGCTCAACCGCGAATGGCGCGGCAAGGACAAGCCGACCAATGTGCTGTCCTTTCCCATGCTCGAGCGCGCGGAACTGCTCGCCCTCGCCCCCGATGGCCCGCCCGAACTGCTTGGCGATATCGCCCTCGCGCTGGAAACCTGCGCGCGCGAGGCGGCGGACAAGGGCCTAAGCCTGGAACACCACGCCGCGCACCTGATCGTCCACGGCCTGCTCCACCTTGCCGGATACGATCACGAAACCTCGCCGGACGAAGCCCGCGTCATGGAACAGCTCGAGATAAAGGCGCTTGCGCTGCTGGGCATTGCCGACCCATATGGCGACCACGACGCGTAACAGGGATTCTAGCGGGCCGATGGCCGACAATCATTCACCGGAGGCTGACAGTAGACGCTCGATGTGGCGGGTCATCCGCCGGTTTTTCGACGGAACCGAAGCCGATACCTCGCTGCGCGCCCAGCTTGAGGAAGCGATCGACGAGCATGAGGATGCCGGCGCGGCGGACAAGGGCGGCAACGGCGACCTGACCCCGCTGGAGCGCGAGATGGTCCGCAACCTGCTCCACTTCAGCGAACACGATGCCGACGATGTCGCGATCCCGCGCGGCGAGATCATCGCCATTCCGGCCAGCGCCAGCTGGGACGAGGTTGTCGCCGCCTTTGCCGAGCACGGCC
This sequence comes from Novosphingobium sp., assembly GCA_046063245.1. Classification (GTDB taxonomy): domain Bacteria; phylum Pseudomonadota; class Alphaproteobacteria; order Sphingomonadales; family Sphingomonadaceae; genus Novosphingobium. The sequence goes on from JBJTLX010000228.1 coordinate 894, forward strand.
ATTCGCGCTTGCCGGTCTATGGCGAGACGCTCGACGAAGTGATCGGCATGATCCTGATCAAGGACGTTTTCCATTACCTTGCCAGCGGCAAGTCGCCGCGCGACTGGACCACGCTGCTGCGCCAGCCACTGTTCGTGCCAAGCGCGCGCGGCGCGCTCGACGTGCTCAACGACATGCGCGCCAGCCGCGTCCATCTGGCCGTGGTGATCGACGAGTATTCGGGCACCGACGGGATCATCACTTTCGAGGATCTGGTCGAGGAAATCGTCGGCGAGATCGAGGACGAGCACGACGATGCCCCGCGCGATCTGTTCACCGCGCTGGGCCATGGAATGTGGGAAGTCGATGCCCGCGCCGAACTGGAAGAAGTGGGGGAGCGCGTCGATCCGCGGCTGGGCGAGGTCGAAGAAGACGTCGACACGATCGGCGGGCTGGCCTTCCTGCTTGCCGGGCTGGTCCCGCAGAAGGGCGCGGTGCTCGATCACGACAGCGGCTGGAAGCTGGAAGTGGTTGCGGGCAATGAAAAACACGTTACCCGTCTGCGCCTGCACCCGCCCCCACCCGTGGCGGACGAACCGGAAGAATAGCGCCTCGTGGCCATCCGCCGACTTCCTCCCTTGCGCGCGATCGAGGCCTTCGTCCGGATTGTCCGGCTGGGCAGCGCCCGCGCCGCCGCCGACGAGCTGGGGCTATCCCCATCCGCGCTGTCGCGCCGGGTCGCCGCGCTGGAAGAATTCATCGGCAAGCGCCTGTTCACCCGCCAGCACCAGGCGATGAAGCTGACCGACGAGGGTCAGGCCTTTTACGATGCTGTCAGCCTCAAGTTCGACGAGCTGGCCGCGGCGGTCGAAGGCCAGGTCGAGGACAGCCGCGTGCTGCGTCTGCATCTGGGCATGCTGCCGCTGTTCGGCAGCCAGCGGCTGTTCCCGCGGTTGCCCGAACTGCGCAAGCAGTTCCCGCGGCTGCACATCGATTTCGACACCAGCCCGCACCTTGAAACCCGGGTTGGCGACACGCTCGACGCGGCGATCGTGCTGTCGAAAAAGCCCGAGCCTGCCTTTCACGCGGTCCAGCTCGACCAGAACCGGGTCTATGCGATCACCAGCAAGGCGCTGGCCGAGGAGATCGGCCCGGTCCCCGACCGCGAGATCCTGTCGCGCCAGACTTTCCTGATCCACACCGAGCTGCCCGACAGCTTTGTCGCGTGGAAGCGCGCGATGGCCATGGCCGATCTCGAACCGGCGGCGATCGATCACTACGATTCGGGTCAGCTCATTCTCGAGGCCGCCGCCAATGGCCTCGGCATCGCGATCATGCATTCGGACCACTTCGTCCGTGCGCACGACAACCGGCTTGCCCAGCTCTACGACATCGAGGTCGAGAGCCCCTATTCGTACTGGTTCATCTGCCGGCCCCACGCGCTCGACGTGCGCGCGGTGCGGATCTTCCACGACTGGCTGGTCAAGGCGGGGCTTTAGCGTTCAGCTTGGCGCGCTAGGATGGCGCGATGAACCGCCGATTCGCCCTGCTCGCCCTCGCCGCCCTGGCCCTCACCGCAAGCGCCGCCGATGCGGCCAAGCCGCGGACCAAGGCGAGGCCGGTGCCCGCAGCCCCGCTGCCCGATACCGTGCGCGTTGCCATGGTCACCGCGCTGGGGACGATCGAGCTTGACCTCGATCACAAGCACGCGCCGATCACGGTCGAAAACTTCATCCGCTATGTCGATGCCAGAAAGTTCGACGGGATGCCGTTCTACCGGGCGATGCGGCTCGCCTGGGGGACCCAGCCCAACGGCCTGATCCAGGCCGGGCTCCAGGCCAATCCGCTGAAAGTGTTCAAACCGATCGCGCACGAGCCGACCAGCCAGACCGGGATCCTGCACAAGGCCGGGACGATCTCGATGGCCCGCTATGCCCCGGGCACGGCGATGGCCGATTTCTCGATCTTGCTGTCGGATCTGCCCAGCCTCGACGCCGACCCCAAGTCGGCCAACCCCGAAACCCAGGCCGGCTTCGCCGCCTTCGGCCGCGTGGTTTCCGGCATGGATGTGGTGAAGAAGATCTGGGACGCGCCGCTTTCGCCGACCAAGGGCGAAGGGCCGCTCAAGGGCCAGATGCTCGACCCGCCGGTCAAGGTGCTGACGGTGCGGCGGGTTCCTCCCATTTAGGGGAGGGGGACCATTCTCGCAGAGAATGGTGGAGGGGCACGGGCGAGTGGTCCTGCCGGCGAGGGGCGGCGATCACTCGCACGTACCCCTCCACCACCTTGCAGGTGGTCCCCCTCCCCGTGCCGGGGAGGACTAGCTCACGCTCGCCTTGACGATCTTGCCCGGTTCGCGCGGGGGTTCGCCCTTGGGCAGCGCATCGACGTGGTCCATGCCTTCGACGACGTTGCCCCAGACGGTGTACTGCCGGTCGAGGTGCCGCCGGCGACGAGAATGTTCTGCTACCCCTCCAACACCTTCGGTGGTCCCCCTCCCCCTTCCGGGGAGGATTTTTAGCTCACCACGGCCTTGACGATCTTGCCCGGCTCGCGCGGGGGTTCGCCCTTGGGCAGGGCATCGACGTGTTCCATGCCTTCGACGACGTTGCCCCACACCGTGTACTGACGGTCCAGGAAGGTCGCATCGTCGAACACGA
>JBJTLX010000229.1:0-4053 GCA_046063245.1 Novosphingobium sp.
CTTCGCCATCCAGTCGGGGCGGAGCGCCCCGGCGGCGGACAGGCCGAGGAAGATGTCGGCACCGACCAGCGCCTGTTCCAGGCTGCGGTGGACGGTGTCGATCGCATGGGCGCTTTTCCACTGGTCCATGCCGCCCTCGCGGCCGCGGTAGATCACCCCCGAACGGTCGCAGACGGTGACGTTGTCGTGGCGCACGCCCATCGACTTGATCAAGGCGGTGCAGGCCAGCGCCGAGGCGCCGGCGCCGTTGACCACCACCTTGACGTCTTCGAAGCTGCGCCCGGTCAGGAAGCAGGCGTTGAGCAGGCCGGCGGCGGCGATGATCGCGGTGCCGTGCTGGTCATCGTGCATCACCGGGATCTTCATGCGTTCGCGCAGCGCCTGTTCGATCACGAAGCACTCGGGGGCCTTGATGTCTTCCAGGTTGATCCCGCCGAAGCTCGGCTCCATCAGGGCAATCGCCTCGATCAGCGCGTCGGGATCCTCGCTGGCCAGTTCGATGTCGATCGAATCGACATCGGCAAAGCGCTTGAACAGCACCGCCTTGCCTTCCATCACCGGCTTCGACGCCAGCGCGCCGAGGTTGCCCATCCCCAGGATCGCGGTGCCATTGGAGATCACCGCGACCAGGTTGCCCTTGGCGGTATACTCGTAAGCGTTGGCCGGATCGTCGGCGATCGCCTGGACCGGCACCGCCACACCCGGCGAATAGGCCAACGACAAATCGCGCTGCGTCGCCATCGGCTTCGACGCCACAATCTCGATCTTACCCGGGCGGATCGTGCTGTGATAGAACAGCGCCTCGCGCTCGGTAAACCGCACGTTGCTTTCGTTGGTCTGAGTCATGTCTTCGGCCACGCGGAATCTCCCGTTCGCAGCCGGCACTAACCGAGTGAAACGTCACGCGATAGGGGAAAGCTTGGATGCCAAGGTTCCCGAATCGTCGATAGACCGGCTACCTCGCATCCATGTCCGCGCCCGCAACCCCGATGATGACGCAGTATCTGGCGCTCAAGGCCGAGGCGGCGGATTGCCTGCTGTTCTACCGCATGGGCGACTTCTTCGAACTGTTCTTCGACGATGCCCGTCAGGCCGCGCAGATCCTCGACATCGCGCTGACCAGCCGGGGTGAGCATCTGGGTGTGCCGATCCCGATGTGCGGGGTGCCGGTCCACGCCGCCGAAGGCTATCTGGCGCGGCTGATCAAGGCGGGCTGCCGGGTGGCGATCGCCGAGCAGACCGAAAGCCCCGAAGCAGCGAAGAAACGCGGCGGATCGAAGGCGCTGGTGGCGCGCGACATCGTCCGCTTCGTCACCGCCGGAACCCTGACTGAGGAAGCCCTGCTCGAACCGCGCCGGGCCAATGTGCTGGCCGCGGTCTGCGCGGTGCGCGGCAGGGTCGGCATAGCCGCGTGCGACATTTCGACCGGGCGGATGGAACTGGAGGAATGCGCCGAAGACCGCGCCGGGGCGGCGCTGGCGCGGCTCGGGGCCAGCGAAGTGGTCGTGCCCGAAGGCTGGGAGCACGCCCCCGCGGAAGCCATCGTTCGTCCGGCACGCGACTTTGCCAGCGAGGGCGGCGAAGCGGCGCTGAAGGCCGTCCACGGGGTTTCGACGCTCGATGGCTTCGGTATGTTCTCGCGGGCGATGCTGGCCGCCGCGGGCGGACTGATCGCCTATCTGCACCATGTCGGGCGGGGCAATCTGCCGCTGCTGCTGCCGCCGGTGGCGCGCGCCGGCGAGGCGCATCTGGCGATGGACGAGGCGACCCGCGCCAGTCTGGAAATCCTGGTCGCCAGCGGCGGCACCCGGCGCGGCAGCCTGGTCGAGGCGGTTGACCGCTGCGTCACCGGGGCCGGGGCGCGCCAGCTTGCCGATGACCTGTCTGCGCCGCTGACCGACCGCGGCGCGATCGAGGCGCGGCTGGCCCTGGTCAGCTGGCTTCACGACAATCCCCTGCTGCGCGGTGATCTGCGCACCGTGCTGCGCGCCTTGCCCGATGTCGGCCGGGCGCTGGGGCGGGTGGTTGCCGGGCGCGGCAGCCCGCGCGATCTGGGTCAGCTGCGCGACGGGCTGAGCGAGGCACGCCGCGTCCACGATCACGTGCGCCAGAAGCCCGACCGCCCGGCCTTGCTCGAAACGTTGTTGCCCAGCCTCACCGGGCATGGCGCGCTGACTGACCTGTTCGATCGCGCGCTGGTACCAAGCCCGCCGACCGAGCGCGGACAGGGCGGCTACATCGCCGAGGGCTATGACGCCGCGCTCGACGAGCTGCGGCGCATTTCGGGCAATGCCCGCCGCGCAATCGCCGCGCTCGAGGCGAAGTACCGCGACCAGACCGGGATCGCCGCGCTCAAGATCCGCCACAACGGCGTGCTCGGCTATTTCATCGAGGTCCCGGCGGGGCGCGCCGATGCGCTGATGGCGCCCGACAGCGGCTTTACCCACCGCCAGACCATGGCCGGGGCGGTGCGCTTCAACGCGTTGGCGCTGCACGAGGAGGCGAGCCGGATCGCTGAGGCTGGCGGCCAAGGGTGAGCGCTTCGTCGCCAATGACTGCGCGCTGTCCGCGGAGGACCGGCTGTGGCTGGTCGGCGGCCCGAACATGGGCGGCAAGTCCACCTTCCTGCGCCAGAACGCGCTGATCGTGCTGCTGGCGCAGGCGGGCGGCTTCGTGCCTGCGGAGACGGCAAAGATCGGCATGGTCGACCGCCTGTTCAGCCGCGTCGGCGCGAGCGACAACCTGGCGCGCGGGCGCTCGACCTTCATGGTCGAGATGGTCGAAACCGCGGCAATCCTGTCACAGGCAACCGAGCGCAGCTTCGTCATCCTCGACGAAGTCGGGCGGGGGACCTCGACCTATGACGGCCTCGCGCTGGCATGGGCCGTGGCCGAGGCGGTGCACACAAACAACCGCTCGCGCTGCCTGTTTGCCACGCATTATCACGAGCTTTCGCGGCTGGCCGACACCTGCGAAGCGCTGTCGCTCCACCACGTCCGCGCGCGGGAGTGGAAGGGCGATCTCGTCCTGCTGCACGAGGTTGCGGAAGGGCCTGCAGACCGCTCCTATGGCCTCGCCGTGGCCAAGCTGGCCGGCGTTCCCGCTCCGGTGGTGGCACGGGCGAAGGCGGTGCTCGAAAAACTCGAAAAGGGCCGCGCCGAAACCGGCGGGCTGGCGGCGGGGCTGGGCGACCTGCCGCTCTTCGCCGCCGCGCTCGATGCCGCCGAGGAAAAGGTCGACCGCCTGCGCGAGAAGCTGGAGGGGCTCGATATCGACTCCCTCAGTCCGCGGGAGGCGCTCGACCTGCTTTATGAACTGAAGCGCGACGCGGCCTCTTAGACCGCGTCGGGATCATGCCCTTCGCCGTAGGTTTCGTCCTCGTCATCCATGTTGGGTTCGCCGGCGAAGGCACCCATGTCGATCCGGCCCGAGCTTTCCATGTCGCGCATGTGGTCGATCAGGTCCTGCGTGTCCTCGCCCTCGATGCCGCCGCCGGCCTTCTCGCTGTCGAGCGGGCTGGCATCGTCAGGATTTCCGGCCTCTTCGGCGACCTGCTGGGCCTGCGCCATCTCGTCGTCCTGTTCGACATTGTGCGCTTCGGGGGCCAGATCGCGGTTGTGTTCGTTCATGTGGGTGTCTCCTTGACCGGAGAAACTCCCGCGAAGGTTCAGCGGTTCCCGCCGGGCACCCAGAGCACGTCGTTCTTGCCGCCATCGTTAGCCGCGCGGGCGAGGACGAAGAGATAGTCGGACAGCCGGTTTATGTAGGACAGCGCCGCCGGGTTTACCGGAACTTCCCGCGCCAGCGCCGCCATGGCGCGTTCTGCGCGGCGCACGGACGCGCGGGCGACGTGGATGTGCGCCGACGCCTCGCTCCCGCCGGCGCAGAGCGAATGGCTCGAGCAAGTCATCGACGCGATCACTGCGTGGATCGACCCGCTGACCAGCTTCATCCTGCCCGGCGGCAGCGAGGCGTCGGCGCGCATCCACCTCGCCCGCGCGTCCGTGCGCCGCGCAGAACGCGCCATGGCGGCGCTGGCGCGGGAGGTTCCGG
>JBJTLX010000230.1:0-9690 GCA_046063245.1 Novosphingobium sp.
CCGCCTGTTCCGTTGCCGCCCCGATTTCGACCAGGAGTTCAACGGCATCGTCATTGCCGCCACCGACCTCGACCGGCCCAACCCGCGGGCCGACGATCAATTGGCCCGCCAGGCCCGGCAGCTGATCGAAGCGGTGATGAGCCCGGCCGAGCGTACCACCGTCCAGGAGGTCGAGCAGCTGATCGCGCTGCTCCTGCCGTCGGGCCGCGCCACGGTCCAGACCTGCGCCGCCTCGCTCGGCGTGACGGTGCGCACGCTCCAACGCATGCTCGATGCAGAGGGCGAAAACTTCAGCGCACTGCTGCACCGCGCGCGCATGCAGTTGGCGACGCAATACCTCGCCAATCGCCGGATGCGGGTCACAGATGTGGCGCAGATGCTCGGCTATGGCTCGATCGGTGCCTTCACCCGCTGGCACGCCCAGACCTTCGGCGAACCGCCGTTGCGCTGGCGCAAGGGTTCAGGCTGACAGCGAAGAGTGGCGCACCCGACAGGATTGTCCTGCGCTGCGCTGCGGTCGTCTCCGCTGCGCTCCGACCCAAACCGGGATTCGGCTCCGTGGATACACCAAAGGGGGCGGTCCTCTTGCGAAGACCGCCCCCTTTGGCGCACCCGACAGGATTCGAACCTGTGGCCTCTGCCTTCGGAGGGCAGCGCTCTATCCAGCTGAGCTACGGGTGCCTGGGCCCGGCGGTTAGCAGCGGGGCGGGGGTTGCGCCAGCCCCTTTTGTTGCGCCTGGGCTACGCCGCGGCATTAGCGATTTGGCAACGGCTGGTCGCTTATCCAGGCCAGATGAACGCGTTTACCAGCTTCGCCCCCGCGGCCAACCCTGCGCCGCCCGTCATGCCCGGTGCCGGCCGGGCCGAATTCGGCCAGGCTTCGGCCAGCGCGATGAGCATGAAATGGTCGGCGCTGCAGGATGCAGCCGGGGTGGTGGCGATGCTCGCGGGGCTCGCAGCCGAACCGGTGCGTCCCGAAGTCCGCAACTTTCCCGCGGTCATGCGCGATCTGGGCGGCTGGCGCCGCGAACTGAGCGAACAGGGCATCGACGATCTTTCGGCCGTGATGGAGCCCGGCCTTGCCGCGTTGCTGGCGGTCCACGCCCGCGGGGTCAACCCGGCCCCCGCCGCGCTGGCGCTGTGGCAGGAATTCCAAGCTGCCCGCTCCGCCCTGCTGGCGCTGGCCCCGGCCGCCGAAAAGCCCGCAGCGCGCCGCTTTACCTGACGCGGGCCTTGTCCGGTTCCCGATCTGTTCCTATAGAGCGGGAATGGCGGCCCGCTCCCCGATTCTGACCCCCGGTGCCGGCGCGGCCGATCTCAAGGCTGCCCAGGCGGTGGCGCGCGGAATCTGCCGGCTGTTCGCCCGCAACGATATCTGGTGCCTGGCGGAAATGCCGCTGCGCTCAAATCGCCGCGCCGACCTGATGGGGATCGATGCCAAGGGCCAGCTGGTGATCGTCGAGATCAAGGTCAGCCGGGCCGATCTGCTCGGCGATGCCAAATGGACCGACTATCTCGAGCATTGCGACCGCTTTTATTGGGGTCTGGCCCCTGAGCTTGACCGCGCCTGCATGGAAACCGAGGCCTTTCTGCCGGAACGCTGCGGGCTAATCGTGGCCGATGGCTATGACGCCGAAATCCTGCGTCCGGCAGCCACGGTGCCGCTGGCCGCAGCGCGCCGCAAGGCCGAGGTCGAGCGGCTCGCCCGCACCGCGCTGCGCCGCCAGCTCGGGCTGATCGATCCGCATCTGGCAGGCTGGCCCGACTGACCCTTGCCGCCGCCCGCGGCCCCCGCAATCTCCGCGCAACTTAACGGTAAGTTTACCATGTTGCGCCAGAACGGGCCGGTAAGGGACTTGGTGGGGAAACCACATGGATACGTATCGCGGCAGTTTCATCGATCGCAACGACGCAAGCGATGACTGGCCGACCATCGAATTCGGCGAAGACGAAGCCGTGCACGACGTGCCGCCGAGCCCGGTCGGCCAGGACGAGCGGCGCATGCAGGTGCGCGCCTACAACCATTGGGCGAGCCTGCTCGACAACCGCAATTTCCCATCGATCGAAGACCTCGAGCCCGATGAGCTGCCCGATTTCGGGCCCTACAGCGTGCTGCTCGACTTCACCCAGGGGATCGAGAATCCGTCGATCCGCTATCTTGGCGACATGCTGGCGGCCGAATGCGGGGCCCACGACGAGATCGAGACGCTCGACGATGTTCCGACCCGCTCGCTGCTGTCGCGAATCACCGACCACTACATGCAGATCCTGGCGAATCAGGCGCCGATCGGGTTCGAGGCCGAATTCGTCAACCAGCGCGAACTGACCACGCTGTACCGCGGCATCCTGCTGCCCTTTTCCAGCGACGATGACACCATCGACTTCATCTACGGCGTGATCAACTGGAAGGAACTGGCCGACCAGCGCACCACCGACGCGCTGCTCAGCGAGATCGACCAGGCGCTCGACGCGCCCGCCGCGCAGGAGCTGCGCCGCGCCGAACCGATGGCCGACTGGGCCGACGGCCCGGCCGCCAATCCCGAACCCGAAGCGGCCGCCGACGAAGCGGCAGAGGAGGACGACGGCGACGACGTGCTCGATCTGGGCGACTTCACCGAAACGTCCGGGGAAAGCGCCGGCGCACTGCCCGAACCGGCCTTTGCCGTGGGCGGCTGGGCCAGCATCATCGCCAGCGAGGACGGCGACGCGCCGGCCGAAGCCATCATCCCTCCGCATCGGCCGATCGATTTCAGCGCGGCAAGCGAAGACGGTTTCGTCTCGGCCGATGTCTTTGCCGACACCCCCGACCCTGCCGACATGGGGCTGGCCGACTGGCTCGCCTCGGCCCGCGAACTGGCCGAAGTGGCCAACGGATCCGAAGACCGCAGCCGCAGCGCGCTTTATGCCGCGATCGGCCGGGCTTACGATTTCTCGCTCGCCGCGGCCGAGGCGCCCGACGAATTTGCCGAACTGGTCGCCGATTCGGGCCTGACCGTGCAGGACCGCGCGCAGATGACCCCGGTGGTCAAGCTGGTCTTCGGCGCCGACTACGACAAGACGCGTCTGGCCGAATATGCCTCGGCGTTGAGCCACGGCCACCGCCTGAACGTCGCGCGCGGCGGGCTTGGCCGGTTCCTGGCCGATGCGCCGGGCGGGCTCAAGGGCGTGGTCGGCGAAGAACGCCGGATCAAGCGCGCGGAAAGCGGCAAGGGCGAAGTCCGCCGCGACACCCCGCGCGAAACGCTGGCGCGCAAGCTGCGCAAGCTGGGCCATGCCCCGCTGGACAGCGTTGCCGCCCAGGGCAGCGAGTTCACCCTGCTGGTGGCGCGCCGCCTGCCCAGCGGCGAAGTGGTCCTGCTGGGCGAATTGGGCGACGATGTATCGCTGCTCGAACGCGCCGCGAAGAAACTGCTCGGCTGACCCGGACACAACGATACTGGCGAGAGGGAAAGGGGCGCCGCGACAAGGGTCGTGGCGCCCTTTGCCATTTGCGGCTAAGCCCGCCCCATGACGGGGCAGCAACGCAAACGAAGGGGCGGCAGGATCACGCGCATTGTGCTGGCAGTGGCGGTGCTGGTTGCCGCCGGAATCGCCGTCTGGCCGCAGATCAAGCTGCGCTACGGGATCGAATTGCTCAACGCGGTCGACCGGATTGCCGGCGGCACGGCGGGGGCGCGCCAGGTGCTGTCGGGCACGGCCTATGGCCCGCTGCCGGCGCAGCGGCTCGACCTGTTCGTTCCCGCTGCGCCCGCCGCGGGCAAGCGCCCGGTGCTGGTCTTCGTCTATGGCGGCGGGTGGAATTCCGGCAAGCCGCAGGACTATCGCTTCCTCGGCCGGACCTTTGCCCGCGCCGGCTATGTCGTGGTCATTCCGGGCTACCGGCTGGTCCCGGACGGGGTCTATCCGCACATGCTGGAAGACACCGCCAAGGCCCTGGCCTGGACCCGCGACAATGTCGCGGCCTATGGCGGCGACCCCGACCGGGTGGTGATCATGGGCCAGTCGGCGGGGGCCTACAACGTTGCGATGGTCGCGCTGGAACGGCAATGGCTGGGCCGCGAGGGCGTGCCCGAGGGCTTCGTCAAGGGTGTCATCGGCCTTTCGGGGCCCTATGATTTCTACCCCTTCACCAGCGATTCGGCGCGCGCCGCCTTTGGCAAAGTTGCGACGCCGGAAATCACCCAGCCGATCACCTTCGTGCGCGGCGATGGCCCGCCGATGCTGCTGCTGACCGGCGATGACGACAGCGTGGTCAAACCGCGCAACAGCAAGGCGCTGGCCGCGGCGCTGCAGCAGGCCGGCGGGGCAGCCCGGCTGGAGATCGTCCCCGGCGCCAATCACACCGACACCGTGGTCAAGCTGGCCGCGCCATTCAGCCGCGACCGCCGGGTGATCGATCCGGTGCTGGCCTTCCTGGCCGAGCGGACCGCCGCTTCAGCGCCGGTTCAGGCGGCAAGCCGCTAAGACCTCGGCCATGCGCGCGCTTTCCCGCATCGCTGCACGATGTACCGCTGCCATCGCGGCGCTGGCGCTGATCGCCCAGCCCGCTGCAGCCCAGTCGGTGCTGCGCGATGCCGAGACCGAGGCGCTGCTCAAGGACATGGCGCGGCCGTTGATCGCCGCATCGGGGCTCGATCCCAAGAACGTCGACATCGTCCTGGTCAACGATCCCTCGGTCAATGCCTTCGTCGCCGGCGGGCAGGCGGTCTACATCCATTCCGGGCTGATCAACGAGGCCAGCGACGCCGAGGAAGTCCAGGGCGTCATCGCGCACGAACTGGGCCACATCACCGGCGGTCACGCGATTTCCACCGGGGGCAGCAAGGCGGCCACCGGGGTGTCGATCCTGTCGCTGCTGCTGGGCGCCGCGGCGGCGGCTGCCGGTGCGGGCGAAGCGGCGATGGGCGTGGTCATGGCCGGGCAGCAGGTCGCGCTGGGCAAGTACCTGTCCTTCACCCGCGGCCAGGAAGAGGCGGCCGACGCCGCCGGGGCGCAGTACCTGTCCAAGGCGGGCATGTCCGGGCGCGGCTCGATCGCGTTCTTCCGCAAGCTCCAGGGCATGGAAATGCGCCACGGCTATACCCGCACCGCCGACAGCGAGTTCTATTCGACCCACCCGATGACCGGCGACCGGATCGCCACGCTGACCGACACCTATGAAAAGGATCCGGCCTGGACCAGGCCCGCCGATCCGGCGATCCAGGCCCGGTTTCTGCGCGCCAAGGCCAAGCTGTTCGGCTATCTGGCCGAACCCAAATCGACCCTGCAGGTCTATCCCGAAAGCGATACCAGCGTCCCGGCGCGCTATGCCCGGGCCTATGCCTTCCACAAGGAGGCGTTCCTCGACAAGGCGATGGCCGAAACCGATGCACTGCTGGCCAAGGCCCCCGACGATCCCTATTTCCTCGAGCTCAAGGGCCAGATCCTGCTCGAAGCGGGCAAACCCGGCGATGCCCTCGGCTCGCTGCGCCGGGCGACCCAGCTGTCGGACAACCAGCCGCTGATCGCCACCACCTTCGGCCATGCCCTGATCGCCAGCGAAAACGCCGCCAACCTGCCCGAGGCGGAAAAGGTGCTGAAGACCGCGGTCGAGCGTGACCGCGAGAACCCGTTCGCCTGGTACCAGCTGGGCGTGGTCTATGGCCAGCGCGGCGACATGCCACGCGCCAAGCTGGCCAGCGCCGAACAGCAGGTGATGCAGCTGCAATACGGCGCGGCGCTGCAAAGCGCCGAAGCCGCCGAGGCCGGCCTGCCGACCGGATCGCCCGACTGGCTGCGCGCGCAGGACATCGCGATGCAGGCCCGCGCGGCGATTGAACGCGACCGCAAACGCCGGTAAGCGCTGCCCGCATGAGCGAACCCGCACCCCGATCGAAATTCCTCTTCCCCGTGGCCGCGGTGGCCCTGACCGCGCTTGGCGCGCTGGGCGGCTGGGCGTTCGAACGGCAACGCGGCGAGCTGGGCCCGGGGCAGAAGCAGGCGGTCGAACAGGTGGTGCGCAATTACCTGCTCGAAAATCCCGAAATCCTCCCCGAAGTGGTCGAAAAGCTGCGCCAGAAGGACAGCCAGAAGCAGCTTGCCGGGATTTCTGACAAGCTCGAAGTGCCCTATCCCGGCGCCGTTCTGGGCAATCCCCAGGGCAAGATCACACTGGTCGAGTTCTCCGATTTCGCCTGCGGCTATTGCCGGGCGAGCGAGCCGGTGCTGAAGGAACTGATCGCGCAGAACCCCGATCTCAAGATCGTGATCCGCCACTTGCCGGTGATCGCCCCGACCAGCCCGGCCGCCGCTGCGATGGGCCTGGCCGCGGCCGGGCAAGGCAAATACGTCGCCTTCCACGATGCCATGTTCGCCGCCGGACGCACCGATCCCGCCTCGATCGATGCCGCCGCCCAGATCGCCGGGCTCGATATGGCCCGCGCCCGGACCGAGGCCCAGGCACCGCAGGTCCGCGCCGAACTGGAAGCCAACATGGCCTATTCGCGCCAGCTCGGCTTCGACGGCACCCCCGGCTGGGTGGTCGGCGATCAGGTCCTGGTCGGCGCAGTCGGCAAGGAGGCACTGGCCAAGGCCATCGCCGCGGCGCGCAGATCGTAAAGCGTTCGCGCGCCTTGCGCCGCTGGATGGCGGCTGGTTGGCAACACCGGCCCGCGTCAACGGAACGAACTCTAACCCTTAGCCAAGACGCCGCATTCTGCTAGGATGAACGCCTATGGCCGTCCTGCCCTTCCGCCCGATCCCGTTCTTTGCAAACAAGAATCGTGCCTTCTGGCGGCTCCAGGCGGCCGGCTGGGGCGGGGCCATGTTGCTGCGCGCGATGTCGAGCCTGGCCAACGGCCTGGCGCTGTCGTTCTTGGTGCTGGTGCTGATCGCGACGATCACCGGCTTTTCGATCACCCTGATCCTCTCGGTGATCTATCGCCAGCTGATCAACCGCCGCCCGCTGGTCACCTGGGGGGTGACCGCGATCGTCCTGGCGGTGGCGGTGTTCCTCTATGCCTTCGTCGATGCCTGGGTGAACGGGCTCTATTACGGCGACGCCGGAACCGGCTTTGCCCAGCGCTTCATCGGGCTGTTCTATATCGATCTGACCCTGCTGGGGGCCTGGACCGCGCTCTATTACATGGTCAACTTCTTCCTGCAGATCGAAGAGCAGAACGACCAGATGATCCAGCTGGAAAACCAGGCGACCCAGGCCCAGCTGGCGATGCTGCGCTATCAGCTCAACCCGCACTTCCTGTTCAACACGCTCAATTCGATCAGTACGCTGGTGCTGCTCAAGCAGACCGAGCCGGCCAATGCCATGCTCAGCCGGCTGAGCTCGTTCCTGCGCTATACCCTGGTCAACGAGCCGACCGGGCGGGTGACCGTGGCGCAGGAAGTGGAGACGCTGAAGCTCTATCTCGAGATCGAGCGGATGCGGTTCGAGGAGCGTTTGCGCACCGCGTTCCGAATCGATCCGGTCACCGAAGAGGCGCTGCTGCCCTCGCTGCTGCTTCAGCCCCTGGTCGAAAACGCCATCAAGTATGCGGTCGGGCCGCAGGAAACCGGGGCCGAAATCACCATCGCGGCGCAGCTCGTCGGCCAGAACCTTCGCATCACCGTCTCCGACACCGGTCCGGGATTGCAATCGGGCGCGGCCAGCAACAGGTTCGCCGGCGTGACTTTTGACGGAGGTGAACCCGTATCGACCGGCGTCGGACTGGCCAACATCCGTGACCGGCTGGCCCAGGCCTACGGCGAGGACCATCGCTTCGAAACGATGGAACCGGCCGAAGGCGGGTTTGCCGTGCTGATCGAGTTACCCTTCGAACGCCGCGAAGCCGTGTCTTCCCCAACGGCAGTTAAACGCCCGGCCCTTGCCAACTGACCAGGGGCCGGCTGAATCAGGATTCCCTCATGTCCATTCGTACGATCCTCGTCGATGACGAAAAGCTCGCGATCCAGGGCCTCATGCTGCGCCTGGAAAAGTACCCCGATGTCGAAGTGATCGACACCTGCTCCAACGGGCGCGAGGCGATCCGCAAGATCAAGACCGAAAAGCCCGACCTGGTCTTCCTCGACATCCAGATGCCGGGCTTCGACGGCTTTTCGGTGGTCAAAGGGGTGATGGAGCTGGAACCGCCGCTGATCGTCTTCGTCACCGCCTATCAGGAACACGCGGTCCGCGCGTTCGAGGCCAATGCCGTCAACTACCTGATGAAGCCGGTCGACGAGGACAAGCTGGCCGACACGATGGAACGGGTGCGCACCCGCCTGCAGGAAAAGCATGCCGCAGAAGAGGCCGAAAAGCTCAAGACCGTGCTCGCCGAAGTCGCACCCGACGCGATGGAGGCCATGCCCGACGAGGCCGAGGCGGCAGGCCGCTATGAACGGCTGATCAACATCAAGGATCGCGGCCAGATCTTCCGCGTCGACGTCGATTCGATCGAGCATATCGAGGCGGCGGGCGATTACATGTGCATCTACACCGGCGACAATTCGCTGATCCTGCGCGAAACGATGAAGGACCTTGAACGCCGGCTTGACCCGCGCGTGTTCCAGCGGGTGCACCGCTCGACCATCGTCAACCTCAACCAAGTCCGCCAGGTCAAGCCGCACACCAACGGCGAGTGCTTCCTCGTGCTCGATTCGGGCGCGCAAGTGAAAGTCTCGCGCTCCTACCGAGACGTGGTTGCACGCTTCGTGCACTAAGGCGAAACCCTCAGGACACCTGAGGGTCGCGATAAAGGCTCAGCAGCATCGGCTGGTCGAATGCGTAATCGCCCTCGGGCGTGGGGCCGGCCTCGAACAGGGTGCGGACCTCCTCGGTATCGACATGCTCCCTCGCGTGATTGTTGAAGGTCGCGCTGACCATGCGCTCGACGAACTCCGAAAAGCTGGAGAAACGGGAATCGACCGCGTAGCGATAATGCTCGGCACGGCCGAACAGGGGCGGCGTCGTGCGGGCCAGCGCGGCAAGCGCCGCAGTGCGGACAATGGTCTCGTCGTGAAAAGGCTTCATCAGCGCAAATTGCGATCCTTCCATTGCAGGTTCCAGCACGCACAGGTAGCCGCCCGGACGAAGGACACGCGCGGCTTCCGCCAGGGCCGTATCCATCTTGTCCAACGGAACGTGGTGAAGTGAACGGCCGAAGATCACGCCGTCGGCCGAATCGCTTTCCGCGGGGAGCGCCTCGGCCCCGGCTTCGGCGAAGGCGAGACCGCTGACAGCCGGTGCGGCACGGTTCTTTTCCGCCTGGATCGGATCCGGTTCAACACCCAGAACACGGGCACCGCGCGCAACAAGTTCGCGAGCAATCGGACCGGGGCCACAGCCCACGTCGATCAAGCTCAATCCGGAGATCGGAACCAGAGCTTCTATGGCTGCGACGTCGCTTGAGACGGCAAGCTCGTTGCGCTGCATGGTCATGTCAGTCCCCTCCATCCGGGCATCAGGCTATGCCGGTTGCAAGCGCACATGCAAGGCCCTGTCGCGCGATGTTGACGGAGCGGGGTACTTGACCGGGTCGCGCCGGCAGCTACGCAGGACGTTATGAGTTCTACCTTCATTCCCGGGTTCGACCTTTCTGATTTCGTTTCAGCGACGCTGGCCGAGGATTTGGGCGAAGGTCTGCCCGGCGGCGGACACGACGTCACCTCAGAGAGCGTGATTCCGGCCGACGCGCGGTTTTCCGGCGTCATGGACAG
>JBJTLX010000231.1:0-6557 GCA_046063245.1 Novosphingobium sp.
CAACAACCGTTTATCTGCCGTTCACGAAGGGACACACCATGAGCGACACCGCCGACCGCGTTAAGAAGATCGTCGTCGAACATCTTGGCGTCGAAGCCGACAAGGTCACCGAAGATGCCAGCTTCATCGACGATCTGGGCGCCGACAGCCTTGACATCGTTGAGCTCGTCATGGCCTTCGAAGAAGAATTCGGCGTCGAAATCCCCGACGATGCGGCTGAAAAGATCAGCACCGTTTCGGATGCGATCAAGTACATCGACGACAACAAGGGCTGATCGCCCTGGCCTTTGGCCATCCTGTCGCGCCCAGCCACGGCTTGGCGATTGACGGATTTGAAGGCCTTTGACAGGCTCAGCCCATAACGGGCTGGGCCTGTTGCATTTTTGAACCTTGGAGATGCGAATGCGCCGTGTTGTCGTAACCGGACTTGGCCTCGTCACCCCGCTGGGCGGCGACGTCGAAACCACCTGGGCCAACCTGATCGCGGGCAAGAGCGGGGCGGGTCCGATCACCCGCTTCGACGCCTCGAACCAGAAGGCGACCATCGCCTGCGAGGTCAAGGGCAAGGATCACGAATTCGGCTTCGATCCCGACAAGCGGGTCGATCCCAAGATCCAGCGCCAGGTCGATCCGTTCATCGTCTACGGCCTTGATGCCGCCGGACAGGCGATCGAGGACGCCGGGCTGACCGAAATGGACGAAGCGACGCGCGAACGCGCCGGGGTCTCGATCGGCGCGGGAATCGGCGGCCTGCCGGGGATCGAACTCGAATCGGTCAACCTCCACGAACGCGGCCCGGGCCGGGTCAGCCCGCACTTTGTCCACGGCCGGATCATCAATCTGATCAGCGGGCAGGTTTCGATCCGTTACGGCCTGATGGGCCCCAACCACGCCGTGGTTACCGCCTGCTCGACCGGCGCACACTCGATCGGCGATGCCGCGCGGATGATCCGCGACGACGATGCCGACATCATGCTCGCCGGTGGCTCGGAATCGACCATCAACCCGCTCGGCGTGGCCGGCTTTGCCCAAGCCCGCGCGCTCAACTGCAGCTTCAACGACCGGCCCGAACAGGCCAGCCGTCCCTATGACAGGGACCGCGACGGTTTTGTCCTGGGCGAAGGCGCGGGCGTGGTGGTGCTTGAGGAATACGAACACGCCAAGGCCCGCGGCGCCAAGATCTATGCCGAAGTGGTCGGCTATGGCCTCTCGGGCGATGCCTATCACGTCACCGCGCCGCATCCCGAAGGCCGCGGCGCCGAACTGGCGATGCGGATGGCGCTGAAGAAGGCCGGGATGGGGCCGGGCGACATCGACTATGTCAACGCCCACGGCACCTCGACCATGGCTGACACGATCGAGCTTGGGGCGGTCAAGCGGGTGCTCGGCAATGATCTGACCGGTGCTTCGATGAGCAGCACCAAATCGGCCATCGGACACTTGCTGGGCGGGGCCGGCGCGGTCGAGACGATCTTCTGCATCCTGGCGATCCGCGACCAGATCGTCCCGCCGACGCTCAATCTCGACAACCCCGACGAGGGCACCGAAGGCGTCGACCTGGTCCCGCACCAGGCACGCAAGCGTCAGGTCCGCGCCGCGCTCAACAACTCGTTCGGCTTCGGCGGCACCAATGCCGCGGTAATCGTCAAGGCGTTCGAAGAATAATGCTTGGCTCGCGGCGGGGTTGCTTGCCAGTCATCCTTGCCGCGATCCTGGTGCTGGGCGCGCTGGGCTGGTTCTTCGGCGGGTGGTACTCCGCCGGACCGCTGGCCAAGGACACCGCCTTCATCGTGCCCGACAAGGCCAGCCTTGGTTCGGTCGCAGCCAAGCTCGAGAGCGAAGGCGCGATCACCTCGGCCAGCGCGTTTAAGCTGCGCGCGCGGATCCTGTCCGGTGGCGCCCCGATCAAGGCGGGCGAGTTCCTGCTGCCCAAGGGCGCGAGTGCCAGTAAGATCCTGCGGATCATCCAGGGCGACGAAGTGCTGCGCCGCTTCGTCACCGTGCCCGAAGGCATGCCCTCGATCATGGTCTTCGAACGGCTGATGGCCCAGCCCAACCTGACCGGCAGCATCGAGGTGCCGGCCGAAGGCTCGATCCTGCCCGACACCTACGAAGTCGAAAAGGGCGAGAGCCGCCAGGCCGTGCTGCTGCGGATGCAGACCGCGATGCAGAGGACGCTGGCCGAACTGTGGGCCAAACGCAGCGACCGCACCGCCGTGGCCACCCCGGAAGCCGCGCTGGCTTTGGCCTCGATCGTCGAGAAGGAAACCGGCAAGCCGTCCGAGCGCGAGATCGTTGCCGGGCTCTATTCCAACCGGCTCAAGCAGGGGATCATGCTCCAGGCCGATCCGACGATCATCTATCCGATCACCAAGGGCAAGCCGCTGGGTCGCCGCATCCGCCAGTCGGAAATCCAGGCGGTCAACGACTACAATACCTATGCCATGGTCGGTCTGCCCAAGGGGCCGATCACCAACCCCGGCCGCGCCAGCATCGCCGCGGTGCTCAATCCGGCCAAGACCGACGCGCTCTACATGGTCGCGGACGGCACCGGCGGCCACGCCTTTGCCGCCACGCTGGAAGAGCACAATGCCAACGTCGAGAAATGGTACACGATCCGCAAGGAACGCGGCGACTTTTGAGGGCATCCGGGCGTTCACCGCGGCCCACCAAGTCCCGCCCGTCCTGAGCTTGTCGAAGGACAGCTCTTTTCTTCAAGCAGTTGTCCAGAACGCCCGAAGACAAGTACGATGCTTCGACAAGCTCAGCATGGGCGGGTTTCTGGCACGGCGGTAGGCTGTGCTACCGCCCGGTCATCGCCTCCATCGCCGGAAGATAGCGCGCCCCGACGATCTCGACAGCGCGGCTTGCCGCATCGAGCGCAGTCAGGCTCTCCGCACTGAGCGAAAGATCGATCGAGCCGAGGTTTTCCTCCAGCCGCGCCAGCTTGGTCGTCCCGGGGATCGGGACAATGTCGTCGCCTTGGGCGAGCAACCACGCCAGCGCGACCTGCGCCGGCGTTGCGCCCAGCGGCCCGGCGATAGCGCGCACCAGATCGACCAGCGCCTGGTTGGCCGCCACCGCGTCCTGCTGGAAGCGCGGCAGGCGGGCGCGGAAATCGCTCTTGTCGAACACGGTGTCGGCGGTAATCGCCCCGGTCAGGAAACCGCGGCCCAGCGGGCTGTAGGGCACGAAACCGATGCCCAGTTCCCGCAGTGTCGGCAGGATTTCGGCCTCGACCTCGCGCTGCCACAGCGAATATTCGCTTTGCAGCGCGGTGACCGGCTGCACCGCATGGGCCTTGCGGATGGTCTGGGCACCGGCTTCCGACAAACCGAAATGCTTGACCTTGCCGGCGCGGATTAGATCGCCGACGGTTCCGGCAACGTCCTCGATCGGCACTGCCGGATCGACTCGGTGCTGATAGAGCAGGTCGATCCGGTCGGTCCGCAGCCGCTTGAGCGAGGCATCGACAACATCGCGGATGTGGTCCGGCCGGCTGTCCGCCTTGGGCCCCTGCGCCGGATCGGCGGTCAGGTCGAAGCCGAACTTGGTGGCGATCACCACCCGGTCGCGCAGCGGCTCCAGCGCCTCGCCCAGCAGCTCCTCATTGGCGAAGGGGCCATAGACCTCGGCAGTGTCGAAGAACGTCACCCCCAGCTCGACCGCCTGGCGCAGCAGCGCTACCATCGCCGCCTTGTCGGGCGCGGCGCCATAGGCCCAGCTCATCCCCATGCAGCCAAGCCCGAGGGCGGAAACGTCGAGGCCGCTCGTGCCGAGTGTGCGCATCTTCATTATATTGCCTTTCAGGATCAGGGTTCGGCGATGTTGAACCCGGCAGTAAGCGGATCGAGCGCATTGAGCCAGGCCTGGGCTGCGGCCCGGTCGCCCTCGATCTTCAAACCGGCCATTTCGAGTTGTTCGAGCGGAAGTTTAAGGAACAGCAGCGCCAGCAGCAAGCGCCGCGGTGCGGTGATGGTAACCGCGGCGTTCGCCACCGGTTCCATCCGCGCGATCATCGTGGTGCCGGTCAATTCGATCCCGGCCGCTTCCTTGCGCTCGGGCATGACCAGATTGATCGCCAGCTTGCGCCCGCCGAATCCTGCGGGATCAAACCGCGTCGCCACCGAATCGAGCAATAGCTGGGTCGGCACCGCGGCGATCAGGTCAGCGCTCTGGGTGTTGGTCGCACCCGCCTTGTACCCCTCGCGCAGGTCGCGCGCGGCGGACAGGAACTGGTTGCGCCAGATCCCGCTTTCAGCCTGATAGCCCTGCTGTTCGAAGCTGTCGGCCAGCATGGCCCGCGCCGCCGTGTTGGCCGGATCGGCAAAGACCGCCTGGCTCAGCAGGTCGGACGACCAGCGATAGTCACCCGCAGCCATCGCCTTTTTCGCCAGCGCCAGCACCTTCTTCGCGCCGCCCATCGCCGCCACGCTCTTGCGCGCACGCTCGGCCGGGGGCCAGGGATTGAGGTTGGCGGGATTGGCATCGTACCAGCCCAGGTAGAACTGATAGATCGCCTTCGAATTGTGGCTGTAGGTGCCGTAGTAGCCGTGATTGTACCACTGCGCCGCCAGTGCCGGCGGCTGCTTCAGGTCCTCGGCGATCTCGACCATCGTCTCGCCGCGGTTCATCATCCGCACGGTCTGATCGTGGAGGTAGCGGTAATTGTCGCGCTGGCTGGCCAGCATTCCGGCAACCTCGGCCTGGCCAAAGCGCGGCCAGCAATGGCTCGACAGCACGACGTCGCTGCGCTGGCCATAGAGCCGCAATGCCTCGTCCAGATAGCCGGCCCAGGCGTGGGTATCGCGCACCTTGGCCCCGCGCGGGGTCAGGATGTTGTGCAGCGAACAGGTCGACATCTCGGCCGACAGGAAGGCTTTGGCCGGAACGATATAGACGTTGAGTTCGGACGGTGCCTCGCTCCCCGAAACGATCTGGAATTCCAGCGGTACCCCGTCGACCACGCGCGTCTCGCCGGTCTTTGCGATGGTGTCGGTCGGCGCGATCAGCGTGATTTCACCCGCGGCGACGCCCATGCCGATGCCGCTGCCCATCTGGCCCTTCGGCCCGGGAACAAGCCCCGCGCCGAACTGGTAATTGGCGCGGCGGCCCATCGCGGCGCCGGCCATGATGTTTTCCGACGCGGCTTCCTCGACAAAGCGGGCGGGGGCCAGGATCGGCACCTTGCGCGCTGCGGCATCGGTCTCTTCGATCACCCCGCGCACCCCGCCGAAATGATCGGCGTGGCTGTGGCTGTAGATCACAGCGCTTACCGGGCGTCGGCCCAATCGTGCATTGACCAGGTCCATCGCCGCCGCTGCCGTTTCGCGCGTGGTCAGCGGATCGATCACGATCCATCCGGTTGCGCCCCGGACCACGGTCATGTTCGACACGTCGAAGCCGCGCACCTGCCACACGCCCTCGGCCACTTTGAACAGGCCCGACGCCCCGAGGTACTTCATTTCGCGCCACAACGACGGGTTGACCGTTGCCGGGGCGGGGCCATCGACAAAACCATAGGCATCGCTGCGCCAAACCGGCTTGCCCTTGGCGTCGGTGATCACCGGATCGGCGCGTGAGGCGATGAAGCCGCGCGCAGCGAAGTCGGCGTCGCGGCCGTCTTCGGCGGGCAGGGTCGCCGCAACTTCGGCCTGGCGGGCGGCGGTTGCCGGGCTGGCCGGCTTGGCCTGGGGTGCCGATTCGGCTGCGTGGGCCGGCGCGGCGGCCAGGCAGGCGAGCAGTCCGGCGGACAAGGCGTGCAGTTTCATCGATGGTTCCTCCCGTTCGGCGCAGAGTGTCGCCGCTCTTCGCGCGATGCAAGGGAACCTTGGCTGGCCCGCCGCGTTCAACTGCACTAGGTGCAGGGGATGGCCGCAATCCCTCCCGCCCGGTCGCCGTCCGCACCGTTCATCGTCACCGCCGAAATGCCGGGCGATGTGCAGGCCTGGGCCGATCGCCTGCGCCGCGCCCATTTCCCGCCCGAGCGCAATCATCTGGCCGCGCATGTCACGCTGTTCCATTCGTTCGCGCCCTCGCTGCGCGAGGAGCTGCCGCGTTACCTGGCGACACTGGCAGGAGAGTTCGCGCCGCCGGAAGCGATGGTTGCCGGGCTGATGGACCTGGGCGGGGGCACTGCCATTGCGCTGCGCAGCGAAGCCATGATGGCCCTGCGCAACCGGATCGCCGAGACCTTCTGGGACATGCTGACCGCACAGGATCGCGGCGGCAAGAAGCTGCACATCACGGTGCAGAACAAGGTCCCGCGCGCGGCCGCCGTCGCGCTGCGGCAGGAGCTGGCGCCGACACTCGAGCCGCGCCGCTTTGCCTTCACGGGGCTGGGGCTGCATCTCTATTGCAACCCGCATTGGGAGCGCGTGGCGATCTGGCCGTTCCGCGGCCAAACGAGGCCTTGACCGCATCAAACCCGCACCCTATGTGCGCCGCCTGTCCGGGCCACGCCCGGCACTGCCATGGTACGGCGGAGTAGCTCAGCTGGTTAGAGCAGCGGAATCATAATCCGCGTGTCGGGGGTTCGAGTCCCTCCTCCGCTACCA
>JBJTLX010000232.1:0-8032 GCA_046063245.1 Novosphingobium sp.
CATCTTGATCTCGGTCGGCTTGAACACCCGGCCGTACTGCTCATGATAGCAGTTCTGCACGTCGATATCGGCCTGGGTAAAAAAGCGGAAGATCTGCGTCAGCAGGTTGCGCTCATGGTCGCTGATCTTCTGCGCCCAGTCACGGCAATCCTCGCCCAAGGGAACTTCCTCGGGTATCCAGTGGATCTGCTGCTGGCGTTTCCACATGTCGTAAGCCCACGGATATTCGAACGGCTTGTAGGTCTTGCGGGCTTCGAGCAGGGGCATGGGAAACGACTCCGGTTAAGCGGTCAGTATAGGGCGAAGGCGCGCGGGCCCCAAAGGGCGGCGCGGCAGCGAATTGGGGATAGCTGTGTGAGCAGGGCGGGCGCGGTGCGGTCATTTCCAGAACCAGCCCGGCTTGAGGCTGCGGCTGCTTCGGTTGCGCCACATCGAAATGTAGAGCCACAGTCCGGAGAAGGAAAAGAACACCAGCGCCAGCCCCGACAGGGTGGCGATCACCGTGCCGAGCGGGCCGAAGGTCTCGCCCGAATGGAGATGGTGGACCAGCCCGACCCACGAGCGGCTGCCGCTCGGCTTGGGGCGGCAGACCATGCTTTCGGGGCAGGTGAAGCCGGCCGGCACGGCGGGCGCGGCCGCGACCGGGCGATCGCCGTCGCCCTCGCCGCCGAACATCTCGCCCCACATCGGGATCTGGCTGACCACCCCGGTGATCGAGATCCACAGCAGGAACACCCCGAAAATCACCGAAAGCCAGCGATGGTATTTACGCACGTATCATTCTCCATGGTTGTTGCGAATCGTTCGCAACACCAACCCGGGCGCGGCGCGCGGGGCAAGCCCCCGCCGTGTCGCCAATTGTAACCGCCGCGGCGCGGCTCAAGACCAGTGCCCCAGCGCCAGCGCGTTGACGGTGAGCGCGAGGCCTCCGGCGGTGAGCATCATCCCCGCGATCCGCCGGGCATAGACCGCCTGGTCGCTGCCCCCGCGGCGGGTCACCGTAACCAGCCCGGCAGCCAGCAGGACCAGCCCGATCCCGAGCGTCAGGGGCGAGCCGAGCCCCACCTGTCAGCGCTGGTCGAGGCGCCGTGCCTCGGTCACCGGCAGCCCGGCCTCGGTCGGCACATAGATCAGCGAGGATTTGGTGTTCTCCAGCGCCTGGATCTGCAGATAGCGCAGATAGCCCTCGGGCCCGCCGAGCGAGTTCTGCAGGATGGCATTGGCCTTTGCCGCGCCCTCGGCGCGGATCACTTCGGCTTCGGCGAGGCTGATCGCGCTTTCCTTCTTGGCCCGCGCTTCCAGAATCGCGACCTGGCGGCTGCTCTGCGCCTCGGCCAGCGCCGCTTCGCCCGCCAGCCGCTGCTGGTAGACGCGGTACTGCGGCCAGCCGATCAGGAAGCCGGCAACGATCACCGCCGCCACGGCCAGTCCGACCGCGCTGCAACCTGCTTTCTGGTCCATCGTAAAGGCTCCCTTCAGCCGCTCGGATACCGGACTTGCCATCACTGGCCGGCCAGGCATTCCTCGTAGTCGGTTTCCTGCGCGGCGAGTTCGATCTTCGGCGCTTCGGCGGTGTTGTCCGCTTCGACGCCGCCGGCGAACCCGGCGCGCTGGACCGACTTCGAGCGCAGGTAATACAGGCTCTTGATGCCCTTTTCCCAGGCCTGGAAGTGCAGCTGCATCAGGTCCCACTTCTCGACATCGGCGGGGATGTAGAGGTTCAGCGACTGGGCCTGGTCGATGTAGGGGGTGCGGTCGGCGGCAAATTCGAGCAGCCAGCGCTGGTCGATCTCGAAGCTGGTCTTGTAGACCGCCTTTTCCTCAGGCGAGAGGAAGTCGAGGTGCTGGACCGAGCCGCCGCGTTCGAGGATTGCATTCCACACGTTGGTCGAATCCTTGCTCTTCGCCGCCAGCAGCGCCTGAAGATAGGGGTTCTTGACCACGAAGCTGCCCGACAGCGTCTTGTGGGTATAGATATTGGCCGGGATCGGCTCGATGCAGGCGCTGGTCCCGCCGCAGATGATCGAGATCGACGCGGTCGGGGCGATCGCCATCTTGCAGCTGAAGCGCTGCATCACGCCCATGTCGGCGGCATCGGGACAGGCACCGCGTTCCTGGGCGAGCATCAGGCTGGCTTCGTCGGCCTTGGCCGCGACGTGCTTGAACATCTTCATGTTCAGCGCCTTGGCCATCGCGCTTTCGAAAGCGACGCCCTTCTTCTGCAGGTACGAATGGAAGCCCATCACCCCCATCCCGACCGACCGTTCGCGCGCCGCGGAATACTTGGCGCGGGCCATCTCGTCGGGGGCGCGGTCGATATAGTCCTGCAGGACATTGTCGAGGAAGCGCAGCACGTCCTCGATGAAGACCTCGTCCTTGTTCCACTCTTCCCAGGTCTCGAGGTTGAGGCTGGAGAGGCAGCACACCGCGGTACGGTCGTTGCCAAGGTGGTCCTTGCCGGTGGGCAGGGTGATTTCCGAGCACAGGTTCGAGGTCGAGACCTTGAGCCCGAGGTCGCGGTGATGCTTGGGCATCATCCGGTTCACCGTGTCGGAGAAGACGATATAGGGCTCACCCGTGGCCAGCCGGGTCTCGACCAGCTTCTGGAACAGCGCGCGGGCATCGACCGTGGCGCGGACCGAGCCGTCCTTGGGCGAGCGCAGGGCAAATTCGGCCCCGTCGCGCACCGCTTCCATGAAGTCGTCGGTCAGCAGCACGCCGTGGTGGAGGTTCAGTGCCTTGCGGTTGAAGTCGCCCGAAGGCTTGCGGATCTCGAGGAACTCCTCGATCTCGGGATGCGAGATGTCGAGATAGCACGCGGCCGAACCGCGGCGCAGCGAGCCTTGCGAAATCGCCAGGGTCAGGCTGTCCATCACCCGGACGAAGGGAATGATCCCGCTGGTCTTGCCGTTGAGCCCGACCGGCTCGCCGATCCCGCGGACATTGCCCCAATAGGTGCCGATCCCGCCGCCGCGGCTGGCCAGCCAGACGTTCTCGTTCCAGGTCCCGACGATCCCTTCGAGGCTGTCGCTGACCGAGTTGAGATAGCACGAAATCGGCAGGCCGCGGTTGGTCCCGCCGTTGGACAGCACCGGGGTGGCGGGCATGAACCACAGCCGGCTGATGTAGTCGTAAAGCCGCTGGGCGTGTGCCTCGTCATCGGCATAGGCCGCGGCGACGCGGGCAAACAGGTCCTGATAACGCTCGCCCGGCAGCAGATAGCGGTCGTCGAGCGTTTCCTTGCCGAAGTCGGTCAGCAGCGCGTCGCGGGCATGGTCGACTTCGACCGCGAAGCGGCGGTCGTGGATCGCCTTGCTGTCGTCGGTGGGTTTGGACGCGGCCTTGACCATTTCGCCCATCGCTCCGGCCAGCGCATCGGCGCCCAGCTTGTCGATCAGGTCCGCCGATCCCGCATCGGTCTTGTTGTCCATGGCCACTGCCGGGCGCTTGCCCGCCTCCTTGTGCTGCTGCGCGGGGGCCGCCTCGCCGGTCGCGGTCATCTCGTCCAGCGTTGCTTCAAGTTCGGCCATGCCCGGCTCTTCTCCGTTTCTGAAATCCACTCTTGCCCCCGTTTCGACTGTCCTGGCGACCGCCGTGGCGGTGCCGCTTGTTCTCTATGTGTTCGAATCGGTGTGCAAACCCCGATCCTACCAGATCAGGAGAACGAAAGGGGAAAAACTTATCCCCATTCGATCCCCAGCCTGGTCCCGCACAGCGCCGCGATCAAGGACCGAATCCCCCCGCTCGCGCCAGGCGCGAATCTGCGAATGAATCTAAGTCTTGAGCCCCCCGGCTTGTCCGACCACTATCTATAGTGCCCAACCCTGACTCCGGCGCAAGAGGGTAAATCATGCGATAACCCCGTTGGCAGCCGCCGATAGCGGCAGCGCGGGCAGGTCGGAGTCAGCGACGCGCGGGAAAAGCGCCACTGGTGCGCGGCGCAAGAGTCAAAGTGAATCTGTGAAAAAAATTATCTCCGGGGACAGGTGCCCGCAGGCGTTGACAGCGATAGAATCGGGCCGGGAAATTTTGTTGCGAGCGGAGGGCGGCAAACACTGTGCTGCGCGCGCGCCTTGCCGCTTGATTACACTAAGACACCGGCTATCTTGACGCGCAGTTTCCCTGCGAAAGGCACGAATCCATGTTCAACATCATCGGCGCGATTTTCAGCGGTCTGATCATCGGCGCCCTGGCGCGCTATTTCTATCCCGGCGCAGTCGCCATGGGCTGGGGCATGACGATCCTGCTCGGCATCGCCGGATCGCTGCTGGCCGGGCTGGTCACTACCCGCGGCAAGACCGGTGACGGCTTTCACCGCGCCGGCTGCCTGGCCTCGATCGTCGGGGCGATGCTGCTGATCTTCATCGGCCGCCATTTCGGGTGGCATTTCTGAGCGGCGCTGCGAGCCCCCTGCCGCCGATTGCCAGGGCGGCATCGGCCGACCGGGCGGCACTGGTCGCGACCCTGTCTGCGGCTTTTGCCGACGATCCGGCGATGGCGTGGATCATGCCCGACCGGGCCGACCGGGTAAGGCGGTTGCCGCGCCTGTTCGGCTTGCTGGTCAGCGAAGACCTGGCCGACGGCTGGTGCCTGGCATCGCCGGGGCGGGAAGCGGTGACGCTGTGGCGCGCGGGCGCGTCGATCCACACCAGCCCGTGGCAGCTGCTGCGCGGCCTGCCCGGCTTCATCGCTGCCCTTGGGCCGAACCTGCTGCGCGCACTGGCCGCATCGAGCGCGATCGAGGCGCATCATCCCCGCGGCCTGACCTGTGACTATCTCCACTTCGCCGGGGTCGATCCGGCATTCCAGGGCCGCGACTGGGGCGGAGCGGCAATCCGTGCAGGAATGGCCCAGGCCCGGACCAAGGGCGTGCCGATCTATCTTGAAACGGCCACGCCCGAGAATGTCGGGCTGTACCAGCGCCTGGGCTTCGCTGTGACGCAGGAATGGGACGTGCCGCGCGGTGGCCCGCATTTCTGGTCGATGCTGTGGCGACCGGAATAGGCGTTACCGCGCGATCCCGGCGATAGCGTCCGCCACTTCGTCGACCAGCTCCAACGGCAGGTCGTGGCCCATGCCTGGGATGATCTTGAGCTGCGCGCCCGGAATTGCCTCGGCCGTATCCTTGCCGCCCTCGACCGGGACCAGCGGATCGTCGGCGCCATGGATTACCAGCGTCGGCGCGGTCACTGCGGCAAGCCGCTTGCGCCGGTCACCATCGTCAATGATCGCGGCCAGTTGCCGGCCCGGGCCGGTCGGATGGAAGCTGCGGGCATAGTCGTTGGCGATGCGTTCCTTGACCCACTCTTCATTGGCGGGATAGCCGGGGCTGCCGATCGCCCGGGTGATCCGCAGCACGTGCGGCACCATCTGGTCGAGCGTGGCACCCGGCGGCGGCGGCGCCATCAGCGCCTCCAGCGCCTCCTTGCGCGGCGGGGGCAGGCGGCGGTTGCCGGTGGTCGACATGATCGAGGTCAGCGACAGCACCCGCTCGGGATAGCCGACCGCGACCAGCTGGGCGATCATCCCGCCCATCGAGGCGCCGACGACATGGGCCTTGGCGATCCCCAGCGCGTCGAGCAGCGCCACCGCATCGGCGGCCATCTCGGTCAGGCGGTAGGGCAGCTTGGCGCGCAGCCCGAACAGCCGCATCAGCGCGACCCGGCGGACATTGGGGACGCCATGATCGGTAAATTTGGTCGACAGGCCGATGTCGCGATTGTCGTGGCGGATGACGTAATAGCCGCGCGCCACCAGCGCCTCGACCAGTTCGATCGGCCACAGTGTCAGCTGCGCCCCCAGCCCCATGATCAGCAGCAGCGGCGGATTGGCCGGATCGCCGTGCGTTTCGTAATAGATGTCGATCCCGTTGGCGTGGGCGTGCGGCATGAATGCTCCCTGTGCTTGTTTCGCCAAGGCTGACGCGCTGTGCGCCGCTTGGCAAGCGGGATCATTCCTTGGCTGCGGGCAATGTCGCTTGTTCGCCGCGTTCGAAGATCTTGCTGGCGCGGCCGACCAGCAGCGGATCGTAGCTGCCGACGACGTGATCGTTGCGTCCCTCATAGGGCAGGCTGCCCAGCACGAAGCGCATGGCGTTGAGCCGCGCGCGCTTCTTGTCGTCGCTCTTGATAACGATCCAAGGGCACAGGTCGGTATCGGTGGCGCGGAACATCGCTTCCTTCGCCTCGGTATAGCGATCCCACTTGTCGAGGCTGGCGACATCGACGTGGCTCAGCTTCCACTGCTTGAGCGGATGGACCTTG
This sequence comes from Novosphingobium sp., assembly GCA_046063245.1. Taxonomy (GTDB): domain Bacteria; phylum Pseudomonadota; class Alphaproteobacteria; order Sphingomonadales; family Sphingomonadaceae; genus Novosphingobium. The sequence goes on from JBJTLX010000232.1 coordinate 6,264, forward strand.
CGCTCGGTAAAGCGGCGCAGCTGTTCCTCGCGGCTGACCGAAAACCAGAACTTGATCAGGTGGATGCCGCTGCGCACCAGGTTGCGCTCGAACTCGGGCGCTTCGCGCAGGAACTCGTCGTATTCCTCGTCGCTGCAGAAGCCCATGACATGTTCGACCCCCGCGCGGTTGTACCACGACCGGTCGAACAGCACGATCTCGCCCTTGGTCGGCAAGTGCCCGACATAGCGCTGGAAATACCATTGCCCGCGCTCGACATCGCTGGGCTTTTCCAGCGCAACCACCCGCGCCCCGCGCGGGTTGAGGTGTTCCATGAAGCGCTTGATCGTGCCGCCCTTGCCGGCCGCGTCGCGCCCTTCGAAAACGATCACGACCCGCGCCCCGGTGTCCTTGATCCAGGTCTGCAGCTTGAGCAGTTCGGCCTGAAGCAGGAACTTCTCGCGCTCGTAGTCCTGGCGCAGCATCTTGTACTTGTAAGGATAGCCGCCTTCCTTCCAGCCCGGCGCCAGCTCATCGCTGGTCTTGCGCTGCGGGATCGAGGCGGGCGCAAGGCCAAGGTGTTCGCGCAGCCGTTCGGCGTCGTCGGGGGCGGCCCCGGCAATCAGGGCTTCCAGTTCCTTGATCGCGCCGCGGGCAATCAGCATTTCGGCGGCGGTGAACAGTCCGGTCTGCGCGGCAACGACGCGTTCCTGTGCCAGGCTGGCATGCACCGCCCTGCGCTGTTCGTCGTTCATTTCAGTTTCGCGGTCGGTCATCGATTCGCCGCCGTTATAGGCCAAATGTTTCAGCTTCGCGTCATCGCGGCTGGGTCACGGTACCAGGATCGTGTCCTTCGCTTCGGGCAGAGTGGCGGGATAGTCCAGCGTATAGTGCAGGCCGCGGCTTTCGTGACGCGACAGCGCCGAACGCACGATCAGATCGGCGCATTGCAGCAGGTTGCGCAGTTCGATCAGGTCGGTCGAGACGCGGAAGTGACCGTAATAGTCCTCGATCTCGCCGAACATCATCTGGATGCGGTGCGCCGCGCGCTCAAGCCGCTTGGTCGTGCGTACGATCCCGACATAGTTCCACATAAAGCGGCGGATTTCGGTCCAGTTCTGCTTGATGATCACCTCTTCGTCGGAATCGGTCACCCGGCTTTCGTCCCAGCCGCGGACCGGCGGCGGGGCATCGAAATGGTCCCAGCGGGCCAGGATGTCCTTGGCCGCGGCCTCGCCGAAAACGAAGCATTCGAGCAGCGAATTGGAAGCGAGGCGGTTAGCCCCGTGCAGCCCGCTTTCGGTGCATTCGCCCGCGGCATAGAGCCCGGGCAGGTCGGTGCGGCCATCCAGATCGATGACGATCCCGCCGCAGGTATAGTGCTGCGCCGGAACCACCGGGATCGGCCCCTTGGTCATGTCGATGCCCAGCCCGATCAGCTTCTCATAGATGTTGGGAAAGTGTTCGCGGACGAATTCCGGCGGCTGGTGGCTGATATCAAGGTGGACGAAATCGAGCCCGTCGCGCTTGATCTCGGCGTCGTTGGCGCGGGCGACGATATCGCGCGGGGCCAGTTCGGCACGCTCGTCATAATCGGGCATGTAGCGGTGGCCAGTCTTGGGGTTGATCAGCCGGCCCCCTTCCCCGCGCACCGCCTCGGTGATCAGGAAATTCTTGACCTCGAGGTTGTAGAGGCAGGTTGGATGGAACTGCATCATTTCCATGTTGCCGACCCGCGCCCCGGCGCGCCAGGCCATGGCGATGCCATCCCCGGTGGCGCCGCGCGGCGC
>JBJTLX010000233.1:0-10571 GCA_046063245.1 Novosphingobium sp.
ACATCTGGGCCGCCAAGAAGGGTCACTGATCGCTGCGCCGATACGGCACAACAAAACGGGGCGTCCCTTGCGGGGCGCCTCGTTTCGGTTTGGCGCGGGTGCTGCGTCCTAGGCCGGTTCGTTTCCGGCGATCAGCGTGCGATAGATCCAGCCGCCCAGCGCGCCGCCGATCAGCGGGGCCAGCCAGAACACCCACAGCTGCTTGATCTCGATCCCGATCACCAACACCTCGGTCAATCCGGCGCGCAGCACCGGTCCGGCACTGGTCGAAGGCGGGATCGCATTCAAGCAGCTGTGGGTGTTCTGGCTGGCCCAGCTGATCGGCGGCGCGCTGGGCGGCTGGATCTATCGCACGCTGATCGCAGATAACGAGCCTGCCGTTACCGGTCAATGATCCTGCCGGACAAACGAAACGGGGCGCCCCCGCAAGGGACGCCCCGTTTTGTTGTGCCGTATCGGCGCAGCGATCAGTGACCCTTCTTGGCGGCCCAGATGTTGCGGTAGGCCATGTAGCCCAGCACTGTTGCATAGATCAGGAAGCCGACCCACCAGAACCCGACCTGGTGACGCTTGTCGAGCTTGGGCTCCGCGGTCCAGACCAGGAAGGCCGAGACGTCGGTCGCCATCTGGTCGACCGTGGCCTTGGTCCCGTCGGTATAGGTCACCTGCCCGTCGCTGGTCAGCGGCGGCGGCATCGCGATGTTGAGGTTGGCGAAATACGGGTTGTAGTGCAGCCCCTCAGGAGTCTTCGCGTCGGGGAAGCGCTTGAGCAGCTCGGCCGGCTGGGTGGTGTAGCCGGTCAGCAGCGAGTGGATGTACGCCGCCCCGCCGTGACGCGCCTTGGCGACCAGCGAAAGATCGGGCGGCACGCCCTGGCCGCCATAGACCACCGGCGGGAAGTGATCGCTGGGCAGGCCCGGACGATCCTTGAGCTCACCGGTCAGCGGATCCTTGGCATTGATCGTCGCGGCGGCGGCGATGGTCTTGATCTCACCCTCGCCGTATTCGAGCGCGGCCAGATCGCGGTACGACACGTGCTTGATCGCGTGGCAGCTGGCGCAAACCTGCTGGTACACTTCGAAGCCGCGCTTGAGCTGCTTCTTGTCGAACTTGCCGAACCAGCCGTCGCTGGCCAGCTTGAGCGGCTTGGGGTGTTCGTGGAAGGCCTTTTCGACCGTGCTGGGCAGCCCGTCCTGAGCCAGCCCCACGGTATCCCACAGCAGCGACCAGGCCAGCGCGCCTGCAAAGAACAGCCCGACCAGGATGGAGAAGATACGGATCATTGTTTCGTTTCCCTCTCTGTCCGCTCAGGCCTTGGTCGCCGCGGCTGCGGCTCCGCTTTCCGCATTGTCGTGCCCGAGCACCGATTCGGTGATCGAGAACGGCAGCGGATCGGGACGCTCGATCGACGAAACGATCGGCACGATCACCAGGAAGTGCAGGAAGTAATAGATCGAGGCGAGCTGGGCGACGAGCACATAGGGCTGTTCCGCCGGCGAACCGCCGCAATAGCCCAGGACGATGACGTCGAGCATCAGCACCCAGAAGAACTTGCGGTAGAGCGGGCGATAGCCGCCCGACCGGACCGGCGACTTGTCGAGCCAGGGCAGGAAGAACCACACCAGGATCGCCGCGAACATCGCCAGCACACCCAGCAGCTTGGCCGGGAAGAACAGGAAGTCCTGAGTGAAGCTGCGCAGGATCGCGTAGAACGGCCAGAAATACCATTCGGGCACGATGTGCGCCGGGGTCTGCATCGGGTTGGCCGGAATGTAGTTGTCCGGATGGCCCAGCGCGTTCGGCATGAAGAACACGAACATGCTGTAGATGACCATGAACAGCCCCACCGTCCACCCGTCCTTGGCGACGAAGTAGGGGTAGAACGGCACGGTATCGCTTTCCTGCTTCACTTCGACCCCGGTCGGGTTCGACGAGCCCGGGATGTGCAGCGCCCAGACGTGGAGGATGACCACGCCCAGGATCACGAAGGGCAGCAGGAAGTGCAGCGAGAAAAAGCGGTTGAGCGTGGCATTGTCGGGGGCGAAACCGCCGACCAGCCAGTTCTGGATCGGTTCGCCGATCAGCGGGATCGCGCCGAACAGCCCGGTGATCACCTTGGCCCCCCAGAACGACATCTGCCCCCAGGGCAGGACATAGCCCATGAAGGCGGTGGCCATCATCAGCAGGAAGATGACCACGCCGAGCAGCCAGATCATCTCGCGCGGGGCCTTGTACGAGCCGTAGTAGAACCCGCGGAAGATGTGCAGGTAGATCACCACGAAGAAGGCCGAGGCGCCGTTGGCGTGGGCATAGCGCAGCATCCAGCCATAGTTGACGTCGCGCATGATGTGTTCGGTCGAATCGAACGCCACCCGGGTATCGCCGCCGTAATGCATCGCCAGGACGATGCCGGTGACGATCTGGATCATCAGGCACAGCCCGGCGAGGAAGCCGAAGTTCCACATGTAGTTGAGGTTGCGCGGCACTTCATAGCCGCCGCCGACCGCATTGTAGACCAGCCGCGGCAGTGGCAGTTTCTCATCCATCCACACCATGAACGGATTCTTCGGGGTATGGGTCTTTGCCCAGGGGAAGCTCATCGTGTGGTCCCTCAGCCGATCTTGACGATAGTGTCGGAAGTGAATTCGTAAGCCGGCACTTCCAGGTTCTTGGGTGCCGGGCCTTTGCGGATGCGCGCCGCCGTATCATAGACCGAGCCGTGGCACGGGCAGAAATAGCCGCCGAACTGGCCCTTGACCTCACCCTCGCCGGCGCCCTGCGGGATGCAGCCGAGGTGGGTGCAGACCCCCATGGTGATCAGCCAGTTGGTGTGGCCTTCCTTGGTCCGTTCCTTGAGCGTCTGGGGATCGCGCAGCGAAGCAACGTCGACCGCTTCGGCTTCGGCGATTTCCTTGGCCGTCAGGTTGCGGATGAACACCGGCTGCTTGCGGAACACCGCCTTCATCGCCTGTCCCGGCTGGACCTGGCTGATGTCGACCTCGGTCGAGCTTTCGGCGAGCACGTCGGCCGACGGGGCCATCTGGCTGATCAGCGGGTAGAGCAACGCCGCCCCGCCGACGCCGGCGGCGCTTACCGCGGCGATGTTGATGAAATCGCGCCGCCGCACACCCTCACCGTCGATGACGGCGGCAGTGTCGGTGCCAGCATCCTGTGCCATGGTCGAACCGTTCCTGTTCATTCCGTTTCCCGCGGGCGTCAGGCGATCTGCACCCTTGGAAAACCGTCCCTAACCGTGTCCGGGAAGCGCCCCTGCATTCCCCCGAAGTTTGCCCCTAGGCCAACCACGAGTGCACGGCAAGTGCCGCCGACCCTGACGATTTGGCGGGCCTGATAGACGCGAAGCCCGGCGCTGCCAACTGCGAAAATCGCACCGGCCGTTGCGCTGCCCGATGGGGCGCTGCGCCGCGCCGGTCAGAGCCCGATCAGCGAAATCTGCCGGCCGTATGACGGCTCGCCGCGGTGAGTGGCGCGGCGGAACGAATAGAAGCGTTCGGGATCGGGGTAAGTGTCGCGGCCCAGCCGCTCGACCGCGCCGACACCCGCGCTTTCGAGCCGCGCGGCGACATAGCCTTCGAGATCGAACTGCCAGTGGCCGGCGCGTCCGGCAGCGAAGTGGGCTTCGTTCCCGGGCGCGGCGCGGCAGAAGTGCGCGCGAAAGCCGTCGTCGACCTCGTAGCTCGGCTGGGCGATGCACGGCCCGACCGCGGCAACGATGCGCCCGCGCTGCGCCCCCAGCGCCTCCATCGCCGCGATGGTGCTGTCGGTGACCCCGCCGATCGCGCCTTTCCACCCGGCATGGGCCGCCCCGACCACGCCGGCTTCGGCGTCCGCCAGCAGCACCGGGGCGCAGTCCGCCGTGACCGCCCCCAGCACCAGCCCGGGCCGGTCGGTGACCAGCGCGTCGGCCTGAGGGCGGTCGGCCTGGGGCCAGGGCTGCAGCGCGGTGACGCAGTCGGCCGAATGGACCTGATAGACCGTGACCAGCTGGGCACCGGGCAGGACCGCATCCACCGCCAAGGCGCGGTTGCGTGCCACCGCGGCGTCGTCGTCGCCCGCGCCAAGCCCGGCGTTGAGCCCGGCGACCAGGCCTTGCGAAACCCCGCCGCGCCGCCCGAGGAAGCCGTGGGCGACCCCGTCCAGAGCTTTGGCGCGAAAGACCTCGACCGGCTCAACCAAGGCTCTTGCTGACCTGTTCGAAGGTGTCCTTGGACAGCCCCGGCGCGGCGGCGATCCGTTCCAGCTCGGCGCGCATCAAGGCCGAGCGCACCGGCTCGATCCGCCGCCACCGGCCGAGCGGAGCGACGAAGCGCGCCGCGGTCTGCGGATTGATCGGATCGAGCGCCAGGATCAGGTCGGCGATCATCCGGTATCCCGCCCCGCCCTCGGCATGAAAGGCGTGGGGCGCGGTGAAGGCCATGTACAGCGCGCGGACCCGGTTGGGGTTGCTCAGCGTGAAATCGGGGTGCTGGCTGAGCGCCTTGACGTGATCGACGACGCGGGGGTGAAGCGATCCGGCCTGAAGCGAAAACCACTTGTCGATTACCAGGGCATTGCCGGCATAGCGCTGGTGGAAGGCCGCCAGCTTGACTTCGCGCTGAGGGGTGTCGAGCCCGGCCAGCACCATCAGCGCGCCCTGGCGGTCGGTCATGTTGTCGGCAGCGTCGAACTGAGCCGCGGCCAGCGGCGCGGCCACATCGGGCGCGCCGGCGGCAAGATAGACCAGCGCCTGGGTCTTGATCTTGCGCGCCCCGCGCGCCGCCGCCGAAAGGCTGTAGGGGACGGCACTGGCGCGCTGGTGCAAGGCCACCAGCCGGTCCTTGAGCTGCGCGCCGAGCCAGACCTTGAGCCCCTCGCGCTCGTCATGGATCGCGGCGGGATCGGCCACAAGCAGCTGTTCCGACAGGTAAGTCTCGCCCGGCAGGATCATCAGCTCGCCGCGCATCAGGTCGTCGAGCGCGGGATCGTCGATCACCGCGGCCAGCGCCTGGCCGATCGCCTCGCGCCCGGCATCGCGCTCGGCAGCGCACAGCGTGCCGCCGCTGACCAGCGCGATCAGGTGCTGGACCACCAGCTGCTGCATCGCCTCGTACCGGGCAAAGGGATCGTCGTCGCGCGCCGCCAGGAACACCAGATCGGCGTTCGACTGGTCGGCATCGATCGCGACGGGCGCGGAAAAGCCGCGGTTAAGCGATAGCACCGGGCGCGCGGTGAATCCGGCAAAGCTGAACTCGGCTTGCGCTTCGCGCAGGATCACCAGTTCCTCGCCGCGGTGCGCGCCGGTTTCCCGGTCGAACAGCGCGAGGCGCAGCGGGATGACCATCGGCTGCTTGTCGGCCTGGCCGGGCGTCGGCGGGACGGTCTGTTTGAGCGTCAGCGTCGCCACCCCGTCGGTATGGCTCAGCCGCGCTTCGACCCGCGGGGTGCCGGCCTGCGCATACCACAGCCGGAACTGGCCGAGATCGGCGCCCGCGCCGTCCTCGATCGCCGTGACGAAATCCTCGCAGGTCGCCGCCTCGCCGTCGTGGCGGTCGAAGTAGAGGTCGGTGCCCTGGCGGAACCGCTCCGCCCCGACCATCGTCCGCATCATGCGGATCACCTCGGCCCCCTTGTTGTAGACCGTGGCGGTGTAGAAGTTGCTGATCTCCTGATAGCTGTCGGGCCGGATCGGATGGGCCAGCGGCCCCGAATCCTCGGGAAACTGGGCGGCGCGCAGCACGCGCACATCCTCGATCCGCTTGACCGCGGCGCTGCCCATGTCCTGGCTGAACAGCTGGTCGCGCAGCACGGTGAAGCCTTCCTTGAGGCTCAGCTGGAACCAGTCGCGGCAGGTCACGCGGTTGCCCGACCAGTTGTGGAAGTATTCGTGCGCGACCACCCCTTCGATCCCGTCATAGTCCATGTCGGTCGCGGTGTCGGGATCGGCCAGGATGTAACGGGTGTTGAAGACGTTGAGCCCCTTGTTCTCCATCGCCCCCATGTTGAAATCGGCGACCGCCACGATGTTGAACAGGTCGAGGTCGTATTCGCGCCCGAACACCTCCTCATCCCACTTCATCAAATCTTTGAGCGCCTGCATGGCATGGTGGGTGCGGTCCTGATCGCCCTCCCTGACCCAGATATTGAGCGCGACCTTGCGCCCGCTCATCGTGGTGAAGCTGTCCGAATTGGCAACCAGATCGCCCGCGACCAGCGCGAACAGGTAGCTCGGCTTGGGCCAGGGATCGTGCCATTCGGCCCAATGCGTGCCGTCGCCATTGTCGCCCGACGCGGTGCAGTTGCCGTTCGACAGCAGCACCGGGAACGCGGCCTTGTCGCCCGCCATCCGCACCGAATAGACCGAGAGCACATCGGGCCGGTCGGGATGGAAGGCGATGCGGCGAAAGCCCTCGGCCTCGCACTGGGTGCAAAGCATCCCGTTCGAGGCATAGAGCCCCATCAGCTGCGAATTGGCCGCCGGATTGATCCGGGTGACGATCGTCACCTCGTGCGCTTCGCCCGGAAGGTCGACCAGCAGGTCGCTGCCCTCCGTGCGCCAGGAATTGCTGGGCAGGCCGTCGACCGCGACCGATTCGGCGCTGAGCCCGTCACCGGCGAGGCGCAGGACCCCGGAACCGTCCCCCGCCGGGTTGCGGGCGACCGACAGGCGCGCCTCGACCCGCGTCGCCTCCACCCCCAGCGCGAAATCGAGCGCAACGGCGGGGACCAGCCAGGCCGGCGGCTGGTAATCCTCGCGCCGGATCGTCGCGGGCGCGTGCGGCGGCGTCGCGGCGTCGACCGCTTCGGGGTTGGTGACCGGGTCGGCGGGTCTGCTGGCGATGTCCATCGCGCCAACTTAGTGGCTGCGCTTCCGATTGCCAGCGCGTCCGTCTAGGGAAAGCGGCAATGCAGCGGATTTTCATCTTCGGGCTGGGTTATACCGCCAAGCGGATCGGCGCGGCGCTGGCGGCGCTGGGCTGCGAGGTGGTATCGACCGGGCGCGACGGAACCCTGCGGTTCGGCGATGCCGGCACCGTCCGCCTGGCGCTGGCCGATGCCAGCCACGTGCTCTCCTCGGTCCCGCCCGAAGGGAGCGGCGGCGATCCGGTGCTGGATAGCTATGGCGACACATTGACCGGCAAGCGGCTGATCTACCTCTCCTCGACCGGGGTCTATGGCGACACCGGCGGTGCCTGGGTCGATGAAAGCGCAGCCATCGGAACAGGCCGCCGCACCGCGCGGGCCGAGGCCGACAACGCCTGGTTGGCGCTGGGGGCACGGGTGCTGCGCTTGCCGGGGATCTACGGACCGGGCCGTTCGGCGCTGGAGCGGGTGCAGGCCGGCGCGGCGCAGCGCATCGACCTGCCGGGTCAGGTGTTCAGCCGGGTCCATGTCAATGACATCGTCAGCGCGGCGCTGTTGGCGCTGAATGGACCGGAAGGCGCCTACAACATCGCCGATGATCTGCCGTGCCGCCAGAACGCGGTGATCGCGGAGGCCTGCCGCCTGCTCGGCGTGGCGCCGCCGCCGCTGCGTTCGCTGGAAGAGGCCGATCTCTCGCCGATGGCCCGCGGATTCTATGCCGAGAATCGCCGGGTCGCCAATGGCAAGGCCCGGCGCGTGCTTGGCTGGTTGCCGCGCTATCCGACCTTTGTCGAAGGGCTGCGCGCCTGTCTGGGCGGCGACAGCGCGATGACCAGCCCGGCCAGCGCCAGCGCCGCGCCGCCCGCGGCCAGCATCGACCAGCGGTAGCCCTCGAACAGCGTCGACAGGCCCATCGCCACCACCGGGATCAGCACGCTGGAATAGGCCGCCGGGCCCGGACCCCAATCGCGGATCAGCGCGAAATAGAGCGGGAAGGTCACCACCGAACCCATGATCGCCAGATAGGCGATGCCGAGCAGCTGGCGCGTGCCCAGATCGAACGGCGGCGGACCCGCGGAGATCCAGGCAAAGGTCGCGTCGGCCAAGGCCCCCAGCAGCATCGCCCAGGCGATCAGCACCAGAGTGCTGCTGCGCCGCGCGATCTGCGCCGCCTGCATCACGTTCGAGGTCGAGGCGCTGAGTACCGCCAAGCCGGTCAGGCCGATCCCGCTCAGCACTGCTGCGCCGCCGTTGGGCTCGGCGCGGTATTCGTGAAGCATCAGCAGCGCGATCCCGGCAATCGCCACCACCGATCCGGCAACGAAGCGCGCGCTGACCCGGGTGCCGACGAAGATCCGCCCGAGCAGGGTATTGGGCACCAGCAGCAGCGCGAAAATCACCGCCACCAGCCCCGAGGTGATGTGCTGTTCGGCGCGGTAGACCAGCTGGAAATTGCCGAAGAACTGGAACAGCCCGAGCAAGGCGGCAAAGCCCAGCGCCCGGGGCGGCAGCCCGAGCGGTTCGCGGCGCAGTGCGGCCAGCGCAAACATGCCCGCCGCCGCCAGGACAAAGCGATAGGTCACCGCCCAGGACGGGGGAAGCGCGCCGACCTGATCCTTGATCACCAGCCAGGTCGATCCCCAGATCAGCGTGATCAGCAAAAAGGCCGCAACCGCACGCGGCGTGACGCGGGCCGCCTGGCTCACAAGGCTGCAATGGCCCGTGCCAAAGCCTCCACATGATCCGGATTGCTGTTCCACGACGCGATCAGGCGCGCAGCATCGCTGCCCCAGTCGTAGAAGGTGAAGCCCTGGTCGCGCAGCGCCTGGCGTTCTGCCGCGGTCGAGATCAGGAATACTTCGTTGGCCTGGACCGGGTGCAGCAGTCGCCCCGCCGCAGCGCCGCCAATGTGCTGCGCGGCGGCGTTGGCGGCGCGGGCATTGGCCAGCCACAGATCGCCTTCGAGCATGGCGAGGATCTGCGCCGCGAGAAACCGGCCCTTGGATTGCAGATGGCCCGCGCGCTTGCGCCGCAACCGGGCAAGATCGGCCGCCTCCGCGCCGAAAAAGACGATCGCCTCGGCGTTCATCGCGCCGTTCTTGACGCAGCCGAAGCTGAGCGCATCGACCATGCCGCAGGCCGCCGCCGGGCTGCAGCCGAGGAAAGCGACGGCGTTGGCGAAGCGCGCCCCGTCCATGTGGAGCGCAAGGCCGCTGGCGCGGGCCAGCGCGACCAGCGCATCGACTTCCGCCGGGGCATAGGCCAGCCCGTATTCGCTCACCTGGGTCAGCGACAGGGCGTGGGCCTGGACCTGGTGGACGTCGCCGCGAATCGCCGAGAGCGCCGCGCCGACGCTGTGCGGGGTCAGCTTGGCCCCGGCCCCTTCGGCCAGGATCAGCTTGGCCCCGTGGGTGTAGAACCCCGGCGCGCCGCATTCGTCGGTCTCGATATGGGCCTCGCGGTGGCAGATCACCCCGCCGTGGGGCGGGACCATGGTCGCCAGCGCCAGGCAGTTCGCCGCGGTTCCGGTCGCGGCCCAGACGACGTGGGCCGGGCGGGCGAACAGATCGCTGAACCGCTCGTCCAGTGCGCGCGACAAGGCATCGTTGTCATAGGGCGCATCGGGCGCGTCGGCGGCGCGCAGCGCTTCCCACACCCTGGGATGGACACTGGCGGCATTGTCGGAGAGGAACTGCATCGCCATCTAGCCTTGGGCAGCGGCATTCGCCGCGTCAAGCAGGAGCACAGCGATGCACGCGGTCACCATCACCCGCCACGGCAGCGACAGCGCCGGCGAATACCATGCCCACATTGCCGGAGAAACGGCGATCGGCCGCCTCACCTGGGTCCAGCGCGGCGCCGTCCGCATTGCCGAACACACCCTGGTCCCGGCGGAGATCGGTGGACGCGGGGTCGCCGCCCGGCTGGTCGAGGCCTTGATCGCCGATGCGCGTGACCAGGGTTTCACGATCGAGCCGGCTTGCTCCTATGTCGAAGCCGCGTTCCGCCGCCATCCCGAATGGGCCGCGCTGCGGGCATAGGTGCGGCGAGAACTGCTTAAGATTTGGCCTGTAACCGGTAAGGCTCTGCCCGCACCCCCGCTTAACCACGCCGTGGCACCATCGTCAGTCCAAGCTATCCGCAGCCCGGGGGGAGCAGACCCATGCGCTATGTCTTCTATGCCTTCATCGGCCTGGGCGTGGTCATCGCCTGGATGAACCTGACCGTCGACGGCGCACGCGCCAAGAAGCACCTGCTGCACACCCAGCAGCCGGCTGCCTATCAATAACGCGGGAGCGGAGTGCGGAATGGTGCTGCTGGGGAGGATTGAACTCCCGACCTCAGCCTTACCAAGGATGCGCTCTACCACTGAGCTACAGCAGCACACCATTCCGAAGGTGCCGGGGCCGCGTCCAAGTCAAGCGCTTGGGACCGCCCGGGCAGGGGCGCGCTATTGGCTGCGGCCCCTTGCTTTGTCAAGCCGAACCCTGATAGCGCCCGGAAATTGCCGATGCGTGAAGAGACCCCCGCCTTGAGCCGCGAAGAACGGCTGGCCGCCAAGCTGCGCGAGAACCTGCGTCGCCGCAAGGAACAGGCGCGTGAATTGGCCGATCCCGCGCTTCCCAAAGACGAATCGAGCGGCTAGGGCGCAGTCGTCCTGAAACGGGGGAGCCGAAACCTTGCCGCGCTTGATTCTCGTCCGCCACGGC
>JBJTLX010000234.1:0-3122 GCA_046063245.1 Novosphingobium sp.
AAGTTGCCGCTGCCACCGCGTGCGCCGGCCAGCGTGCCATCGGGCAGCGCGGAGGGTTCATACGTCAGCGCCGCCGCCTTGCCCTTCGCCAGCTCGGCGATCAGTCCGGCGGAGGACAGGCTGCCGGTCTCCTCGTCCGAATTGATCATCACGTCGTAGCCGACCGAGCCTGCCGACTCGCTGCCTTCGAAAGCTTGCAGCGCGGCGAGGATCACCGCAATCCCGCCTTTCATGTCGGCGACACCGGGCCCGTTCAGCGTATCACCGTCGAGCCATTGCTGGCCCTGGAAGGGGTGACCCGCCGGGAACACCGTGTCCATGTGCCCGGTGAACAGGAAGCGCCGCTCTGCTTCGGGCCGCACGCGGAGGACGAAGTGCTGGCCATTCGCGCTCTCGCGCTCCTCACCCGCTGGCGTGATGCTGGTGACTGGCGCGGCATCGGTCAGCGCCACGTCCCCCGGCAGCCCCGCAAAGGCATCGGCGAGCAGGGCGGCCTGGTGCTTGAGCCCCGCGAGGTTGCCCGTCCCGGTGTTGACCGCCGACCAGGCCTGCACCTGCTTCAGCATCGGCGCGGGGTCGACGCGTTCGATCAGCGCGGTCTCGGTGGGGGAAAGCTGTTTCATTGGTTACTTCCCTAGCCGAGGGGGAGGGTGAGGTGAACCCCGCTCCCCAACAATCGTCATTGCGAGGAGCGCAGCGACGAAGCAATCCAGAGCGTTGCTCCCCGGGCTCTGGATTGCTTCGTTACGCTCGCAATGACGAGAGGGGCATATCCCAAGAACGTCATTGCGAAGAGCGCGGCGACGCGGCAATCCTGGGTGGATGCACGAGAACTTTCAACCCGCCGTCTACATTGTTGCGAGTGCGCGGAACGGTACGATTTACGTTGGCGTGACCTCCGATCTCGTCATGCGAACTTGGCAGCATCGGGAAGGTGTCGCGGATGGCTTCAGCAAGCGCTACGATTGCAAACTGCTGGTTTGGTACGAACAGCACGCAACAATGGAATTTGCGATCCTGCGCGAGAAGCAACTGAAAGCCGGTTCGCGCAAACGCAAGCTTGCCCTCATCGAAACGATGAACCCGACCTGGCGGGATTTGTTCGACGAGATTTGCGTCTAGATCGGCGGCAGCACATATTCACTCTGGATTGCTTCGCTACGCTCGCAATGACGAATGGTTGACCAAGAGAAGTCTCGCCGTTGCGCTCCCTTCGCACTTGCGGCATAGGCGCCTTCGCTCCTCCCCGGACACACAGAATCAACGATGAGGTTTGCCATGAGTGATCGGGTCGAGAAGAGCGGGCTGCAGGTCGATAGCGCGCTGGCGGCGTTCCTTGAGCAGCAGGTGCTGGCCCCGCTGGGCAAAGACAGCGCCGCGTTCTGGGCCGGGTTTGCTGCGTTGCTCGACCGGTTCGTACCGGTCAACCGCGCCCTTCTGGCCAAGCGCGATGATATCCAGGCGAAGATCGACGCGTGGCATCTTGCCCGCAATGGCGAGCCGATCGACCAACCCGCCTATCAGGCCTTCCTGACCGAGATCGGCTATCTCGTTCCCAAACCCGCGCCGTTAGAGATCGGCACCCAGAACGTCGATCCTGAGATCGCCACAATGGCCGGGCCGCAGCTGGTGGTGCCGATGCTCAACGCGCGGTTCCTCTTGAACGCCGCCAATGCGCGGTGGGGCAGCCTCTACGACGCCTATTACGGCACCGACGCGCTCGATGCGCCGCCGGCGCGTCCGGGCGGCTATGACGAGGACCGTGGGCAAGCGGTGATCGCGGCGGCGCGGGCGTTCCTCAATTCGGCAATTCCCGGGTGGGAAGCTGCGCTATCGGGCGGGTCATGTGAACACCTCGTCGCGCAGAAGCCCGGCGCCTTCCTGTTCCGCCACAACGGCCTGCACATCGAAGTGCAGGTCGATCCCGCCAGCCCGGTCGGCCGCACCGATCCGCTGGGCATCAAGGACGTCGTGCTCGAGAGCGCGCTGACCACGATCTGCGACCTTGAGGATTCGGTCGCCGCCGTCGATGCCGAGGACAAGCTCGCGGGCTATGCCAACTGGCTCGGCGTGATCCGCGGCGATCTGGCCGAGCGTTTCGCGAAGGGTGGGCAGACGCTGACCCGCACGCTTGCCGAAGATCGGGTCTGGGGCGACCTGACTCTGCCCGGCCGCAGCCTGCTGTTCGTGCGCAATGTCGGCCATCTGATGACCAACCCGGCGATCCTGCTGCCCGGTGGGTCGGAAATTCCGGAAGGCATTATGGACGCGGTGATCACCAGCGCCATCGGTGCGCACGATGTTGCCGGGTTGGGCCGCTATCGCAACAGCCGCGAAGGCAGCATCTACATCGTCAAGCCCAAGCAGCACGGGCCGGAAGAGTGCGCCTTCACCAACGACCTGTTCGATGCGGTCGAAGACCTGCTCGGCCTCGCCCGCCATACGATCAAGGTCGGCGTGATGGACGAGGAGCGCCGCACCTCGGCCAATCTCGCTGCCTGCATCCATGCAGTGAAAGACCGGATCGTGTTCATCAACACCGGCTTCCTCGACCGCACCGGGGACGAAATCCACACCTCGATGCGCGCCGGGCCGATGATCCGCAAGGCGGAGATGAAGGCCAGCGGCTGGATCGCGGCTTATGAGGCGCGCAACGTCCAAATTGGGCTCGCCTGCGGACTTTCCGGCAAGGCGCAGATCGGCAAAGGCATGTGGGCTGCACCCGATCTGATGCATGAGATGATGGTCCAGAAGATCGGCCATCCCAAGGCCGGGGCCAACACTGCCTGGGTTCCGTCGCCGACCGCCGCGACGCTCCACGCGATGCATTACCACCAGGTCGGCGTCTTCGACGTCCAGCGCGACCTGGCTGCCATGCCGGTGCCGCCGGTCGAGGCAATCCTCGCGATCCCGCTGGCGACCGGGACCAACTGGTCCGAGGAGGAAGTGCGGGCAGAGCTGGATAACAATGCACAAGGGCTGCTCGGCTACGTCGTGCGCTGGATCGATGCCGGGGTCGGCTGTTCCAAGGTGCCGGATATCCACGATATCGGGCTGATGGAAGACCGCGCGACCTTGCGGATCAGCTCGCAGCACATGGCCAACTGGCTGCTCCACGGGGT
>JBJTLX010000235.1:0-12775 GCA_046063245.1 Novosphingobium sp.
GGAACACCGATTCCTGCAGGGTGTGGGCATAGACCAGCGCCGGATCGACGATCCAGCCGTTGACCGGCGTCCACTTGGGCGTGGGGAAGCGCGCGGCCGGCTCCGACTTGCCGCCGGATGGCGCGTTGTAGGCCATCCACAGCTGGGTGGACGGGAGGCCCAGATCGCGGGCCAGGCGCGACAGCGGCTGGTATTGGCCGGCGCCGCCGATGCGCGCCTGGTAGCGGAGCACTTCGTCCGCCAGGCCATCCCGGCCGATCTCTGCCAGTTCGACCGCCACGCGCACGTTGCCGACATCGCGCATCGCCTGCCAGTCGTTCGCGCTGAAATCGGGCGCTTCGTGGGTCTTCGGCAGGACCAGGCCAAGTTGTTCGCCCGCCATCATGCCGTAGAGCGTTTCATCAAGCTTGGCCGCGCGGCGCAGCGGCGCGGCGGCCAGTTCCGGCTTGCGGCAGCGAACCAGGGCGCGGCTTTGCCAGTACAGCGCGGCGGCGCTCAGTTCGCTGTTTTCGGACAAGGAGGCGGTGCGGGCAAAGGCATCGCCGGCGCCGGTGCAATCGTCCATCCGCCATGCAGCCAGGCCAGCCGTCCACCAGCCTTCGGCCACCCACGGGCCAAGCCCGTCGTTGGCGGTCTGGCCCAGGGCATAGGCGCTGGCATCGTCGTTCTCGATATAGAACGACCAGGCGATCTTGGCGCGCCACTCAGCCCGGGCATTGCCGGACAGCTGAGTATCGATCCCGTCGAGCAGGGCCTTGGCCCCGGCCGGATCGTCGGCCTTGATCGCAGCCTGGATCGCGCTGGAGACCGCGCCCGGCATCGTCCCGTCGCTGGTGTCGCGCGGGCGGATCCGCTTGGCCCGGCTGGGCATCGAGACCAGCGAATTGGCGGACGGCAGGCTGGGCACCACGGTGACGCCGCGCTTGGCCGCAAGGTTTGCGATCTGTTCGGCCTGGGGCAGATCGGTGCTGCGCGCCAGCCAGTTGGATAGCGCATCGCCCTCGATCTTGGGCGAATTGGCGGCAAGATAGTACTCGGCCCGGGCGACCTGGTGCAGCGGGCCATCGGCCTTTTGCGCGAACAGCGTCTGGACCTGGGCCCAGTCGCCGCGGTCGATCGCCGCGAACAGGTCGCGGTAATAGGTCCGCTCGTCCTGGCTCAGCAGGCTGGGCACCGCGGTGTTGCCGGCGCGGTTGCGGAAATAGTCGACCGCCGCGCTGTTGGCGTGGGCGGCGAGCGGCGCGGATAGCGCCGCCGCGGCCGCGCCGAGGGCCAGCAAACGGGTGATGACAACAGACTTCACTATGCTTCGGTCCCAATCCAGTCTGCACCGGTCCAGTCGAGCAGGGCCTGCCACAGCCGCGCCTTGCCCCTGGGCCGTGCCGCCAGAGCCGCCAGGCCCGGAGCGACGAGTGCCGGAATTCTCGCGCCCTCATGGTGAATACCAGGTAAAAAGCCGTCACTATTCGCCGGATCGTGGCCAAGCAGCGATGAGACGTTGCTGCCGAACACCAAAAGCCGCTGCGGACGCGCCAAGGCGACGTGATGAGCTGTCAATTCGTCCAGGCCATCCGCGGCAAGCGCCGCCCAGTCGGGCATCGGCATGGGGCGCGGCAGCGCGCTGGCGACATAGACGTCGCTGTCGGCCAGCCCCAGCGCGCGCAGGATCGCGTCCAGCATCTTGCCCTGCGGACCCGATAGCAGCCGATCGCTGTCTTCCGGCTCGGGATGGTCGACCAGGACCATCAGCCGCGCCCCGGCCTTGCCGCGCGGCGCGATCCGGCCTTCGATGTGGCCATTGTCGAGGCTTGGCTCGGCGATCCACCACCCGGCAAAGTCTTCGGCCGTTTGCGGCCAGCCCTGCGCAGCACCGCCGATCTGCGCGCGCGGCTGGGCAACCGGCACGACCGGCGTTGGCGGCGTGGCGCTCTGCTCAACCTCTGCCGTCAGCTCGGGCGCGGCTTCGGCAAGCCACGATGCCGGTTCGTCGGCAAAGGCGCAGTCGACCCCGGCGCCATGCCACCAGTCCCACGCGGCGGCGATCGCGCCCCGCGGCAGGGCGTTGCCGCCGATGATTTGTCCAGGTGAATGCACGATGCGGTCTTGACCTGCCGCGGCGCTGCAATCAAGGCTTGGGGCGACAAAATGCAGCACAAGTGCGGGGAATGGACCAGGCCATGAGCGAACGCGAATCGATGCCCTATGACGTCGTGATTGTCGGAGGCGGGCCGGCCGGCCTCGCCGCGGCGATCCGGCTCAAACAGGTCAATGCCGATCTGACGGTCTGCCTGCTCGAAAAGGGCAGCGAAGTCGGCGCGCATATCCTGTCGGGCGCGGTGGTCGATCCCAAGGCGCTGGACGAATTGCTGCCCGAATGGCGCACGATGGGCTGCCCGATGGCCGAGACCCCGGTGACCGACAACTGGCACTGGGTGCTGACCAAGAACGGCAAGTGGTCGATCCCCCACTGGCCGATGCCGCCGTTCATGTCGAACCACGGCAACTATACCGGCAGCCTGGGCAGCCTGTGTCGCTGGCTGGCCGAACAGGCCGAAGGGCTGGGGGTGGAAATCTTCCCCGGCTTCCCCGCCGCCGAAGTGCTCTACAACGAAGACGGCTCGGTCAAGGGCGTCGCCACCGGCGACATGGGCGTGGCCAAGGACGGCAGCCACAAGAGCGATTACCAGCCCGGGCTGGAACTCCACGCCAAGTACACCTTCTTCGCCGAAGGCGCGCGCGGGCACCTGACCAAGCAGCTCAAGGCGAAGTACGACCTTGAGGCGGATTGCCAGCCGCAGACCTATGGGCTGGGAATCAAGGAACTGTGGGACATCGATCCCGACAAGCACGAGCCGGGCCGGGTGATCCACACCCAGGGCTGGCCTTTGTCGGAAAGCGAGAGCTGGGGCGGGGGCTTCCTCTACCACCAGGCGAACAATCAGGTCGCCTTGGGCTTCGTCTCCGCGCTCGATTACAAGAACCCCTACGTCTATCCGTTTGAGGAATTTCAGCGCTGGAAGCAGCACCCGGAAATCCGCGCGATCCGCGAGGGCGGCCGCCGCGTGTCCTATGGCGTGCGCGCGATCAACGAGGGCGGCTGGCAGAGCGTTCCCAAGCTCGATTTCCCCGGCGGCGCGCTGATCGGCTGCTCGGCCGGCTTCGTCAACGTGCCGCGGATCAAGGGCAGCCACACCGCGATGAAAAGCGGGATGCTCGCCGCCGAAGCCGCTGCCGCGGCGATTGCTGCTGGACGCGGTTCGGATGCACTGGGCGAATACGACGCCGCGGTGCGCGACAGCTGGATCGCCAAGGAACTCAAGCTGGTCCAGAACGCCGAGCCGCTGGTTGCCAAATGGGGCGGCGGCATGGGCACGGTGCTGGCCGGCGGGGACATGTGGCTGCGTACGCTGTTCGGCTTTGGCCTGTGGAAGCCGATGCACCACCACGCCGACTACACCGACACCGTGCGGGCCGACCTGTTCCAGCCGATCAAGTATCCCAAGCCCGACGGGGTGATCAGCTTCGACCGCCTCTCCAGCGTCGCGCTGTCCTTCACCAACCATGCCGAGGATCAGCCGGTCCACCTGCAGGTGCGCGATCTGGAACTGCAGAAGGTCAGTGAACTTGGGATCTTCGCCGGGCCCTCGACCCGCTATTGCCCGGCCGGGGTCTACGAATGGCTCGGGGTCGAGGAAGGACAGCCGCGCTACCAGATCAATTCGCAGAACTGCGTCCACTGCAAGACCTGCGACATCAAGGACCCCAACCAGAACATCACCTGGGTCACGCCGGAGGGCGGCGGTGGGCCGAACTATCCGAATATGTAGGTCGTCGAATTCCTCCCCGAAACGGGGAGGGGAACCAGCGAAGCTGGTGGAGGGGCACAGGCCGTGATCACCGGACCTGGAGACACGGTCAAGCGGGCCCGGAAGCTGCGGAGCGAGATGAGTTTGCCCGAAGGACTGCTGTGGCGTGAACTGCGCAAACGGCCCGGAGGGTTCAAATTTCGCAGGCAGCATCCGGCGGGTGCCTATGTGCTCGATTTCTACTGCGCATCTGTCCGCCTAGCGATCGAAGTCGATGGGTTTGCGCATGATACTGGCAGAGTCGCAAATGCCGACAAGCGCAGGTCAGAATGGTTGAGATCGCAGCATGTCGCTACAACGCGAATACCCGCAAAAGCGATTCTGGAAGACCTCAACACGGTCGTCGTCCGCCTCGTGGAGATTTGTGAACAGCGTGCGCAGCGGCGTTCGGAAAACTCGACTGTGCCCCTCCACCATCCTGCGGATGGTCCCCCTCCCCGGATCGGGGAGGAATTATGATCGAAACCGCCTTCGCCAAGATCAATCTGGCGCTGCACGTGCGGCGACGGCGGGATGATGGCTATCATGAGCTGGAAACGCTGTTCGCCTTTGTCGATGCGGGCGATGTGCTGAGCGTTGCGCCTGCACCGCGCGACGAGCTGCGAACGCTTGGGGAGTTCGGCGGGCAACTGACTGATCCGTTTGACAACATCGTAATGAAGGCGCTCTCCACCTTGCCCCGGCCGCAGGGCTGGGCGGTGACGCTGGAAAAGAACCTGCCGGTCGCCGCCGGGCTGGGCGGCGGTTCGGCCGACGCAGGTGCGCTGTTCCGGTTGGTCGAGCGAGCGCATGGACTGCCCGACGATTGGCACGCCCGCGCGGCGCGGCTGGGCGCCGATGTTCCGGCCTGCGTTTCCAGCCAGACCTGCATCGGGCGCGGGACCGGGACCGAACTTGAGGCCGGACCGCAGGACCTCGCAGGGACGCCGGTGCTGCTGGTCAATCCGCGCGTGCCGCTTGCCACCGGGCCGGTGTTCAAAGGCTGGGACGGGATCGATCGCGGGAGCCTCACCGAAGGCAAGGCGCGCGCCATCGCGCTGGCAGGGCGCAACGATCTGGAAGCAGCGGCAATTGCTCTCTGTCCGGAGATCGGCACGGTTTTGGCCAGCTTGCGGAACACCGACGCCTGGCTGGTCCGCATGTCGGGTTCGGGGGCGACCTGCTTTGCCCTGTTCGACGACGCCGCGGCGCGCGATGCGGCGGCACAGACGATCGCCGCTGCGCATCCCGGCTGGTGGCAGATGAGCGGAGCGCTGCGGTGAAAGCTTATAATTTCCAAGGCCCGTTCGTGTCGAGCGAAGTCGAGACACCGGTGCGCGGCATCTCGACTTCGCTCGATGCGAACGGTGGTGGGTAAGGGGCAATGGGACACGAGGCCTACCGCATCATCGGCACCCCGCGCTTCGGCGGAATTCTGGTCGTGTCGGACCATGCCAGCAACCATGTGCCCACCGACATCGACCTCGGCATCGACCCAGCCCTGCTCGACCAGCATATCGCCGTCGACATCGGCGTCGGCGCGGTCGGCGCACTGATGGCGCAGCGGCCCGGTATCGCCGCATTCCAGGCCAATGCCAGCCGCCTGGTCTGCGACGTCAACCGCGAGCCGCATGCCCCCGCGGTGATCCCGATCGCCAGCGACGGCCATGCCATTCCCGGCAATGTGCTCGATCACGCCGCGCATCAGGCGCGGCTGGAGCGGTTCCACGCGCCCTATCATGCCGCCCTGGCCGACCTGCTCGACAGCGCACCGCCCGCGCTGATCCTGTCTCTGCACAGCTTCACCCCGCACCTCGCCACCAGCGATCAGCCGCGCCCGTGGCAGGTCGGCGTGCTCTATAACGAAGACAACCGTGCAGCGCGGATCGCAATTCCCCTGCTCGAGGCCGAGGGTCTCATTGTGGGCGACCAGCAGCCCTATTCGGGCACGCTGCTCAACTACACCATGAACCGCCATGCCGAGGCAGATGGGCGGCCATACCTGGGCATCGAGATCCGCCAGGACCAGATCGGCGACGCGGCTGGGCAGGCGGCCTGGGCCGAGCGGCTGGCGCGATTGTGCAACGAAGCGGCGTTGAAGCTGGGGGAATAGGGGTGTAGGGCGCCGGGAAAGCCACTTCGTTTGAAAGATCGTGTCCCATGCCCGTCTACCGTTCCCGCACCTCCACTCACGGCCGCAACATGGCCGGTGCACGGGGGCTGTGGCGCGCGACGGGGATGAAGGACGGCGACTTCGGCAAGCCGATCATCGCCGTGGTCAACAGCTTCACCCAGTTCGTGCCGGGCCACGTCCACCTCAAGGACCTCGGCCAGATGGTCGCGCGCGAGATCGAGGCGGCGGGCGGGGTGGCCAAGGAGTTCAACACCATCGCGGTCGACGACGGGATCGCCATGGGCCACGACGGCATGCTCTATTCGCTGCCCAGCCGCGACCTGATCGCCGACTCGGTCGAATACATGGTCAACGCCCACTGCGCCGATGCGATGGTCTGCATTTCCAATTGCGACAAGATCACGCCGGGCATGCTGATGGCGGCGATGCGGATCAATATCCCCGCGGTGTTCGTCTCGGGCGGGCCGATGGAGGCGGGCAAGGTGGTGCTGCGCGGCAAGGAAGTGGCGCTCGATCTGGTCGACGCCATGGTCGCCGCCGCCGACGAGCACTACACCGACGAGGAAGTCCAGACGATCGAGCGTTCGGCCTGCCCGACCTGCGGATCGTGCTCGGGCATGTTTACCGCCAATTCGATGAACTGCCTGACGGAGGCACTGGGGCTGTCGCTGCCGGGCAACGGTTCGCAACTCGCCACGCATTCGGACCGCAAGGAGCTGTTCCTGCGCGCCGGGCGGGTCGCGGTCGAGATGTGCCAGCGCTATTACGTCGAGGAGGACGAAAGCGTCCTGCCGCGCAATGTCGCCAGCTTCGCCGCCTTCGAAAACGCGATGAGCCTGGACATTGCGATGGGCGGGTCGACCAACACCGTGCTCCACCTGCTCGCCGCCGCGCAGGAAGCCGGGATCGATTTCACCATGCAGGACATCGACCGGCTGAGCCGCAAGGTGCCGTGCCTCTCCAAGGTCGCCCCGGCCAAGAGCGATGTTCACATGGAAGACGTCCACCGCGCCGGGGGGATCATGGCGATCCTTGGCCAGCTGGAGCGTGCCGGGCTGCTCCACACCGACCTGCCGACGGTGCACAGCCCCACGCTGGGCCATGCGATCAACCACTGGGACATCAGCCGGACCAACGACCCCGACGTACAGACCTTCTTCAAGGCGGCGCCGGGCGGGGTGCCGACGCAGACTGCCTTCAGCCAGTCGCGGCGCTGGGACGAACTCGACCTCGACCGCGAAAGCGGCGTGATCCGCAGCGCCGAACACGCCTTCAGCAAGGACGGCGGGCTCGCCGTGCTGTTCGGCAATGTGGCCCGCGACGGCTGCATCGTGAAGACCGCCGGGGTCGACGAGAAGATCCTCACGTTCGCCGGGTGCCAAGGTCTATGAAAGCCAGGACGCTGCGGTCACCGCAATCCTGACCGGGCAGGTCGTCGAAGGCGACGTGGTGGTGATCCGCTATGAAGGGCCCAAGGGCGGGCCGGGGATGCAGGAAATGCTCTACCCGACCAGCTACCTCAAATCGAAGGGCATGGGCGCGGCCTGCGCGCTGCTGACCGACGGGCGCTTTTCGGGCGGCACTTCGGGGCTGTCGATCGGCCACGTTTCGCCCGAGGCGGCCGAGGGCGGCGAGATCGGGCTGGTCGAGCCCGGCGACCGGATCGAGATTGATATTCCAAATCGCACCATCCACCTCGCGGTCAGCGACGAGGAACTGGCCCGCCGCCGCGCCGCGCAGGAGGCCAAGGGCTGGCACCCGGCCAAGGAACGCCCGCGCAAGGTCTCGGTCGCGCTCCAGGCCTATGCCGCGATGACCACCAGCGCCGCGCGCGGTGCGGTGCGTGACCTGTCGCAGCTGAAGAAGGGCTGAAGGCCATGCGGCACGCCGCAGCCTGCCTTGGCATTGTCCTGCTGCTTGCCGGCTGTGCGCAATCGTCCGCCGACGCCGACGACGGCGAAGCGATCTTCTGTGCGCTGGGCGGATCGCGCGAATTCAAGCCCGATTGCCGCCTTGAACGCACCGCGATCGATGCCCAGCCGGTGTTCGTCGTGCGCCATCCCGACGGCGGTTTCCGCCGCCTGGCTGTCAGCAAGGACGGCCAGCACCTCGACGCGGTCGACGGAGCCGATGCCAGCCAGTCGGCACTGAAAGGCGACCGCTGGGAAGTGATCCTGGGCGGCGACAAATATGTCATCCCGGTGGCCGCGCCGGCCGAGGCCAATGCCAAGCCGCAATGAGCCGGTCCTGACCGCGGCGCAGATGCGCGCCGCCGAACAGGCGCTGATCGCGGCCGGAACCAGCGTCGACACATTGATGCAGCGCGCCGGGCAGGGCGCGGCAGACTATGTCTGGCGGATCGCTGGCGGACGCCGCGTCACCGTGCTGTGCGGCCCCGGCAACAACGGCGGTGACGGCTATGTCATCGCCGAAGTGGTCCGCGCACGCGGCGGCGATGCGGCGGTGATCGCGGCTGCCGATCCTGCCACCGAGGCCGCGCGAATGGCCCGCTCGCAGTACCGCGGCAAAGTCCTTGGCCCCGATGCCGAGTGCCGCGCCGATGTGCTGGTCGATTGCCTGTTCGGCACCGGCCTGACCCGCCCGCTATCGCCCGCGCACCTTGCCCTGCTGCAGCGGCTGGCCGCATCGCACCACACCCGCGTGGCGGTCGATCTGCCCAGCGGGGTCGACAGCGATTTGGGACTGGCGCTCAACCAGGACCTGCCGGACTATCACCTGACCCTGGCCCTGGGGGCGTGGAAGTTCGCGCACTTCCTGATGCCGGCCAGCGCCCGGATGGGCGCGGTGCGGCTGGTCGAGATCGGCGTGGCGCCGCCAGTCGATGCGGCAGGCGCAATTGCGCGCCCGCATCTGTTCGCCCCTGCCGCTGCGGCCCACAAATACAGGCGCGGGCTGCTGGGCGTGATCGGCGGGGCGATGCCGGGAGCGGCGCTGCTGGCGGCGCGCGCGGCGCAGGGTGCCGGGGCCGGCTATGTCAGGCTGCTGACGGACCTAGCCCCCGCCGCGCCGCCCGACCTGGTGGTCGATCCCGCGCCCCTGGCCAAGGCGCTGGGCGATACCCGCTATGCCGCGCTGCTGATCGGCCCTGGGCTGGGCCGCGATGGGGCTGCGCGCGAGCGGCTGATGCTGGCGCTGGCCGCGCCGTTTCCCGTGGTGCTCGATGCCGATGCGCTGGTCCTGCTGACCCCGCAGCTGCTGGCCGAACGCCGCGCGGCATCGATCGTCACCCCGCACGAAGGCGAACTCCACGCGCTCGAGCGCGCCTTCGGCCTCGACGGCGCGGGCAGCAAGGCCGGGCGCGCCGCGGCGCTGGCGCGAGCCATCGGCGGCGTGGTCGTGGCCAAAGGCCCCGATACGGTGGTGGCCTCATCCGACGGGCGGATCGCACTGGGCCATGCTGCCTCATCGTGGCTTTCGACCGCCGGCACCGGCGACGTGCTCGCCGGAACCATCGCCAGCCGCCTCGCCACACGCATCGATCCGTTCGACGCGGCGTGCCAGGGGGTGTGGCTCCAAGGCGATGCGGCGCGGCTCTGCCGCCCGGCCTTTACCGCCGGGCAGCTTGCCGAAGCGGTGCAGCACGCCTACGCGGCCTGCCTGTGAGCGAAGGTCCCGAAGAAATCATCCGCATCGCTGCCAAGGGCGACGGCGTCACCGCCTCGGGCCGGTTCGCCTGGGGCGCTGCGCCGGGCGATCTGCTGCTGCCCGACGGGACGATCGAGCCGGGGCCGCACCATGCCACGCCGCCATGCCGCCACTTCGGCACCTGCGGCGGCTGCCAGTTGCAGCAGCTTGACGAGCAAAGCCTGGCGGATTTCGTCGCGGCCCGAGTCAGTAATGCTTCGGCTTCACAGGAGCTGGGTGCGGAGCACGTTGCCGCGCCGCATCTCTCGCCGCCGCGCAGCCGCCGCCGCGCCGCGCTTCGTGCCGAGAGCAGCCAGGGCCGGGTGGTGATCGGCTACCGCGAGGCGAAATCGCACCGGCTGGTCGAGATCGCCGAATGCTGGGTGCTCGATCCGGCCATCGTCGCCTTGCTGCCACCCTTGCGCAAGCTGCTGATCGCGGTGGGATCGGGCAAGGGCGCGGGGAAGGGAAAGCATGCCCACGCGCGGCTGGCCGCTGACATCGAGATTACCTGCACCGACCAGGGACTGGACGTGGGGATCAAGGGGGTGACCGCCGAAGGCCTCGCCGCCACCGAGGCGCTGCTCGACTTTGCCCGCGACCACGCCCTGGCGCGCCTCACCCTCGATCAGGGCTTTGGCGGCGAGACGGTGTGGGAGCCCGAACCGGTGACGGTAACGCTGGGCGGGGTGGCGGTGCCGATGCCGCCCGGATCGTTCCTGCAAGCGACCCGCGACGGCGAGGATACGCTGGTTGCGGCCGCGCGCGAGTGGCTGGCCGGCTGCGGCACCGTGGCCGACCTCTTCGCCGGGCTCGGCACCTTTGCCTTTGCACTGGCCGGGCCCGGCACGAAGGTGCTGGCGGTGGAGGCCGCGCGCGATGCCAGCCTGGCCTGCAAGGCCGCGGCGGCGCGCGCGCAGGTGCCGGTCCACACGCTGCACCGCGACCTGTTCCGCAATCCGCTCATGCCCGACGAACTGAACCGCTTTGCCGGCGTCCTGCTCGATCCGCCCCGCGCCGGCGCGCGCGACCAGATCGAACGCATCGCCGCCAGCACCGTGCCGCGGGTGGTCTATATCAGCTGCAACCCCTCGAGCTGGGCCAAGGACGCGCGCACGCTGATCGAGGCGGGCTACCGCCTGGCCGAATTGCGCCCGGTCGGCCAGTTCCGCTGGTCGACCCATGTCGAGCTGGCGAGCCTGTTCGTGCGCTAGATCCTCCCCGAAACGGGGAGGGGGACCACCGAAGGTGGTGGAGGGGCACAGGGGCGGGATCCCGCTATCGCCGTTCTGGATCGACAATCGGGAAAATGGGTTCACGCAGAGACCGCGGAGAAGAAGAAGAGGCGCAGAGATCTAGCGCCGAGCCGAAGGCTCTTGAATCATTTGGACGTCACGTTTTGCGGCAATGCTGAAGAATGAAGGCGGCTTCGCCGCAATCCCTTTCCCTCCGCGCCTCCCCTTTCTTCTCTGCGCCTCTGCGTGAACCCCCTTCTTCCTTGCTAAACAGCAACCTCCCGCCACTCTCCCGGAGCCAGTCCCTCCAGCGTCCAGTCCCCGACCTGCCAACGCACCAGCCGCAAGGTCGGATGCCCAACTGCGGCGGTCATGCGGCGAACCTGGCGGTTCTTGCCCTCGCGGATGGTCAGGCGCAGCCAACTGTCCGGCACGGTCTTGCGGAACCGCACCGGTGGGTCGCGTGGCCAGAGCGCGGGTGCAGGGACAAGCTCGGCCTCGGCGGGGCGGGTCATGCCATCCTTGAGCATCACGCCCCTGCGCAGCGACTCCAGCGCCGCCGCATCCGGCTCGCCCTCGACCTGGACCAGATAGGTCTTGGCCAGCTTGAACCGCGGATCTGCAATCCGCGCCTGCAGCCGCCCATCTTCGGTCAGCAGCAGCAGCCCCTCGCTGTCGGTATCGAGCCGCCCGGCGGGATAGACCCCGGGGACCCTGACGTAGTCTGCCAGCGTCGGCGTGTCCGATCCGTCCGTGCTGAACTGGCACAGCACGCCATAGGGTTTGTTGAACAGGATCAGGCGGGGCATGGGATTGGGCATAGGCCAAGACATCTCAAACACAACTTCTCGCGTCGCCCCGTGCTTGACACGGGGCTTGGCTTCCCTCGCGTCCAATCGTTTGGCACTGGACGCTGATGGAGAAGGGCGGCCGGGGTCTGCATCATAGCAAACCGTTTTCGCGGCGGCTTGTACGTAGGTGCAAAGTCCGATCTGATTCGTCGCGTGTCCCAGCACCGTAAAGGCGAATGTTCGATCTATGTCGCCGACTCCGCCAAGACCCGGCTCGTCTACGCCCAGCGCCACGAGGAAATCGAGCCCGCAATCGCCCGCGAAAAACCGGTCAAGAAGCGTCGCCGCGAATCGAAATTGGCGCTGATCGAAGCCGATACTCCGGGCTGGCTGGACCTGTGGGAGCAGTGGTATCCCTCTGATGTTATGCAGCATCCACACGTCGAAAGGTAGCCAAACCCCGTGTCAAGCACGGGGCGACGTGGGTGGGAAACGCTATCGCTACTCGAAAGCTTCCGCTTCGACTGAATTCTCTTTCAATTTTTTCGCACGACGCCATGCATAAACAAAGACGATCAGCGCGCCGGGCAGATAAAGTAGAACGCCGCCAGGATTCCAAGGCCCACCATTTGCCGAACCGAAGCCATAGATGACAACGGCTGAGACG
Source organism: Novosphingobium sp. (assembly GCA_046063245.1). Taxonomy (GTDB): domain Bacteria; phylum Pseudomonadota; class Alphaproteobacteria; order Sphingomonadales; family Sphingomonadaceae; genus Novosphingobium. The sequence goes on from JBJTLX010000235.1 coordinate 12,318, forward strand.
TAGGCTGCGGCAACACCGGCCAATTTCCCCCGCATCGGATCGTCGAATATTCGCATGAATAGCGCCCATTCCCATATGGCGTATAGAACAAAGACCCCGAACGTACCTCCGATAAGCATTCCCAGTAGTGCTGCCATTATTGCCCCCTGCGCTAGCTACTAAAGTACTAGCATTGGTGACCCCCCAAAAGCAAATGGGGCCGGTGTTTCCACCAGCCCCACGCTCGCCGCATCGGCTTCCGAATGATTTTGGGCGATCGCTGTTACCGCTCTTCAACCTGCCTGCCGCAGTGATGCTTTGCTGAGCACCTCGCGTGCCATCGCACCGTGAGTGCCACCGCATCGTGATGCTCATCGCATCGGGCTGGCCGTTTCGGACCGGTGGTTCCCGAAGGAACCGGCTTTCATCACCCGAACGTCCGTTCCGGCGTCCGGTCCCGTCAGGCGGCTGGCTCCGGT
>JBJTLX010000018.1:0-13902 GCA_046063245.1 Novosphingobium sp.
GCTGGCAGCGAGGGCGCGAGGGGCCGCAGCGGCCTTTTCCTCAGCCGACGCTTCGACGATGCCGAGGATCTTCTTCTGGGCGGGCCAGATGATGAACCACACGTTGAACGCCATGATCAGCGCGATCCACATGCCGAGGCCGATCAGGTTGACATTGCCTTCGCCGCTAAAGGTCATCGCCTGATGGCCGTAGCCGTTGACGAAGGCAATCGCGAGGCCGGTCAGCACCGTCAGCAGCGCGCCATAGCGGAAGAAGAACAGCACCTTGGGGGCGATATAGCCGGTGACGCCGCCCTTCAGCTCGGCCGGGATTGCCGGCATCGTCGGCACCTGGACGAAGTTGAGGTAATAGAGCAGGCCGATCCACACGATCCCGAAGAACACGTGCAGCCAGCGCAGCACCGAATTGGCATCGACCGGTGCCGATGCGCCAAAGTGCCACATCACCAGGATCGCCGCGACCACGCCGGTCGCCAGAACCAGATGCAGATTTCCGAAAAACTTGCCCATTGCTTCCCCCTTGTCTTGTCCGAAGCGTTCAAATCCGACCCATGCCCATGTGCGGGCAACGCTGCCAGCTTACCCGCAAAGGCCGCCGCTTGTCACACCCTTTTGCGAATGATTGTCACTCGTGCGGCGGGTCGCTCAGCACGTCCTTCTCCGCCTCCTGCGCCAGCCCGTGACGCAGCAGCATCGGGATCTGGGTGAAGGTGAACAGGAAGGTCAGCGGCAGGAACAGCCACAGCTTCATCCCGATCCACGTTTCCAGGTTGCCGTTGGCCTGGTTGTAGAAATGGCGCAGCACTTCGTTGAGCGCTGCGAGGATCAGGAAGAACGCCCCCCAGCGCCAGGACAGCTTGAGCCAGCCGGCGTCGTCCAGCCCCTCGAACGCGGCGTCGAGCAGCACCTTGAGCAGTGCCTTGCCGCGCCACGCCCCGATCAGCAGCGCCAGCCCGCACAACAGATAGATCAGCGTCGGCTTGATCTGGATGAAGGCGGCGTTCTGGAAGGCGATGGTCAAACCGCCGAACACCACGATCATCGCGGTCGACAGCCACAGCATCGGGGAAATCCGCCCCAGCCGCCACTTCGACACGATCAGCGCCAGCACCGCAGTGGCCATGAAGGCGGCGGTTGCGCGGATCACCGTCGCAACTTCGGCCAGGCTGTTGTGATCCTTGGGCGAATAGAGCCGATAGGTGAGGAAAAACACCACGATCGGGCCGTAATCGACCAGCAGGTTGAGCCAGCCGGACTTGGGTTTTTTGGGTGCGGGCGATGCCGTCTCGTTCATCCCGCCACCCCGGCAATCACCCGCGCCACCAGTTCGGGATCGAACGGGCGCAGGTCTTCGATCTTTTCGCCGACGCCGATGGCGTGGATCGGCAAGCCGAACTGCTCGGCCGCGGCGACCAGCACCCCGCCGCGCGCGGTGCCGTCCAGCTTGGTCATGATCAATCCGGTCACCCCGGCGACCTCTTTGAAAATCTCGATCTGCTGGAGCGCGTTCTGACCGTTGGTGGCATCGAGCACCAGCACAACGTCGTGCGGCGCTTCGGGGTTGAGGCGGCCGAGCACGCGGCGGATTTTGGCCAGTTCGTCCATCAGCTCGCGCTTGTTCTGCAGCCGCCCGGCGGTATCGACGATCAGCGCGTCGGTGCCTTCCTCGGTCGCGGCCTGGACCGCATCGAACACCACGCTGGCGGGATCGCCGCCTTCGTCGCCGAACACGATCGGTACGCCGATCCGCTCAGCCCAGATACCCAGCTGGTCGATCGCTGCGGCGCGGAAGGTGTCGCCGGCGGCCAGCATCACCGAATAGTCCTGTTCCTGGAACAGGTGCGCCAGCTTGGCGATGGTGGTGGTCTTGCCCGATCCGTTGACCCCGATCACCAGGATCACCTGCGGGCGCGGGAAAGCGACAATGTCGATCGGCCTGGCCACCGGGCGCAGGATCGCGGCGATTTCGGCGGCAACGGCCTCCTTGATCGACTGCTCGTCCGCCCCGCGCTCGAACCGTTCGGCGGCCAGCCGGCCCCTGATCCGTGCTGCGGCGCGCGGGCCGAGGTCGGAGAGGATCAGCGCGTCTTCGAGTTCGTCGAGCTGGCTTTCGTCGAGCCGGGTCTTGCTGACGATCCCGGCAAGGTTCTCGCTGAGCCGTTCCGAGGTCTTGCGCAAGCCGCCAAGAACGCGGTCCGACCAGGTTTCCTCGCTCATGCCAGCAGGCCTTCGATGATGCGGGTGGGGGTAACGGTCACGATGCTTCCGGCGGGTGTGGCGGGCGGCAACTGCACCCGGGCGAAGTTTTGCGCATGGCCGGTCCCGTCGCGTTCGGCAAGCACTTCGAGTGGCTGGCCGAGCTGCGCGGTGAGCCATTGGTGGCGGACTTCGGCCACGGCCGCGCGCAATTCCGCCGCGCGGGCGCGAATGGTCTGCGGATCGCACTGCGGCATCCGCGCCGCCGGGGTGCCGGGGCGGGGCGAATAGGGAAAGACGTGGCCGTGGACCACATTCAGCTCGGCGATGATCGACAGATTGGCCCGGTGCGCCGCCTCGTCCTCGGTCGGAAACCCGGCGATCAGATCGGCGCCAACGGCCAGGTCTGCACGGCGGGCGCGCAGCGCGGCGACCAGCTCCACCGCATCGCGGCGGAGGTGACGGCGCTTCATCCGCTTGAGGATCAGGTCGTGGCCGTGCTGCAGCGACAGGTGGACATGCGGCATGACCCGCGTTTCTTCGGCGATCAACTCGAACAGCAAGTGGTCGATCTCCACCCCGTCGAGCGAGGACAGGCGCAGCCGCTGCAGATCAGGACAGGCGGTCAATATCGCCGCGACGGCATCGCCGAGGCGCGGGCGGCCCGGCAGGTCGGCCCCCCAGCTGGTCAGATCGACCCCGGTCAGCACCACTTCCTGCGCGCCGCCATCGATGTGACGCGCCACCAGGGCGATAATCCCGGCAATGGGCAGCGAGCGTGACGGTCCGCGCCCCTGTGGAATGACGCAAAAGGTGCAGGCGTGATCGCAGCCGTTCTGGATCGCGACGAAAGCGCGGGTATGGCGCTCCTGCGAAGGCGCAGGGCGCGTTACCGTAACATTCCAGGCGCGCGGGTCGAGCTTGGCGGTGTTGGCAACCAGCCCGTCGACTTCGGTCATCCCCGCCAAAGCGCCGCGCTCCACTTCGGCGGCGCAGCCGGTGACGATCAACCGTGCCTGCGGCCGTTCACGGCGCAGGCGGCGGATTGCCTGGCGGGTCTGGCGCACTGCTTCGCCGGTGACGGCGCAGCTGTTGACCACGACGAGGTTTTCGTCGCCCGAGAGCATGGCCCGCAGGCTCTCGCTTTCCGAGAGGTTGAGCCGGCAGCCCAGCGACACCACTTCGGCCACGGCTTAGCCTCCGTAGTCGCGGGCATCGAAAGTCCCGCGAAAGCTTTCGGCGGCGGGACCGGTCATGATGATCCGCCCGGCCTGGTTCCATTCGATCCGCAGCGGCCCGCCGGGCAGGGTGACAGTAACCGCGCGCTCGACCAGGCCGCGCCGCATCGCGCCGATCGCGGTGGCGCAGGCACCGGTGCCGCAGGCGCGGGTCAGGCCGACGCCGCGCTCCCAAACCCGCAGGCGGATCGCATCGCGCCCCGTGACAGTGGCGACGTTGACGTTGATCCGCTCGGGATACAGCGGGTCGTGCTCGATCTCCGGGCCCAGCCGGTCGAGTTCGACCCGGTCGCAATCCTCGACGAAGAAGATCACGTGGGGATTGCCGACATTGACCGTAGTGGGCTGGTCGAGCAGCTCCCATGCGACCGGCATCGACAATGTATCCATGGCATAGGCCAAGGGTATCTGGTTCCATTCGAAGCGCGGCTCGCCCATGTCGATGGCTATTCCGCCGTCCTTGGGCAAGGCTTCGATCATCCCGCCGGCGGTCTCGATCCGCGCCGGCTTGCCGTGGAGCAGCGCGACCGCGCGCGAGGCATTGCCGCAGGATTCGACCTCGCCCCCGTCGGCGTTGAAGATGCGCATGCGAAAGTCGGCGACCGCCGAGGTTTCCAGCACGATCAGCTGGTCGCAGCCGATCCCGGTGCGGCGGTCGGCCAGGGCCTGGGCAAAGGGCTGGGTCAGTTCGGGCAGCGGCGCGGCGCGTGCATCGAGCACGACGAAATCATTGCCCAGGCCGTGCATCTTGGTGAAGGCGATCCGCATCGCCGCGCTCTAGGCCGCGGCGCGCGCGGCGTCCAGTCTCGGCGCGGTCAGCCGGCGGCCTTGCGCTGGTCCGGCTTGCCCGGCTTGGCGGGTTCGTTGGCCGCTGGCGGCTCGAGCAGCAGGTTGAGCTGGGCCAGTTGCGCGGCGGTGCGGTCGGCCGGCTCGGGCTGGCCATAGAGGTAGCCCTGGACCTTGAAGGTGCCGAATTGCTCAAGCTCGCGCAGCACCGCCTCGTTCTCGACCCCTTCGACAGTGATCGGCAGGCCCAGCCCCTGGCCCAGCGCGGCGATCGACTGGACGATGGTCGCGCTTTCCTTGTTGCCGGGCAGGGTGGTGACGAAACTGCGATCGATCTTGATCCGGTCGAACGGCAGCGAGCGGAGCTGCGACAGCGAGGAGTAGCCCGTGCCGAAATCGTCGAGGCTGACGCGGATACCCTGGTTCTTGAGGCTGGTGATCAGCGAGCGGACCAGGCCGATGTTTTCGTGGAGGCAGGTTTCGGTCACCTCGATCTCGAAGCGGCTGGGCGGGAAGTTGGCCTCGACCAGCATCTTCAGCACTTTCTGCGCGAACCACGGATCGCGCAGCTGGACCGGCGAGATGTTGACCGACAGCGTCAGCTTCGGATCCCAGCCCTTCGCGTCGACCAGTGCCTTGCGGATCAGCGTTTCGGACAGCTGCGCGATGACGCCGATGTCCTCTGCAATGGGAATGAACAGGTCGGGATTGACCACGCCCAGGCTGGGCGAGTTCCAGCGCGCGAGCATTTCGAAGCCGACCAACTCGCCGCTGGCAAGGTCGATCTGCTTTTCGTAATAGGGGACGAACTCGTCGTGGTTCAGCCCGCGGCGGATCCCGGTTTCCAGCTCGCTGCGAAAGCGCAGTTCGCTTTCCATCGCCGGTTCGAACCAGAAGTGGCGGTTCCGGCCGTGCTTCTTGGCATGGTACATGGCGATGTCGGCCATGTGCAGCAGCGCCTGTGCGGTGTGCTTGCCGCCTTCCGAATCGCTGCGGGTGACCCCCGCGGAAATGGTTGTTTCAATTGAGATGTCGTCGAACGAGACCGGTTCTGCCACCGCTGCAATCAGGCTTTCGGCCAGGCGGTCGACCGCGTCGGGCCGCGCTGGGGCGAAGGGCATGACACAGGCGAACTCGTCGCCGCCGATCCGGGCCAGCAAGGCCCCGGCGGGCAGGTTGCCTGCAATCCGCCGGGCGGCATGGCCCAGCAGTGCATCGCCGGCGGCATGGCCGTGGACGTCGTTGACCTGCTTGAAGTTGTCGAGATCGAACATCAGAAAGGCGACAGCCTCGCCGCGGGTCGCGGCCTCGGCGATCAGGCGGTCGGTGGCCGGGCCGATGGAACGGCGGTTGAGGCAACCGGTCAACGGATCGGTTTCGGCCAGAATGCGGGCCTGGGCCTCGGCGCTGCGGCGCACGCGCACTTCGCTCATCAGGTCGCGGTAGCGGCGCCAGCCGAACACGATCAGCGCGACGTTGAGCAGGAAGGCTGCCGCCAGCAGGTTGTCGGGGCCAAGCCCGCGCCCGGAGAACGAGGCGATCGAGCGGGTCAGCATGGTGCTGCCGGTGCCGATGAACAGCACCAGCGCGGCAAAGACCATGCCCAGCGTCAGCAGGTCGCGGCTGGCGCTGCGACGGGCCACTGCCTCGTCGATCTCACCTGCGGCCGTTGCCGGCCCATTTCGTGGCATGCGCTCTAGCCCCCGCCCTTCGGTGCGCAGGGCCTGCCACAGGTTTGCTGAAAATAGCGTTAAGCCTGCACTCCCGCGCGATTCTTCGCGCGGCCTGCCGGCTATTTCTTCAGGCCGATCTCGCGCAGCCGCTGCTGCAGGAACGCGTCCGCGGTGATGGGCTGCGGATAGCGGTCGGGATTGTCGGCCGAGATACATTGCGGCAGCGTGCGGATCGGAAAATCGCTGCGCAGATGCAGGAAGAACGGCATCGAATAGCGGCTGAAGGCCGCGCGCGCCGCATCGGGATTGCGCACGCGGTGGATCGTCGACGGCAGGACGTGGTTGGTCAGCCGTTCGAGCATGTCGCCGACGTTGATCACCATGGCGCCTTCGGGCGGTGCGGCGCTGATCCAGTTGCCGTCCTTGCCGAGCAGCTCGAGCCCGGCCTCTTCGGCGCCGAGCAGCAGCGTGATCAGGTTGATGTCGCCGTGCGCGCCGGCGCGGATCGCCTCGCCCTCGACGTTTTCAAGCGGCGGATAGTGCAGCAGGCGCATCACCGAATTGCCGTCCTCGATTCCCGGATCGAACCAGTGCTCGTCAAGCCCGAGGTAGACCGCGATGCGCGACAGGATCGTTGCGCCGGTCGCGTCGAACTGGCGGTAAAGCTCGGAAAAGACGTCCTGAAAGCCTTCGGGCCGGGCCGGCCAGACATTGGGCGGCATCGATGCATCGGCCAGCGGGCTGCCCGCGGGCAAGTCGCGACCGATGTGCCAGAATTCCTTGAGGTCGTGATGCTTGGCGTCCTTGGCGATTTCGACCCCGAACGGGGTATAGCCGCGCGCCCCGCCGATCGCCGGATCGTGGTAGCCGCGCTTTTCCGCCTCGGGCAGGGCGAAGAACTGTTCCGACAATCGCCAGGCCTGGTCGATCAGCCCGCGGTCGATGGCGAAATCCTTGACCAGCGCGAAGCCGAAGGTGCGGAAACTCTCGCCGATTGCCTGCGAAAAGCGGGCCTTGTCATCGGCCAGCGAGAGAACGGGGAGGGAGGTAAGGGCCATGGTGGACGGGTCCGTATGAATCTGTCTATGGCGCGCGCATAGACGCTTTTGCGGGTGCTGACATGACCAAAATCAAATCGTACTGGCTGATGAAATCGGAGCCCGACGTCTACAGCTGGGACGATCTGGTGGCCGAGGGCGAAGGCACCTGGGACGGGGTGCGCAACTATACCGCACGGCTCAACCTGCGGGCGATGCAGGTGGGCGACGAGGTATTCTTCTATCACTCGAACATCGGGCTTGAAATCGTTGGTATCGCCAAGATTTCCAAGGCGGCATTCCCCGATCCGACTGATCCTACCGAGCGCTGGTCCTCGGTCAAGCTCAAGCCGGTGCGCAAGCTCACGCGGCCGGTCGGCCTCAAGGAAATCAAGGCCGACCCGGCGCTGGCCGACATGGAGCTGCTGACCAAGTTCCGGCTCTCGGTCTCGGGCGTCAAGCCCGAGGAATGGGCGCATATTCTGCGGCTTTCGGGCTCTTAGATCCTCTCCATTTTGCGAAGCCAAATGGGGAGGTGGCATTTGCGCAGCAAATGACGGAGGGGTTTCTGCCCTTGCGTCATTACCCCTCCGTCTCGTCCTGCGGACGATCCACCTCCCCATTTGTGGCATTCGCCAAAAATGGAGAGGACCTTGCTAAGCCTAACCCTTCGCCTTCGCGCGCAGCCCCGAAATCGTTGCCCCGCCGGCGCTGAGCTGCTCGGCGTCGATCAGGGCGTGGATCAGGCGCAGCCCCTTGCGGTCCTTGGCCTCGGCCAGCGCTGCCACAAATTGCTCGGTGGTTTCGGCCCGCTCGGCCCAGCCGCCGTAGGCGCGGGCCAAGGCGGCGAAATCGGGGTTGTACAGCGTCGTGCCCGAAATGCGGCCCGGAAACTCGCGCTCATGATGCATGCGGATGGTGCCGTAGGTGGCATTGTCGATCAGGATGACGGTCAGATCGCAGCCGTATTGCACCGCGGTCGCCAGTTCCTGCCCGTTCATCAGGAAATCGCCGTCGCCGGCCAGGGCGACGACCTGGCGCTCGGGATGGCGCAGCGCCGCGGCGACCGCAGCAGGGACGCCATAACCCATCGCCCCGGCGGTCGGCGCCAGCTGGGTCGGGAACCCATTGTAGCGCCAGTAGCGGTGCCACCAGCCGGAGAAATTGCCCGCGCCGTTGCAGATGATCGCATCGTCGGGCCAGGTCTCGCGCATCGCGGTGACGCAGGCCGCCATGTCAAGCGGGTAGGGCGCCGGCTTGGCCGTGGTCCAGTCGAGCCATTCGAGATGCGCCGCCTCGCCGGCATCGAACGGCACCACGTCGTCGTCCCATAGCGCGGCCATCTCGGCGAATTCGCCCATGTCGGCGCAGATCGCCAGGTCGGGGCGATAGACCCGGCCCAGCTCTTCCGGGTCGGGGTGGACGTGGACCAGGATCTGGCCGGGGTGATCGGGGGTGAGCAGGGTGTAGCTGTCGGTCGTCGCCTCGCCCAGCCGCGCGCAGATTGCCAGGACCAGATCGGCCGCCTTGATTCGCTCGACCAGCCTGGGGTTGGGGCCATAGCCGAGGTTGCCGGCCCAGACCTTGCTGGCGTTGGAAATGGCGTCCTGGCGGCGGAAGGCCCCGGCCACTGGCAGGCCGATCCGCTCGGCAAAGGTGGTGAAGTGTTCGCGCGCCTTGGCGTGCCAGCCCGCGCCGCCGACGATCGCGACCGGCGACGCGGCGTCGCCGATCAGCTGCATCAGCGTGGTCATGGCATCGGGACACATCGCCTGGGCCGGGCGGTGGACCGCCGGGCGCGGGGCGCTTCCGGCGACGTGCTCCAGCAGCATGTCCTCGGGCAGGGCGATCACCACCGGACCGGGACGCCCTGAAATCGCCGTCGACCAGGCGCGCGCGATATATTCGGGGATGCGCCTGGGATCGTCGATGCGCAGCACCAGCTTGGCCAGCGGGGCGAACATCTGGCCGAAATCGACCTCCTGAAAGCCTTCACGGTCCTTCATCCCGCGGTCGACATCGCCAATGAACAGCAGCAGCGGCTGCGAATCCTGGAACGCGACATGGGCCCCGATGCTGGCATTGGTCGCGCCCGGGCCGCGGGTGACGAAGCACACGCCTGGCCGCCCGGTCATCGTCCCGTCGGCGCAGGCCATGAACGCGGCGCCGCCTTCCTGGCGGCAGACCACGGTCTGCACTTCGGGGCTGTCGTGCAGCGCATCGAGCACGGCGAGGAAACTTTCGCCGGGGACGGTAAAGATCCGGTCGCAGCCCTGGGCGATCAGGCAATCGACGAGCAGGCGCCCGCCGGTGATGGTTTTGGCTTGGGTCATTGCGCCGCCTTAGCCACTGCGCCGCCAAGGGGCAACGCAGGGCAAAACTGGTGGACGGGGATGGTTACTGTCCCAGCCTGGGAAACCTTTCATTAACCACGATTTTCCGGCTGGCGCATGGTGAAGAAAGTCTTAACCTCGCGGGCATGAGAAGAGCCCTTGTCCTGACCGACGAAGCTGCCCGGCACCCGTTCCTGGCGAACCTTCCCGCCCATGTCCGCCTGACCGAGGCCGAGGCGATCAGCCGCCCGCGCTGGCCGGGGCTGACGCGCGCGATGCTGCGCGACGTGGCGGCAACCTATTGCGCGTCGTTCGTCGCGGTCAGCCTGTTCATCGCCTGATTCAGGCGGCCGCGCGCTCGGCCTTGACCAGCTGCGCGGCCATCCAGGCGGAAACCAGGCACATCGCCGCGCTGAGCAGCAGCTGGTTGACGATCGCCACCCCGCCCAGTGACAGCCCGGTAGCGATCAACGATCCCACCACCATCGCCCCTGAATTGACGATATTGTTCGCGGCAATCGTGCGCGAGGTCTGCGACCTGTGGACGAAGGTTGTCAGGAAGGCATAGAGCGGCACCACGAACATCCCGCCGGATACCGCGATCCCCAGCAGGCACAGCATCAGCGGTATCGCCAGCGGCTGGGCAATGAAGTGGCTGACGTTAATCAGGCCGTTTTCCGGATGCGGCACCCATTGCCGGCAGACGAAGTAGAAGCCGACGACGAAGGCCCCCATCAGGATCACCGAGGGCGGGGAAAACCGTGCCGAAACCGTGCCCTTGAGCAAGGCGTTGACCGACATCGAGCCGACCGCGACCCCGATCGAGAAGATCACCAGAAACAGGCTGGCAACCTCCTTGCTGGCGGTCAGCACGTTCTTCGCCAGCGGCGGGAACTGGATGAACAGCACCGCACCGATGGTCCAGAAAAAGCTGATCGCCATGATCGCCAGAAACACCCGGCGGTCGTGGCTGGTGTTGCGCACCAGGGTGATCGAGGCGCGGATGAAGTGGAGGTCGAGTGGTTCGGCCTCGTGAAACGGCGGGGCCGGGGGCACCTGGCGGCTGACCGCATAGCCGACCAGCGCGGTCACGATCACCCCCGCCGCGGCCCATTCGACCGGGATCCAGCCGGCAACGATCGTCCCGGCCAGGATCGCGATATAGGTTCCGGCCTCGACCAGGCCGGTGCCCGCCAGGACTTCGTTCTCGTGCAGATGCTGGGGCAGGATGGCGTATTTGATCGGGCCAAAGAAGGTCGAGTGGATCCCCATGCCGAGCAGCGCCAGCAGCATCAGCGGGATCGCCACGCCGGTAACCAGCAGGCCCTTCCAGGCCAGCACCAGGCCCAGCGCGCCGACCGCCATGATGCCGATTTCCGCCGCCTTGACGATGCGGATGATCCGCGCCTTGTCGCGCATGTCGGCCAGCTGCCCGGAAATCGCCGAAAGCAGAAAGAACGGCAGGATGAACACGGCCGAGGCAACCGCGCTGAACAGCCCTTCGGCCTGTTCGGACTGATAGACGCTGTAGACGACGAACAGCACCATCGCGTTCTTGAACAGGTTGTCGTTGAAGGCACCAAGGAGCTGCGTCACGAACAGCGGCAGAAAGCGCCGACTGTGGATCAGGTGGGTCTGGGTGGTCATGAACTCGCTTTGCGGCAGCCCGGCACTGGCGCGGACCCTAGCGGGACTTGGCCTGCGGACAAGAGGAATTGGCACTCTTTTGCACGGGGCATTGTCCCGCTAAGGTGCGGAGCGATGCTCTCGTTGCCCAACATCCTGACGCTGTCGCGAATCGTCACGCTGCCGCTGCTGGCGTTCCTGCTGTGGTGGCCGAAGTGGGAGTGGGGCTATCTGCTGGCCTTCGGGCTTTATTGCCTGATGGGGATCACCGACTATTTCGACGGCTATGTCGCGCGGTCCTATGGCGCGGTCAGCAAGCTGGGGCAGTTCCTCGATCCGATTGCCGACAAGATCATGGTCGCCACGGTCATTCTGGTCCTGGCCGCCCAGGGCGTGCTGACCGGGCCGTTCGTGGGCGATATGCACGTGATCGACGGGCTGGTGATCCTGGCGCGCGAGATCGCGGTGTCGGGTCTGCGCGAGTTTTTGGGCGGGCTGCAGGTCTCGGTCCCGGTCAGCAGGCTGGCCAAGTGGAAAACCACCTTCCAGATGGTCTGCCTCGGCGCGCTGATCCTCGGCCATGCCTTGCCGTGGTGGAACGTAACGCTGGGCGGGCTGGCGCTGAATGTGCCGCACACGGTCGGCCTGGCGACGCTGTGGGCGGCGGCGGTGCTGACAGTAATCACCGGATGGGATTACCTGCGGGTAGGCCTCAAGCACATGGACTGACGGCGGCCTTAGCCCGCCCGCAATTCCTCGGCCAGCAAGCGGAACTCATCGCTGCGCGGGCTGTTCTTGCGCCACACCAGCGCGATCTCGCGATTGGCGCTGGTGCTCTTGAGCGGGCGCGCGACGACATTGGTGCCATTCAGGATCCCGGCGTCGATCGCCATTTCGGGCAGCATGGTCAGCCCCAGGCCGTTGTCGACCATTTGCACCAGCGTGTGCAGGCTGGTCCCGATCATCGTCGCGCTGGCGCGCAGTTCGGGGCGGTTGCAGGCAGCCAGGGCGTGCTCTTTTAGGCAGTGCCCGTCTTCGAGCAGCAGCAGGCGAGCCTCGTCGATCAGCTCGGGGCTGATCTCCGCGGGCGGATCGCGCGGATCGCCCTTGGGGAAGGCGACCCACAGCGCATCGAGTTCGATCGTCTCGCGCTCGACCTCGCCGGTTGCGAAGGGCAGGGCCAGCAGCACGCAATCGCTGCGCCCGTGGTGGAGCGATTCGATCGCCGCGGCGCTGGTTTCCTCGCGCAGGAACAGTTTCAGCTGGGGCCGTTCGCGGCGCAGGCGCGGCAGCATGCGGGGCAGCAGGAACGGCGCGATCGTCGGGATCACGCTCATTCGCACGTCCCCCGACAGCGGCTGGCCCGCCGAACGGACCATGTCGCCCAGCTCCTCCGCCTCGCGCAGCACGCGGTGCGCCTTGGCCACCACGCCATTGCCGAGCGGGGTGAACCGCACCGTGCGCTTGGTCCGTTCGACCAGGATCACGCCCAGCAGGGTCTCCAGGTCGCGCAGCCCCGCCGACAGCGTCGATTGCGAGACGAAACAGGCCTGGGCGGCGCGGCCGAAGTGCCCATGCTCGTGCAGCGCGACCAGATATTGCAGCTGCTTGAGCGTGGGCAGATAGCCGGTCACCCGGCGCTCTCCGGCTCCTCGACCACGTCATCGACGTGGGTCATCTTGAGCTTGCCGTTGACCACCGCGAAGGCCATTTTGCCCTCGACCAGATCGAGCGCGTCCTTGCCGAACACCTCGAAGCGCCAGCCTTCCAGCAGCGGCAGCTGGCGCACGCCCGCGGCCAGCAGTTCCAGGTCTTCGCTGCGCGCCAGCAGCCGCGCGGCGACGTCGATTTCGCGGCTGCGGATCTTGAGCAGCAGTTTGAGAAGGTCGGCAACCAGCGCGCCTTCCTTGCCCAAGGGCGCGCCGCGCGGGGTCCGCGGGGGCAGCTCATCGTCCGACAGGGGAACCGAATTCTCGATCGCCAGCATCAGGCGGCGGCCGATCTCGTTGTCCTTCCAGCCCGGCGAAAGCCCGCGAACCTTGGCCAGGTCTTCCTGCTTCTTGGGCGGATGGCTGGCGATGTCGGCCAGGGTCTCGTCGCGGGCGATGCGCCCGCGCGGGATGTTCTTGTCCTGGGCCTCGATCTCGCGCCACTGGGCGATCGCCTTCAAGCGGCCAAGCATCGCCGGATTGCGCCCGGCGGCCTTGATCCGCAGCCAAGAGAGCGCGGGATCGTTGCGGTAACCGGACGGATCGGCGAGCTTTTCCATCTCGATGTTGAGCCACACCCCGCGTCCGGTCTTCTTGAGCCGGTTCAGGATCTTGGGGAAGATTTTCGCCAGGTGGGTCACGTCGCCGATGGCATATTCGATCTGCCGTTCGGACAGCGGGCGGCGCGACCAGTCGGTAAAGCGCGCGCCCTTGTCGATCTGCAGCCCCAGCCACGATTCGACCAGGTTGGAATAGCCGATCTGCTCGCTCTGGCTGATCGCCATCATCGCGATCTGGGTGTCGAAGATCGGGTGCGGCGTGCGTCCGGTCAGGTTGTAGACGATCTCGCCTTCCTGCCCGCCGGCGTGGAACACCTTGAGCACGTCCTCGTTATCGACCAGCAGGTCGAGCAGGGGGGACAGGTCAATGTCCTTGGCCAGTGGGTCGATCGCTGCGGCTTCGTTCTCATCTGCGATCTGGATCAGGCAGAGTTTGGGCCAATAGGTGTTTTCACGCATGAATTCGGTGTCAACGCACACGAAATCAGCCTTCGCAAGACGGGCGCAGAGGTCCGAAAGTGCTTCGGACGTCGTAATCAGAGGATGTATCTTCATCGTTCTTTTCTGTAGTTGACCCCGTGCGGGGCCTTGGCTTGACAAAAGCGCGGGATTCGCCTGTTAGCCCGCGCTTTCGCCCCTGCATCAAAGTGGGCTGCTTGGAAAGAGTTTCGATGCATCTTTATCGTTACACACTTGCGGTGCGCTCACCGCCGCCGAAGTCGGTCAGACAGTCCGCCTGTCGGG
>JBJTLX010000236.1:0-2725 GCA_046063245.1 Novosphingobium sp.
TCGCCCTTGAACACCGGCGTGCGCTTTTCAAGAAAGGCGTCGACCGCCTCTTCGTGATCGCCGGTGGCGTGGGCCACCGCCTGCATCGCTGCCGACATTTCCAGCACCGTGCCCAGATCGCTGCGCCGCGCTTCCCACAGCAGGCGCTTGGTCATCCGCACCGCGAAGGGCGGGTTGGCGGCGATCCGGTCGGCCAGGGCGCGCGCCGCGTCCATCAGTTCGGCGTCGGGCACCACGCGCGACACCAGCCCGCAGGCGAGCGCTTCCTGGGCATCAATCATGTCACCGGTCAGCGACATTTCCGCGGCCTTGGCAAAGCCGACCACCCGCTGCAGCAACCAGGCGCCGCCATCGCCGGGGATGATCCCCAGCTTGACGAAACTTTCGGCAAACTTGGCGCTTGTCCCGGCAATGCGCAGGTCGCACATGCAGGTCAGATCAAGGCCCGCGCCGATCGCCGGGCCGTTGACCGCGGCGATCACCGGCACTTCCAGCGCGGCGAAAGCGACGGGCAGCTGCTGGATCCCGCGCTTGTAATTGCCCCGCGTGCGCGCCGGCAGGCCGCCGTTGAGGCCCCCGGCATTGGGCTTCATCGCGTTGATGTTGCCGCCCGAGCTGAACGCCTTGCCCGCCCCGGTCAGGATTGCGACGCGCACGGTCGGATCGGCCTCGATCCGCTGCAGCACGGCCAGCAGGCCGTCGACCACTTCGGCATCGGAAATGGGATTGCGCAGTTCGGGGCGGTTGATCGTCAGGGTGACCACGCCGTTGGGGGCGGCATCATACAGAACGGCGTCTTGCATCTCGGTTCTCTCCTTCGATCCTTGCCCCGCCTATAGCTGCAAGCGCATCGCTGTCGCGGGGAAATTTAGCTCAGCAGGCGGTCGACAAACCAGTAGCTGGCAATGGTGCCGATGGCATAGGCCAGCACCAGCGTGACCGGGCGCAGCGCCGCGGGGGCAAGGCGTCGCAGGGCGGCGATGGCCGCCAGCACCGCGGCAATGATCGCCAGCTGGCCGAGCTCGACCCCCAGGTTGAACGTCAGCAGCGCGGTCGGCACATCGCCCGGGGGCAGGCCGATCTCGCGCAGCGCGCCGGCAAAGCCGAAGCCGTGGATCAGCCCGAAGCCGAAAGCGACCAGCCACGGAATGCGTTGCGACAATCGCGCCGCACCCGTGCCCTGCTTGACGATCTCGACCGCGAGGAAGACGATCGACAGCGCAATCAGCGCCTCGACCGGGGCCTGGGCCAGGCCGAACAGGCCCAATGTCGTCCCCGCCAGGGTCAGCGAATGGGCCACGGTAAAGGCCGTCGCCGCGCGCACTGTCACGCCCAGCCGGCCAAGCAGCAGGACCAGCGTGATCACGAACAGCAGGTGGTCGTATCCGGTCAGGATATGATCGAAGCCGAGCACCAGATAGGTCCGCGCGACCTGCCAGCGTTCGGGCACGGCGGTGATCCTGGCCAGCGGATGATCGCGGGTCAGGCGCTCGGCCTGCACCGGACGGCCGAGCGGGGCGACACGCAGCAGGGCATCGGTGAAGGTCGCCTCCATCCCGGCGATCCCGACCTGCGCGTTGTCGAGCGGGCGGGTGCAGGTCACCGCCATCGCCGCGACGACCGCGCCGCCCTCGATCCGCGACTGGGCCGGGTCGGTGGTGCAGAAAGCGGGCAGGGCCGGGCGGGCGCGTGTCGCCAGGCCGCCCAGGATCGGGGCCTTCCAGATCATCTGCCAATGCGCGGCATCGCGCTGGGTCAGCTCGAGATAGCCCGGCCGCAATTCATCGGCGCGCGCGGGATTGGCCAGCGCCAGGCAAGTTAGCAGCCACGCCGCCAGCCAGCGCCAGGTCATCGCGGCATTTCGATCTTGACGTCATAGCCATCGAGGATGCGGCGATAGGCGGCATCCTCGGCCCGGCGCCGGGCATCGGCGCGCCAGTCGTTTTCCAGCGCCTGGCGCACCTCGGCGAGGCGCGGCTTCGCGTCGGCAGTCCGCGCGGTGACGCGGACAAGGTGCAGGCCGATTGCAGACACCACCGGGCCGCGCCATTGGCCCTGCGGCTGCCGGCGCAAGGCGGCGACAAAGTCATCGCCCAGCAAGCCGGCCACTTCGCTGGCCGGGGTGGCGGTGAACGCAGCAGGTATTGGGACGGGCTGGGCAAAGCGCATCGGATCGCCCCCGCGGTTCAGCGCGGCCTTGGCAGCAGCGCGCACCTTCTCATCATCCGGGCCGAGATAGACCTGGGCAAAGCTGAAGCGGGTTTCGGGGGCGTATCGCGCCGGATCCTTGTCGAGCAGCGCCTGCAATTGGGCGTCGCTTGGCTCTGCCGCCTCGGCTTCGCTGGTGGCCAGCGCGATCATCTTGTTGCGCATCCGCCGCACGACCACATCGTCGTCCTGGTCGAGCCCGAGCCGCAGCGCCTCGCGGTAATAGGCCTGGTCGCGGACATAATCTTCGATCAGGCCGTCGAGTTCGGCGGGGCTGGGCGCACGGCGGTAATTTTCGTTCCAGCGCGCGGCGAGCTGGGTAACCACCGCCTCGTTGACCACGATGCGGCGCTCGCCCAGGTCCGGCGCGCGCCCGGCGAGCAGCGCATAGACCGCCGCGCCGGCCAGCAGGAAATGCACCAGGGGTTCGCGCAGCAGGTCTGCCGCGCGGCTGCGCCAGGTCATGGGGGACCGGTCCTCAGGCCGCAGGCGTATACCAGATCGGCGAGCTGTAGGC
>JBJTLX010000237.1:0-2665 GCA_046063245.1 Novosphingobium sp.
GATGCTGCGCGCCTTCATTTATCAGACCGCCTGGCAGATGGACCAGATCCCGCACAAGGAGCTGGAGCACCAGCTGTCCGACAAGATCAGCATGTGCAACTATTACGCCAACCGCCTGGTCTGCGAAGCCGCCGACCGGGCAATGCAGGTCCACGGCGGGATCGGCTATTCGCGGCACAAGCCGTTCGAACACATCTATCGCCACCACCGCCGCTACCGGATCACCGAAGGCGCGGAGGAAATCCAGATGCGCAAGGTCGGCGCCTACCTGTTCGGTTATCTTGGACCACGCCGGGCGGAGTTTGCGCAATAAGCGCCAAGCAGGGCGTGGCAGACACGCAACACCATTGCACGATTCGTCGCAGCGCCCTTGCGGTCGTTGCGCCTTGCGCGCTAGGAGCGCGGCGTCATCCCCGAATTGGCCAGCAAAGGTCGGCGGGGTTCAGCACACGATCTTCCGGGAGGGGAGAGGGGCGTATCGGCACGGCCGGTGCGCCCCAATTGTTTTGTCGGCGGCGCCGTTCCTGACAAACCGCTTTAGCTCTGCCGCGATTGCATGTTAGCCAGCGCGCAACAGGCAATTGGGGGACAGGATATGAAGCGCTTTGCACAGCTGGCAATGGCGGGTTTTCTGGTCGGAACGGCAAGCGCCGCGCTGGCCCAGACCGCGCCGATCACCATGCCCGGCGCGCCGGGCCAGGCGCCGCGCACGATCACCGCCGAAGCGGCGAGCAAGCTGGCCAATTCCGGCTATTCCCCCGCCGACGTCGCGTTCATGCAGCACATGATTACCCATCACCAGCAGGCGGTCGACATGGCCGCGCTGGTCAAGGCGCGGACCAACAATACCGAAATCGTCGCGATCGCCGGGCGGATCGACGCCGGCCAGGCCGACGAGATGAAGTTCATGCGCAAGTGGCTGGCCGACCGGGGCGAGGCCGCGGCCATGCCGACGATGGCGCACATGGGCCACGAAGGCCACATGAGCTTGGCGATGCCAGCAATGAAGGGCATGGCCAGTGCCGAGCAGATGGCGGCGCTGGCCGCGGCCAGTGGCACCGCGTTCGACCGGCTGTTCCTGCAGCTGATGATCCCGCACCACCGCGGCGCACTCGACATGGTCGGCGACCTGCTCGAGGCACCCGGCACCGCTTACGATCCGGCGATGTTCCAGTTCACCACCGATGTCACCAACGACCAGAAGGCCGAGATCGAGCGGATGAACAAGACGCTTGCCGGGCTGTCGGGCGATCCGCGCGCCACCCTGGTCGCGGGCTTCCGCGATGCCGGTGAGGCGGCGCTCAACCTGCGCAAGATCGCCAGCCTGCCCAAGCCGCCGGGGTTCTTCGATCCGGCCAACCCGGCCGGGCTGTTCCCGCTCAAGGCCAAATCGCCCAAGGACGCCGACAAGCCGGCCGAGCCGGCCAGGAAAGACGGCGAACCGCCCAAGCCCGAATTCGCCGACCGCTGGGCGCTGCTCGACTTCATGAATTCGGACATGGCCTTTTCCGGGGACATGATGATCGCCGGCAGCTTCCATGGCTTCAACGTCTACCGCCTGGGCAAGGACGGGGTGCCGGGCCTGGTCAGCTCGGTGGTCTGCCCGGGCGGCCAGGGCGACGTCTCGATCGTCGGCAAACTGCTGATCACCAGCGTCGAGGAACCGCGCGGCCGCACCGATTGCGGGCTGCAGGGCGTGAACGCCAAGGTTAGCGCCGAACGCTTTCGCGGGATCCGCATCTTCGACATTTCCGACGTGACCCGGCCGCGCCAGGTCGGCCAGGTCCAGACCTGCCGCGGCAGCCACACCCATTCGGTGGTCGACGCCGATGCCAGCCGGATCGTCGTCTATGCCTCGGGCACGTCGTTCGTGCGCAAGAGCGAGGAACTGAGCGGGTGCACCGACACCGCCGGGGACGACACCGCGCTGTTCAGCATCGACCTGATCGAGATCCCGATCGCCAATCCCGCCGCGGCGCGGATCGTCGACCGGCCGCGGGTCTTTGCCAGCGAAGGCCGCATTGCCGGGCTGTGGCGCGGCGGCGATCACGGCGAAGGCACCCAGGACACCGACGTGACCGACCAGTGCCACGACATCACCGTATTCCCGGCCCGCAAGATCGCCGCCGGGGCCTGTTCGGGCAACGGCATTCTGCTCGACATCTCCGATCCGCTCAAACCGAAGCGGATCGATGACGTCTCGGACAAGGGCTTTGTCTATTGGCATTCGGCCACCTTCAACAACGACGGCACCAAGGTGCTGTTCACCGACGAATGGGGCGGCGGGATGCGGCCGCGCTGCCAAGCCGGCGATCCCAAGACCTGGGGGGCCGACGCCTTCTACGGGATCGAGAACGGGAAGCTGGTCTACCGCGGCCATTACAAGCTGCCCGCGCCGCAGAGCGACAAGGAGAACTGCGTCGCGCACAACGGCTCGATCATCCCGGTGCCGGGGCGCGATATCTTCGTCCAGGCGTGGTACCAGGGCGGGATCAGCGTGATCGACTTCACCGACGCCGCCAACCCCAAGGAAATCGCCTATTTCGACCGCGGCCCGATCGACAAGGACCAGCTGATCCTGGGCGGCTACTGGTCGGCCTATTGGTACAAGGGGCGGATCTATGCGACCGAGATCACCCGCGGGATCGACGTGTTCAAGCTGGAG
>JBJTLX010000238.1:0-7517 GCA_046063245.1 Novosphingobium sp.
GCCCATGATCCCGAAGCGGATCCCGGTCAGCCCCGCGCAGAGCGCGGCGGCGGTGATCGCGTTGGGCACCATCGCGCGCAGGCTCAGCCCGCCGCGCAGCTGGGCCGGCGGCGGATCGGGTTCGGTCACTGCCCGACGCCTTCGATCAGCGGGGCCTGGCCGATCTCGGCCAGCACGGACTCACCGGCGATCATCTTCTGCCCCATCAGCACCTTCGGCTCGGTCCCAACGGGCAGGTAAACGTCGACCCGGCTGCCAAACCGGATCAGCCCGACCCGCTGCCCGGCAGCGAGCATGTCGCCCGGCTTGACGAAGGGCACGATGCGCTTGGCGATCAGTCCGGCGATCTGGGTGAAGGCCACCTTGAGCCCGTCGCCGCGCTCAACCAGGATGTGCTGGCGTTCATTCTCCTCACTCGCCTTGTCGAGATCGGCGTTGAGGAACTTGCCGGGGATATAGACCACGCGGCGCACTGTCCCGGCGATCGGGGTGCGGTTGATGTGGACATCGAACACCGACATGAAAATCGAGATCCGGGTCACCGGCCCGGACGCCATGCCCGGCACCCCGCTGCCATCGTCGATCTGCAGCTCGCGCGGCGGCTCGCAGGTCTTGATCAGGGTTACCAGGCCGTCGGCCGGGGAGACGATGAAACTGTCGCCACGCGGGGTGACGCGCTGCGGATCGCGGAAGAACGCGCCGATGCACAAGACCAGCGCGGCGAGCGGCCAGGCCAGCGTTTCCCACGCCATGAAGGCGCAGGCGGCAGAGGCGGCCGCGGCGATGAGGGCGAACTTGCGGCCTTCGGGGTGGACGCTGGGCCAGGTCCACCCGGCCTGGCCGCGGCCCCGGTTGTCGAGAATTTCGTTGGACATCGGCCCCATCTAGGCACTTGGCCCGGCCCGAACAAGCGCGGCGTGCAGCGGGCCGGGCATTAACCGTATTGATACCATGAAACGCCTAGGCAAACAGCCATGTACGCCGCGCTGCGCCCACACGTGCCCGCAAGCCTGCTCGCCAGACTGGCGCTGCGGCTGCGCAGCGACGTGCCGGTGATCGGCATAACCCTGCTTCTGTTCCAGATTTGCAGCATGGTCCTCGCCACGCGCGGCATGCATTATCAGCCGTCTGCGCTGGTCCTCAACGCCCAGCTTTACCTCTGGGCGATCGGCGTGCTGATTCTGTTCAATGTTGGCGTGCTGCTGCTGCGCGCGCGCCCGAAGAGCCCGATCGCGCTGATCTACCGCACCAGTTTCGGCAACCGGGACTTTCTCGAACGGTGCCTGGGCGGACTGCCGATCCTGCTGATGCAGATCAGTCTGCTGCCGTTCTTTTCGGCGATCAAATCGGCAATTCCGACGCTCCACGCCTATAATTGGGACGCGACCTTCATCCAGCTCGACCGCATCCTGTTCTTCGGCCACGATCCCTGGCAGGTCTTGCAGCCGTTCATCGGCTATGCCCCGATCACCGCGGCGCTCGCGCTGATCTACACCGCCTGGCTGGTGCTCAACTACGTCGGCTGTGCGTGGGTATTGTTTGCGCGGATCGGCAATCGCCTGCGCCGCCAGTTCTTCCTGTGCTTTGCCCTCAGCTGGAGCGTGATCGGCGGGGTGATGGCAACGCTGTTTGCCTCTTACGGCCCGGCGTTCATCGGCCCGATGATGGGCAATTCGCACTATGTCGTGCTGCGCGCCTATCTGCGCACGGTCAACCAGGAGCATTTTCCGGTGGTGACGCTGTCGGTGCAGAATTACCTGCTGTCGCACTTTCGCGACAATGACAGCGGGCTGGGCAGCGGGATCAGCGCGATGCCATCGATGCACGTCGCCATCTGCGTCCTGTTCTATCTGACCGCGCGCGAGGTTTCGCCGCGGCTGGGCCGGCTGTTCTTCTGGTTCTTCATCGTGATCTGGATCGGCTCGGTCCACCTGGCCTACCACTACGCGGTCGACGGGCTGGTCTCGGTGGTGGCGGTCTGGCTGCTGTGGAAGTTGTCGGGCCGCTTCATCGCCTGGTGGGACCGCAAGACGGGCCTGGCCGAACTGGCCTAGCCGACCTTCCGCACAAACACCGTGCCGGCCGAATAGCCCGCCCCGAACGAACAGATCAGGCCGGTATCGCCGTCCTGCAGATCGGCCTGATTGAGGTGGAAGGCGATGATCGAGCCGGCGCTCGAGGTATTGCCATAGGTGTCGAGCACGGTCGGGCTTTCGTCCTCGCTGGCTTCGTGGCCCAGCACCCGCTGCGCGATCAGGCGGTTCATCCCCTGGTTGGCCTGGTGCAGCCACAGCCGCCGCAGCCCGGCCGGATCGATACCCAGCCGCTGCGCCTCCTCGACGATCATGGCGGCGACCATCGGCACCACTTCCTTGAACACCTTGCGGCCTTCCTGGACGAACAGCTTGTCGGCGGCGTCCGCGGTTTCGGGCGTGGCGCGGTTGAGGAAGCCGAAATTGTTGCGGATGTTGTTGGAAAACACCGTCTTCAACCTGGTCCCGACGATCTGCCAGTGCGGCCGCGGGGCCATGTCCGCGGCCTCGACCAGCACGGCAGAGGCAACGTCGCCGAAAATGAAATGGCTGTCGCGGTTGCGCATATTGTTGTGACCGGTGCAGATTTCCGGGCTCACCACCAGCACCGATCGCGCATTCCCGGCGCGGATGTAGTCCGCCGCGGTCTGGATGCCGAAGGTCGCCGAAGAGCAGGCGACGTTCATGTCGAAACCGAACCCGTCGATCCCCAGTGCGTGCTGCATCTCGATCGCCATCGCCGGATAGGGGCGCTGCAGGTTGGAGGCCGCGCACAGCACCGCATCGACGTCTTTGGGATCGCGCCCCGCGCTGTGCAAGGCATCGCGCGCGGCGTGGACGCCCATTTCGGCCAGCACTGAAAGTTCGTCATCGGGCCGCTCGGCCCAGCGCGGCGCCATGATCGCCGGATCGAGCAGCGGCGCCTTGCTCATCACGTGCCGCGCCTTGATCCCGCTGGCCTTCTCGATGAACTCGGCCGAGCTGGGCACCAGTTCGGCCACCGTGCCCGCTGCGATCGCATCGGCACGCTGCGCATTGTGCTGCGCGACATAGGCATTGAAGCTGTCGACCAGCTCGTCGTTGGTGATGACATCGGGCGGCGTGAACAGTCCGGTCGCGGAGATGACGGGGGTGATCATGGTCATGTCCGTCGTCTAATCCGACCCGATTGCGGGGACAAGAGGTGCGCCGGTCAGCGGCGCGCTTTCACCTGAGCCGAGCCAGAAGCGCTTCTTCGCAAATGCCTTTCCAGACCCCGACTTGAAATACCGCTCAAGAGCCCTCGCGTGTTGCTCGTCCGCGACGGCAACATAGCTCAGCAGGGAAACGGGCAAGTGGCGCTTGGTGGATACAACATGCGCAGATTGATGTGACCGCACGCGGCGCTTCAGATCATTGGTCGAACCAACATAGACATCGCCGTTGGCAAGCCGGAGGAAATAGACATACCACATGTACGCCTCCCTACGCCAAGGCTACGGGAGACACCCTTCGCCCTATGGGCTTTGCCAGGCAAGCCTGTGGTGGCCTGCCACCCGAAGCCCATAGGGCGAAGGGTGGTGGACAGGGGTGGATTCGAACCACCGTACGCTCTCGCGGGCAGATTTACAGTCTGCTGCCATTAACCACTCGGCCACCTGTCCACACCAGCTTGCCGGTGACGGGTCGCCCCGAAATGCGGTCCCCACTGGGAACCTCCGGCCGAGGGAAGCGCGCCAATGCCGAATGGGCCCGCCCCTGTCAACAGTTGCGTCGCGCCGCGTGCACTGGCAGGGAGCGGCCATGCCAAGGGAACCAATCGGATGAACCGCCCGCGCGACGGAAAACGGGCTTTGCGCGGACGCGCAGGGCGGATGGAGGGCGGCCGCGGATCTGGCCGGGCCAGCACCGGCGCGGTGCGGCTGTGGGGCCGCCATGCGGTCGAAGCCGCGCTCAACAACCCCGAACGCAACCACCGCAAGCTGTGGGCGACGCGCGAGGGCGTGGAATCGCTCGACGGCGAACTGCCCGCCAACTTCCCGCTGGAATATGCCGCGCCGGCCGATCTGGCCCGGCTGGTCGCGCGCGACGCGCCGCACCAGGGGCTGGTGCTGGAATGCGACGCATTGGAGGACGTGTTTCTGGGCGATGTGCTGGACGGCGATCCGGCGCGCCCGGTGGTGGTGCTCGACCAGGTCACCGATCCGCACAATGTCGGCGCGATCCTGCGCTCGGCCGCGGCGTTCGGCGCCTGCGCGATTGTCACCCAGGATCGCCACGCCCCGCCTGAATCGGGCACGGTCGCCAAGAGCGCCTCGGGTGCGCTCGAGGCGGTGCCGTGGGTGCGGGTGGTCAACCTGTCGCGCGCGCTGGAAGAGATTGCCGAGGCCGGTTACTGGCGGATCGGACTGGACGGCGATGGCACCGCCACCCTGGCAGAGGCGCTGCCGGCCGGTCCCGTCGCGCTGGTGCTCGGCGCCGAAGGCGAAGGCATGCGTCATAATGTCACGCAGCACTGCGATGCTGTCGCGCGCCTGCCGATCACCCGGACGATCGAAAGCCTGAACGTTTCCAACGCCGCCGCGATCGCGCTCTATGCGGTCGCCACGCGCACCTGACCCGATCCCGAGGGAGACCGACCGATGACCCAACGCCTTTCGCTTCGCCGGTTTGCCGCAGCCGGGCTGGTGGCCGGGATGAGCCTGCTGCTGGCCGCTTGCCTGCTTTCGCCGGGTAAGTTCGTCTCGAACCTCGACCTGCGTAAGGACGGGCGGTTCAGCTTTGCCTATACCGGGCAGATCTCGATGCTCGGCCTGTCCAAGCTGGCCGAAATGGACCGCAAGGACAAGGGCGTGTTCGAGCAGGAAAAATGCTATGACGACGACAGCGTCGACAGCCGCCCCTGCACCGCTGCCGAGATCGCCGCGCAGAAGACGCGCTGGGAAGAGGGCAAGGTAGCCGCCGCCGAAAAGGCCAAGAAGGATGCCGAGCAGGCCAAGGTGCTGTTCGGCGGGATCGATCCGACCAGCCCCCGCGCGGCCGAGGAAATGGCCGAGCGACTGCGCAAGCAGGCCGGCTGGAAAAGCGTGGTTTACAAGGGCGACGGGCTGTTCGAGGTTGACTTCGCGATCGCCGGGCGGATCGACCACGACTTTGCCTTCCCGACGATCGAGCGCTTCCCGATGGCCAATGCCTTCGTCGTGCTCAACCGCCGCGCCGATGGCTCGGTGCGGGTCGATGCCCCCGGCTTCGGCCCGTCATCGGGCAGCGGCAACGCGATGAGCAACCTTGCCGCGATGGCGGCGATGGACAAGGTCAAGGGCGACGGCAAGGTGCCGGTGCCCGAAATGGACGGCACCTTCACCATCACCACCGACGGCCGGATCCTGGTCAACAACACCGATGACGGCCCCGTCCAGGGCACCGCGGGACAGATCCTGAAATGGATCGTCACCCCGCGCAGCAGCGCCGCGCCGGCCGCGCTGGTGATGCTGGGGCAGTAAGAACACCGCGATGGCGCATTCCGTTTCCCCCCTCGCCCAGCCGTTTCCCGCGATCCCGCCGATCGCCGGGGTAACGCTGCGCGTGGCGCGCGCGGGATACAAGGACTGGGGCCGCTGCGACCTGACCTATGTCGAGCTGGCCGAGGGGACCAGCGTGGCTGGGGTCTTCACCCGCAACGTCTGCTGCTCGTCCGAGGTCGAGCTGGGCCGTGCCAACGTGGCGCAGGGGCAGGCCCGCGCGCTGGTGGTCAATGCCGGCAATTCCAACGCCTTCACCGGCTATCGCGGGCGCGAGGCGGTCGAGGCGATCATGGACCAGGTTGCGGCGCATCTCGGCTGCGCGCGCGAAGCGGTGTTCGTCTCCTCGACCGGGGTGATCGGCGTCCCCCTGCCCAAGGACAAGGCCCAGGCAGGGGTCGCCGCCGCGCTTGGCGCGGCGCCGTGCAGCTGGCAGGACGCCGCCGACACCATCGGCACAACCGATACCTTCGCCAAGGGCGCGATGGCCACCGCGATGGTCGGCGGCAAGACGGTCACGCTCGGCGCGATCATCAAGGGCAGCGGGATGATAGCCCCCGACATGGCGACGATGCTGGGCTATGTCTTCACCGACTGCGCGGTTGCACCGGAATTCCTGCAGGAACTGCTGAGCGCGGCCAGCGCGAGCAGTTTCAACTGCATCACGGTCGACAGCGATACCTCGACCAGCGACACCGTGCTGGCCTTTGCCACCGGCGCGGCGGGCAACGCCCCGCTACGCGGCTTCGACAGCCCCGGCGCCGATGCCTTCGCCGCAGCGCTGCACGATGTCTGCCTGCAGCTGGCCCACCTGGTCGTCCGCGACGGCGAAGGCGCGCAGAAGTTCATTGCCATTTCGGTCAGCGGCGCGGTCAGCGATGACAGCGCGCGCCGGGTCGGGCTGGCGATTGCCAACTCGCCGCTGGTCAAGACCGCGATTGCCGGGGAAGACGCCAACTGGGGCCGCGTGGTCATGGCGGTGGGCAAGGCCGGTGAACCCGCCGACCGCGACCGTCTGTCGATCGGCTTCGGCGGCACCTGGTGCGCGCGCGAGGGCCTCCCGCTGCCCGATTACGACGAAGCCCCGGTCGCGGCGCCTCTCAAGGGCCAGGACGTGACGATCGAAGTCGATCTGGGTCTGGGCCAGGGCCGCGCCACGGTGTGGACCTGCGATCTGACCCACGGCTACATCTCGATCAACGCAGACTATCGCTCGTGATCGCCGATGCCCTGACCCGGGCGGTCTATCCGGTGATCATCGACGCGGTCGAACGGGCGATCATGCCGCGCTACCAGACGCTCACCGCGGGCCAGATCGAGGACAAGGGCGGCAACGACCTCGTCACCATCGCAGACCGCGAGGCCGAACTGATCCTGGCCGAGGGCCTTTCGCGGATCCTGCCCGAGGCGACGATCGTTGGCGAAGAGGCGGCAAGCGCCAACCCGGCGCTGCTCGAAAGGCTGGGCGACGACCTGTGCTGGATCATCGATCCGGTCGACGGGACCAACAATTTTGCCAATGGCAAGGGTCCGTTCGGGGTGCTGGTGGCGCTCAGCGAGCGCGGCGAGACCAAGGCCGGGTGGCTTTACGATCCGCTCAGCGGGCGCTTCTGCCATGCGGTGAAGGACGGCGGCGCCTTCATCATGGGCGATCCGGTTAGGGCCAGCCCATCGGGGCGGCAAAGGCCGGTCGCGGCGATCTCGCTGGTGTTCATGGACCCGGCCAAGCGCGAGGCGATGCGCCGGCACATCGCGCCGCATTACGAACTGGTCGATATTCCGCGCTGTGCTGCAGAACAGTACCCGCGCATCGCCTGCGGCATCAACGACGTCTCGATCTTCGAGCGTACCCTGGCCTGGGATCACGCCGCCGGGGTGCTGTTCGTCAACGAGGCCGGCGGCAAGGTCGCGCGCGCCGACGGGCGACCCTACCGCGTCGACGAGGCGCACTTGCCCGGGCTGATCGGCGCGGCGAGCCCGGCCC